>JBJHDK010000035.1:0-16260 GCA_050486505.1 Fibrobacteria bacterium | reverse complement strand
TTACGGTGGTTTTTCGGCGAGAGGATTACTCTGCCGCCGCCTGGCTGTAGGTCAGGATGTAGGCCAGCACGTTGTCGATCTGCGCCCGTCTCAGCGCGCCGCTCCAGGCGGGCATCAGCGCCGACATGCCGGCATTCGCGCCGCCTTGGGCGATGACTTCGCGAAGGTCTTCCCACGAGCGGGTGGTGATGTATTCGACGTCGGTCAGATCGCGGGGCTTGGGATTCAACGCGGCGGCGGCGGCACCGTCGCCTTTTCCGGTGGCACCGTGGCAGGTGGCGCAGTACATGCCGTAGACGGCCTTGCCGTCTTCGAGGTCGAACTTGGTGAGATCTTTCTCAAGGGCAGGGGTTTCCGCGAGGGCGAGGCCGGCACCGAGCAAGAAGGCGGGGGCGATGATTTTGGCGAGCATTGGGGGTCTCCTTGGAGTGATTTCTGCGTTCGGGGTGAAGTTACAAAGTCACGGTTTCTGGAAAAAGGAGCCGGTCGCTGAGTACCGCCCCAGTCTCTCGATCGAGTCCGCCTTTAGCGGACGATTCGATGGATGGGGTGGTGTATCGAAGCGGCCGGGCTGGGCTAGAAGAAGACGTGAACCCGGCTGATGATCACATCTTGGTTGGCACCATCATTTTGCGGGATGAACTGATTCAGGCGATAGTACAAGCCTAGCTGCAGGAACTGGACGGGAAAGACTTCCGCTCCGAATGTCCAGCGAGACTGACCATCCTTACGGTTGGCAATCTTTGTGTTACGGTCGAAATACTCGTACGTCGTCCTGAGGTTGACTCCTTGCAACGGGAGGAAATTGACCTCATAAAACTGAGCCACTCGCCGGATTGTGGAGTCAGCTGAAGCCTCTTCAATGAAATCGACCTCTGCCATGGCTGTGAAACGGCCGAAGTTCGCACCAACGAACGGTCCGTAGGTGTCGAATTTCTCGCCCTCGGTCGTCGCTCCATAAGAGCCACCGATCCGAAAGTTTCTGAAAATGATCGAGCCGACACTTGAGAAATGATTATTGGTCAGGTTTGCGATGACAGAGAAGGGACCAGGCTCAAAACCGATTTCTCCTGCAAGGTCGTGACGACCGTATGTGTATCCGGTTTGGGCGCGGATGAACGCTTGGTCATCCATAATGCGAAGGCCGTAGGGAAGAAGAGTTCTGCCGACCTTGACATAGCTATTGAAAGGAAGGTTACGGGCCATCACCCACATCTCTCTGTTGGCGGAGCTTCCGGGGGCCATTGTCTGATCTAGATAAAATGAGAGGAAATCTTTGACCAGCTCAACATTCAGATAGATATTGGCCTCAGAAATGCTGTGTTGCCTATCTCCCGGGGCGGCACCTTGTTCACGGGTCATGAACTGCTCTGTCCGGAAATTTGCGCCAAGCGTGACGGACTCGTTCAGGCGGGGATCGAATGAGGTCATTCCCTCATCATGATGCTCGCGAAAGAACTTTTGTGTTTGTTCCAGCACAAGCTTGTACTGGGTATAGGCGTGACCATATTCGGTACGTCCAGCCCCCCCGCTTTGGTTGACGTGGCACTGACTGCATTTCATTCCAGTACGCACAGCCATATAAGGTTCTGCATGAGCGGCGGTGGTAGCCAAAGCTATGGCGATTGCCCAAATAATCTTCATCTCTGCGACCTCACGGTGTTGTCAGTGGCCAAGGGTTGGGGTTCCATTATGATTCGACTGGTTTAAGGGGCGTTCGTAGTGTCGGGTGCTACGATCAGTGCGCCGTTTTCGATCCAGCGCCGGATTTGCGCAATTGCTGGAGCGCTCATTCTTTGACCTGTGGGTGGCATTTGGAAGTTTGCATCAGTACTTGTGATTCGCTTGTAAAGATGGCTCGCATCAGGGTCGCCCGGGACAACCAGAAGTTCGCTAGGTGTCGTGCTTGATGCGCGTGGAGTGGTATCCGAAGCCGTAATGATGAAGAAGGCATCCCGCGCATTTTCGAAACTATTAAGAAGAAGGCCGCCAGACGGAGAGTTACCGCCATGACAGGAAGCGCACCCATTCGATTGGAAAAGTGGCCGGATATCGACAAGTGTAATGATGGGCGGCTCGACATCTCCTGACTCATTCAACCCCTCCCCATCCCCGACAGGGAGAAGGCACGCATGCAGGAACAACGCAGCACCGCCGAGCAGGCCGGCAAAGGCGGTGGTTTTCAAGGTCTTGCGGGTATTCATCGTCATCGCTCCTAGTGCGTCACTTCCGTGTCGCGGACAAACAGCCATTCAATCAAGGTCGGCTTGCGCTGCAGCGAGCGCAGGTAATGCACCATCGCCCACTTGCGCTGCTCGGTCAGCGCATCGCGCTCCGCCCGGGGGAGGGCGCGGATGGCCGCCTGCGTCGGTTGGGCGCGCAAGTACTCCTTCAGCGCGTCGATCTCTTCCTGCGAATACACGGAGCCCAGCGCAGCCTCATTCACCGGGCGGTCGCTGCCGTACACGAATGCGCCGCCGAAGGCCGACATGGGGGTTCCGTTCAGGCCAGTGTGCAGGGTGCGGTAAATGCTCGCAGCGTCCTCGCCGCCCTTGTAGCGGTCGAAAGTCAGATTGAAGGGCTTGATGCGCTCGCCCCAAGCGTCGAAGAGCATGCCGCCCGCAGGGCCGTCGCCCTTGCCGCGTGGACCATGGCAAGACCAGCAGTCCAGCGCCATGTAGGCCATCTTGCCCTCAGCCACGAATTCCGGAGAGGTCGGAGGAGGTTCGGGCACGCTCACGACCGGAACGCCCTCGGCGTCCTCGAACCGGTCGGAGAAAAGCTTCAGGTATTCCGCGACATCCACTCGCTCCTGCGCCGTCAGCACAAACTTGAACCCCGGCATCTGCGTGTGCGGAATCCCGTAATCGATCACCCGTAGCAGATCTTCGTCGGTCGGGACCTCGCCCATCGGAGTGGAGCGGAACTTGTACAGCCCGGTGGTGAAGTCGCGGGGCTTCGGGACCAGCGGCCCGGCGCCTTGTCCCTTGCCGTCTCCATTTTCGCCGTGGCAGGAAGCGCAGGCCTTCTGGTAAACGACTTGGCCGCGGTGGGCCGAGGGTTCGAATGGTGCCTTGGCCAGGGCTTCCGCCGTGAAGACTCCGCCCAGCAGGCCCAAGGCCAGCCCGGTCGCGAACAGGGGATTCGGTTTCCGCATCTTCATCGCTTCCTTTTCTTCTTCGGTACGGCCACTCAATGGTGGCCCGGATTCAAACAAACCTGCCAAAAATCCCCAAAATCGTGAATTTCGCCAGCTCCGGTCGGTTTCCGGACGGCCGATTCAGCTGTTTTTCGCCTGAAAATTCGTCGATCCAAGGGACGAACGGGATGAAATCTACTGCCGAGGACAAAAAAAAACACACGAAATGCGAGAAAATTTGAGAAAATCATCCATCCACCGCACGGGCGCGATTTCCCTCCACGAACCGGAAAATCCCCCGGCCCCACGACGGGGCGCGGACGCCACGGGGTCCCCCCATCTCCCCGTATTTCTGCCAACCGGTCACAAATTCATCAATCTTCCCGAAAATCCCCACAAGCATCGCGCCCTTCATAAAATGGATGAAATTATCCATTGATTTTTTCGCCCAACGGGGGTATATCTATGGACATCATTGTCCGGAGAGATGCGTGCGCAACATTCTTCCACCACACTCGGCCCGCTGATGTTTTCCTCGCTCTCCCTTGCCCCCGACGCAGGCGTCTTACGTTTTTTTGGCATTTTCGCATTCCCTCTCTCGGTCGGAATTTTGAGCGCTTTCGCGCATTGCGCGGCCATGTGCGGCCCGATTCACCTTTTTTTGGCGCGTCGGCGTTCGGGCGGCTTGTGGGTGTACCACGTCGGTCGCGTGATCACCTATGCGCTGATCGGTGCCGCCGCGGGCGGCCTCGGGCTGGCGTTCGGAAACCGCTTCGGTGGCGGGGCGGGGTGGATCTGGGTGGGGCTCTATCTATTGATCGGCCTGAAGTTTCTGGGGGTTCCCCTGTGGCCCGCTTCGTGGGGGGAACGTTACGGGCGCTGGCTGACCCATCGCCTCGCACCCCTGACCGGAGCCTCGGGGCCGGGGTTGGGAAGGCTGCTGTTGCTCGGACTGATTGCGGGATTTCTGCCCTGTGTCACCACGCAGGCCGGGTTTGCCTGGGCTGCGGGCACGGAGAGCGTTTGGCAGGGGGGAGCGGGGATGCTGCTTCTCGGAGCGGGCACGCTTCCGCTTTTTCTCGCCTTTCCCCGCAAGTGGTTCCCAAAGGGCAAGACATTCCATATCCTGCTCGGCGTCGGCATGTTGCTGTTGGCGGCCTGGCGCACCTACGCGATGCTGACGGGGGGAGGGCATGTGCATGACGGGGGATGTCATTAGGGAATGAGCAGTGAACAGTGAACAGTGGGCAATGGGCGTAGTGGGGTGAAGGTTTGGTGACGGACAGGAACGATGAAGAAACAGAAAGCAGAAATCCGCAACGGGAGCAAGGCATGAGCGAACAACAACACCAACAAGATCATCAGGATCAGCACGCGTCGATGAAGAACCAGCGCATGGCAGAATATCTCATCGTTGCCGCAATCGTGGCGATCGGAACTCCGGTCGCGCTGATCTGGGGAGTGCACGACGGCGAGAAACTGGGCTTGCGCGCCTATGGGGATGCTCCGCGCGTCGAAGTCGCGGCCGCACCGCAGCCTGCCGCCGAGGCGGCATCCGAAGACTACCGCATGTTCCTCTCCACTTCCGAGGCGGTGGCGCGAGGCAAGTCGCTTTTTCAGGCGAGCTGTGCCGCCTGTCACGGCTTCGAGGCGGACGGCAAGGGACCCGCGGCCATGGCCTTCACCCCGCCGCCGCGCAGCTTCACGAATCCGGACGAGCGCTGGACGCAGGGCACCGAGCCGCACCAGGTGTTTCGCTCCACCCGCGACGGGGTTCCCGGCACCGGCATGGCTCCGTTCGGGGCCTCCCTGTCGGACGCGGACATCTGGGCGATCACGCACTACCTGACCAGTCTGCCCGGCCTCGAGGGGCGGCACACTCCCGTCGACGAGGACCGGGCCCGCGAGTGGGCCGCAAGCGGAATCCCCTGAGATGTCGGTGTTTTACATCCTGATCCCCGTGTCCGTGGCGCTTGCCGCAGGGTTCGTGGTCGCCTGCCTGTTCGCCATTCGGCGCGGGCAGTTCGATGACCTCGACAGCCCGCCCTGGCGCATCCTGTTCGATGACCGTGAGACCGCAAAAAAACAACCTTCATCCAACCACCCGGAGAACGCCTCCGGGGAAGGGCAACACCCGAGGAAGTCCCCATGAAAACCATCCGGTACGATGACAAGATTGTCAAGGCGTTCCTGATCGCGACCCTGTTCTGGGGCGTGGCGGGAATGCTGGTCGGCCTGACGCTGGCGCTCCAGCTCGCCGACTGGCGCTTCAACTTCGACGGGAAGTACCTGAACTTCGGGCGCCTGCGTCCCCTGCACACCAACGCGGTGATCTTCGCGTTCGGGGGCAACGCCATCTTCTGCGGAGTGTACTACTCGATGCAGAGATTGCTCAAGACCCGACTCTTCAGCGATTTCATGTCGTGGTTCCATTTCTGGGGCTGGCAACTCGTCATTCTCATCGGCGGCGTCGGATTCCTCTTCGGCATCACCACCAGCAAGGAATACGCCGAGCTCGAGTGGACGATGAACATCGCGCTGGCCGTCGTGTGGCTGGTCTTCGCGGCCAACTTCTTCGGCACCTTGCTGATCCGTCGCGAGAAATACCTCTACGTCGCCCTTTGGTTTTACATGGGCACCATCGTCACGATCACGGTCCTGCACGTGGTGAACTCGCTGGCGATCCCCGTGTCGCTCACCAAGAGCTACCCGATCTACGCGGGCGTGCAGGATGCGCTGGTGCAATGGTGGTACGGCCACAACGCCGTGGGCTTCTTCCTGACCACGCCCTTCCTCGGCATCATGTACTACTTCGTGCCCAAGGCCGCGGGAAGGCCGGTATACTCCTACCGCCTGTCCATCATGCACTTCTGGGCGCTGGTGTTCCTCTACATCTGGGCGGGGCCGCACCACCTGCACTACACTGCGCTTCCCGACTGGGCACAGTCGCTGGGCATGGTGTTCTCCGTGATGCTGCTGGCTCCTTCCTGGGGTGGCATGATCAACGGTCTGCTCACCTTGCGCGGCGCCTGGAACAAGCTGCGCACCGACCCCGTGCTCAAGATGTTCGCGGCGGCGATCACCTTCTACGGCATGGCGACCTTCGAAGGGCCGCTGATGTCGATCAAGAGCGTCAATGCGCTGTCGCACTACACCGACTGGACCGTCGGGCACGTGCACGTCGGAGCCCTCGGCTGGGTGGGAATGCTCGTGTTCGGCATGATCTACTGGCTGGCCCCGCGCCTGTGGCGCACCGAACTCTACAGCCGCGCCCTGGCCAATGCGCACTTCTGGCTGGCGCTGGTCGGCATCCTCTTCTACGCCGTTTCGATGTGGGCCGCCGGCATCATGCAAGGCCTGATGTGGAAGGAGTTCACGGCCGACGGGCTCTTGGCCTACCCGAACTTCATGGAAACCCTGACCCGGCTCATGCCGTTCTACTGGCTCCGCGCGCTCGGCGGCGCCATGTACCTGATCGGCGCCGGCATCATGGTCTGGAACATCTGGCGCACGGCACGCGCGGGATCCTTCGCCGATGCCGAGGCGCAGGTTCCGGAGACCATGGGCGGTACCGGCAATATCGACGGACACTGGCATTCCGTGCTGGAGCGCAAGCCCCTCGTGCTTGCCGGCGCGACCTTCGTGGTCATCATGATCGGCGGGCTCATCGAGATCGTTCCCACCTTCCTGGTGCGCAGCAACGTGCCCCTGATCGAATCGGTCAAGCCCTACACCCCGCTCGAACTGGCCGGGCGCGACATCTACGTCCGCGAGGGGTGCTACACCTGCCACTCCCAAATGGTGCGACCGTTCCGTGACGAGGTCGAGAGGTACGGCGATTATTCGCGCCCGGGCGAGTTCGTGTACGATTTCCCGTTCCAGTGGGGGTCGAAGCGCACCGGCCCCGACCTGCATCGCATCGGCGGGCGTTACAGTGATCTCTGGCACGTGCGGCACTTCGAGGACCCGCGCCTGACCTCGCCGGGCTCGATCATGCCGGCCTACGCGTTCCTTCTCGAGGACGAGACGGACTTCGACATCCTGCCGAAGAAAATCCGCGTGATGCGGCGCCTGGGCGTGCCCTACACCGACGAGGACGAAGCGAACGCCGTGGCGCACGCCCGTGCCCAGGCCGAGCGCATCGCCGCGGGGCTCGAGGCGGAAGGCTACCCCGGACTGGCGACCAAGGAAGTGATCGCACTCACGGCGTACATGCAACGCCTCGGAACCGACATCCGCGCCGGGAGGGACGAATGACACGGCTTGTGGTCGAGAACGCGGGCCTCATTTTTTGGCCCGTGGTTTCGCTGATCATCTTCGCGGTTGCGCTGGTGTTCATGCTGGCGTGGATCTTCCGGCCCGGATCGGGGCGCATCTACAAGCGCGTCGCGCGACTGGCGGTCGATGACGACAACGGAGAGAATGCCGGCGGCGCCGGAAGCGAAGGCAAGGAACGGAACAACGACAACGCAACGGGAGACGCCGCGCGCGACGCGCGATCCGCCGAAACCCGCAACGGGGGAAACTGACATGATCGAACGCGACAAGATTGTGGATCACGGGCAGGACTACGACGGCATCAAGGAGTACGACAACCCGTTGCCGCAGTGGTTCGTGCTGCTGTTCTACGCCACCATCGTCTTCTCCTTCCTCTACATGGGGTACTACACCGGCAAGACGCTCGGCGTCATGCGCGTCTCGGACGAGGGGCAGGCGCTGGCTTACACGGGCGCGCGGCTGGCCGCGCAACAGCGCGAAGCCCGGGGTGCGCAGGAAGCCTTCGTGCCGCCGGCCGACGACGCATCCTTGCTTGCGTACGTCCGCAGCCCCGCGAACATTTCGCGCGGCGAGGCCCTGTACAAGGCCAACTGCGTGGCCTGCCACGGCGAGGACGCGCGCGGCGGCGTGGGCCCGAGCCTGCGCGACGGCGAATGGATCCACGGCGGCAGCCCCGCTGAAGTCCTCTATTCCATCGCGATGGGGTGGCCCGCGCGCGGGATGCCAGGTTGGGAGGCCATGCTGGGGCCGGAGCGCGTGCACTGGTTGACGGCTTACGTGATGAGTTTGGGGGGGCGCGAGTAAGATGCCTTCGCCCGGGGACACCTCCGGAGT
This sequence comes from Fibrobacteria bacterium, assembly GCA_050486505.1. Lineage (GTDB taxonomy): Bacteria > Fibrobacterota > Fibrobacteria > UBA11236 > UBA11236 > UBA11236. The sequence goes on along the minus strand of JBJHDK010000035.1, from coordinate 8,009 downwards.
CCGCGTCGCGGATCTGGGGCTCGCCGAGAACGACACCCAGCCGACCATCGGCCGGGGCGGTCGCCGCGTGTGGATTTACCCGCGCGAGACGAAGGGGCCGCTGACGCGGAGGCGCGGCTGGGTCGCGTGGGCCCTGCTTTTCGTCTACCTCGGCGTTCCGTGGTTGCGCTGGGACGGCGCCCCGCTGCTGCAGGTCGATGTCTTCGCGCGCCGCTTGCTGCTGTTCGGCAACGCCTATTATCCGCAGGACATCATCCTTTTCCTTCCGGGTTTCCTGGCCTTCATTGTGTTCGTCTTCCTGTTCACGGCGAAGTACGGCCGCGCCTGGTGCGGCTGGGCCTGCCCGCAAACGGTCTTCTTGCAATTCGTGTTCGCGCCCATCGAGCGCCTGGTCGAGGGCAGGGCGCATGTCCGCCGGGCCCGCGACGATTTCGGTTTCACCCCGCAATGGTTGGCGCGCAAGGTGTTCAAGCACGCGCTGTTCCTGGCAGTCGCCGCGGTCATCGGCAACACGGCCTTGGCCTACTTCTGGGGACGCGACAACGTCCTGTGGGCGCTGACGAACCCACCGTCGGAAAATCCCGCGGGGTTTGCCTTCGTCGTCGGGTTCACCGCCGTGTTCTATTGGGTGTTCGCGTTCTTCAAGGAGCAGGCCTGCGTCATTGTCTGCCCCTACGCCAAGTTCCAGAGCGTGCTGCTGGATGATCGCAGCCTCGTCGTCGGGTACGACACCGGGCGCGGCGAGCCGCGCGGGCGGGGTGCAAAGGACGGGCGCGCCGGGCTCGGCGACTGCGTTGATTGCGGCCATTGCGTGCAGGTCTGCCCGACGGGCATCGACATTCGCAAGGGGCAGCAGCTCGAATGCATCGCCTGCACGCGTTGCATCGACGCCTGCGACACGATCATGGAGGCCTGGAAGAAACCGGCCGGGCTGATCCGCTATGACTCGCAGGCGGGTCTTGAGGGCCGCAAGCCCGACCGCGCGCGCTTGCGCCTCGTCGCCTACGGCTTGCTCGCCACCGTCCTGGCGGCGGTTTCGGCGACCCTGATCGTCACGCGACCCGACGTTTCCGTGGATGCGATCCGGCGCGGCGCGGAACCCTATTATGCGGTGGGCGCGGATTCGGTGCTCAACACCTTCACGGTCCAGGTGCGCAACAAGGGGCGGGAACGGCGCACGTTGACCCTGGGATTCGGAGACGACTTCCCGGGTCGTCACAACTGGCATGAGCGGCCCTTCGCCGTCGGTTCAGGGCAGTTGCGGACGCTTCAACTGGATGTCGTCGTGGCGCGTGACGCCTTCGTGGCCGGTCGGCTTCCGGCAAGCCTGCGTGTCGGAAACGGAGGCGATGCGCGTCGCGTGAACATCACATTGGCGGGGCCCATGGGGGGCATTCCGCGGAAGGGAAATCGGGATGAATGATCCGGTGAAGAAAAATGGCGAGAGATCGATCCCCCTGTGGGTCTTCGCATTGGTCGGAATCGCGTTGACGGGCATGAGTGCGGGCATCGGGCTGGTGATCACGTCGCAAGTTTCGCCTCACGGCCTGGTGCGTCCCGACTACTACGCGGCCGGGCTCCTGCTCGACGCGCAGCGCGAGCGGGAGCGGGCCTTCGATGCCATCGGCCTGCAGTTGGTGCTGACGCGGCATGACGGTATCCTCGTTCTGGAGGGACGCGGCGCGGCCGAGGTCGATCTCGATGCCTTGGCGCGCCTGAAGTCGATGGAAGCACGCCTCAACCTGCTGCGCCCAGATGATCCGGGCGCGGACCGTGAGATCGTCCTTGCGGAACCCGAGCGTGTCGCGGAAAACCTCGTCCGCTGGGTGCTTCCCGCACAGCAACCCCTTCGTCGCGGTCGTTGGAACGTCACCGCGACCTTCGACGACGGCGGGGAACCCGTTCTGGAACATTCCTTCAGGCACTTCTCGGGAGGATAGTCGATGAGTCCCCGTGTCTCCGCTGCCGCACACTCCGCGCAACCGTCCGCGGTCGCGCGTTGCGCGCACTGCGGGGACGACCTTCTCGGTGCGGGGCTGCCCGGAGAAGTGGAGGAAGCGTCGGGTCAACCCCTGCGTTTTTGCTGCGCGGGCTGCCGCACCGTGCACGCCTTGCTCGCGGGCGCCGAAGGCGGTCGTTACTACGAGCTGCTTGAGCTCGAGAAGGCCAAGGCCCCCCGCGGAGGGGTTCCCGGGGAGTACCGCAAGTTCCTGGAGGCCCTCAGGGAGGGACCCGCCGTCAAATCCCTGGGCAACTGGAACGGCGGCGTGCACAGCCTCACGCTTGAATGCTCCGACATGCAATGCGCCGCCTGCGGCTGGTTGATGGAGCGCGTTCTCGGGGAGACGGAAGGCGTGGTCGACCACCACGTCGACTTCATCCACGGCGAGATGCACCTTCGCTACGACTCGGAACGCACCACGCTGCCCGACGTGCTGGAGCATGTCGCGGAGTACGGCTACGCCTTCCGTCCGAAGGTCGGCGGGGGGGAACGCCGCCCGCTCGATCGCGACGCCTGGATGCGCCTGGCGGTGGCCGCCGCCTGCTTCATGAACGCCATGGCCTTCGCCGTGGGACACTACCTGGGGCTGGGCAAGGGCATGGAGCCCGAGTGGCGCGCATTGCTGGGAGGCTGGGCGTTCGCGGCGTCGCTTCCAGCGGTGTTTTACGCCGCGGTCCCCTTCTACAAGGGGGCCTGGCGCGCGGTGAAGTCACGCAGCTTCACGATCGACGTGACGGTGACCTTGGGCGTGTGGATCGCCTTCCTCGTGTCCTTCGCCTCCGTGCTGCGCGAGGGAACCGCGAACTATTCCGACTCGCTTTCTGCCCTGGTGTTCTTCCTGCTGCTCGGGCGTTATGCCGTGCGTCGCTTCGAGGGCGGACTGGTGCTGCGCAACCGCTGGCACGAGTCGTTGAGTCCGGGCACGGTCAAGGTGCTTTGCGCGGACGGCGCGCGTTGGGAATCCCCCGACGACGTGCGTCCGGGCGACGTGGTCGAGGTCGAGCCCGGGGGGTACCTGCCCTTCGACGGCACGGCGGAAGAGGGCGAAGGCCAGATGGACACGGCCTTTCTCACCGGCGAGGACCGTCCCCGCCCCTGGAAGCAGGGGGACTTTCTCTTCGCGGGCTATCGTGTGCTGCGCGCTCCCCTGCGCCTGCGCGTGGCCAGCCCGCACCGCGCGACCCGGGCCGCGTCGCTGCGCGGTGCGCTGGAATCGATGGCGGCCCGCAAGCGCTCGCGCAATCGCGGGCGTGAGCGCGTGGCATTCGCCTTCACGGCGAGCGTCATCGCCCTCGCCGTCTTCGGATTCTTTCTGCACCTGTCCTCGGGGTGGGACACCGCCCTCAAGGTCTCGGCGGCGGTGTTCATCGTGTCGTGCTCGTGCGCACTCGCGCTCGCCATCCCGATCAGCCGCGGCGTTGGTCTGTTGCGCGCGCACCGGCTGGGATTCCATTTCCGCGACCAGGAGACGCTCGAACGCCTCGCCGACACGCGTTCCGCCATCTTCGACAAGACAGGCACGCTGACCTTCACCCGGCGCAAGGTCGCGCGGTGGGAGTGGGCGCTCGAAGGCGGCGGCGGGCGGAGACAGGGAATCCTCGACGGGGTCGAACGCCTCACGCGCATGAGCGCGCATCCGGTCTCGACCGCGATCCACGAAAGCCTCGCCGGCGGGGCGGGGGAGATCGACGGGTTCGAGGAAGTCCCGCACTTCGGGATCTACGGAACTTGGCGCGCGGCGGGCGAGTCGGTTCGCTTGTGCGTGTGCCGCCACGGAGCCTGGGATGAACCGGGCGGCCCGTTCTATGCGTTGGGGTTGACGCCTCCACCCGGAACGGACGCCTCGCCCGCGCAGGAATCGGGTGTCCCGCAGGCCTGCGTGTTCGCCGACGGGGAACTTGTCGCACGCGTGTGGCTTGGCGAAGAACTGAAGCCCGGGGTGGCGGCGCTGCTGCGGGGGCTCGGTGCCGAGGGCGTTCCGGCCACGCTGCTTTCGGGCGACCATCCCGAACGCGTGCGGGAGTTCGCGGAACGCTGTGGCTTCGGGGAGTTTCAGGGGGGACTGTCCCCCGAGCGCAAGCAGGTCGCGGCCCGGGAGTTCCAGGCGCGCTCGGGGCCGGCGCTGGCGGTGGGGGACGGGTTCAACGACAGCCTGCTGTTCGGGGAATCCGCCGTGGCCCTCGCGGTGCAGGGATCCGCGGGCCCCATGGCCGAGGAGGCCGACGCCTTCATGACCTCGTCGCGTCCCGAGGCCATCCTGGGACTGTTGCGGATTGCCCGGGGAACGCGCAAGGCGCTTTTCAACTGCTACGTGGTCTCCGCACTCTACAATGCCGGTGCGGTTTCGTTTGCCGTGGCGGGATATGTCACCCCGCTGTTCGCGGCGGTGCTCATGCCCATTGCGAGCCTCTCGCTGTGCCTCACGGCGTGGGTGACGGTGCCGAAGGCAGTGAACAGTGGACAGTGAACAATGGACAATCGGTGGCGGTTGGGGGGGTCGGTCGGTGCGGAAAGAACATTGGAAGGGGTGATCGAATGTCGAGGCATTGCGAGAATTCACGGATTTGGTTATCCATTGACATCGATATCCACAATGCGGGGGCTTGGTCCCGTCACCCGGAAAGGCAGTCATGCTCTCGTTGTCCCTGACCAGCACGGCTGAATACGCCCTGCGCGCGATGACGACGCTGGCCATCGAGCCCGGCGGCGGCGCCATCAATGCGCGGGACCTTTCCGGAAAGACGCGCGTTCCGGTCCATTACCTCAACAAGATCATGAAGCGTCTCGTCGAGGCGGACCTGGTCACCAGCGCGCGCGGGCACGGGGGAGGCTTCCGCCTCGGGCGTCCGGCCTCGCGTATCTCCTATCTCGACATCCTCAAGGTGATGGGCTACGAGTTCGAATCGCGCCAGTGCGTGTTCGGTTGGGACGCGTGTCGATCCGATCGTCCTTGCCCTATGCACGAGTCGTGGAGCCGTGCCAATGAGGATTTCGTGGCCTGGGCGCGCCGCACGACGCTGGCCTCCCTGCGCAAGACTTCGGAATCCTGATCGGCTATCAGCGGTGCACGTTTAGCGCTCGCCCGGGCGGACGAAGAACAGGCCGCCGAACAGGCGCAGCCAGAGTCCGATGGCGACGAGCGCGAACAGCGAGGCGAGGGCCAGGTGCAGCCAGCGCTCCCCCGTCCAGATATCGGTGGTCACGCGCGTGAGCGCGGAGACGGCGAGCAGCCACCCGGCCGCAAGCAGCCGCTTGCGGCCGACGTCGATCAGGTCGAGGCGACCGCCGTGCGCGGCGACCACGCGCGCGGCGATCGACAGCGTGAGCCAGAGGAATCCCGTGATGAAGACGATGTGCTCCCACGCGACGACGTAGGCCGGGAGGATCGCAGGCATCAGAAGTCCGGCCCCGATGGCGATCAGCGAGAGTCGCGCCGCCGCGAGATAGGCGGGCGCGCCTCCCGCGACGCGGTGCAGCCGCAGGTGGATGAAGAGGAACCATCCCCAGATCAGCGCGCGCAACAGGGAGGCCCCTCGCATTCCCCAGGGCCACGGGCCGAACGCTTCGAGAAAAAACGAGAGGATCAACAGCATTCCCAGCATCGGGAAAAGCCACGGGCGCGCGGCCGGCGGCTCCTTGCGGATGTCCTCGGGACGGATGACGACGTTGCCCAGGAGCTTCGGCAGCAGGAAGCCCCCGACGCCCAGGATCAGCAGCAGGATGAAGCCCTGGTATTGCAGCAGCGCTGCGATGCGGGCGCCGCCCGGCCATGCGCCGCCGAGGGCCAGCAACTTGAACACGGTGCCGGCACGGTCCGTGGCGAATGCAAGCCCGATGAAGGCGAAGGCGGGGGGAGGGCTTCCCTGGCGGGTGGGCCAGCGCAGGGCGATGAAGGCCGCGAAGTTCACGAGCAACCCGAGATGGAGAACCTGCGCGGTGAGGGGAAAGCCCGCGAGTGCGGCGACCGTCAGGGCGGCGATGCCGAGCGGGAAGATCGCGAACTGCACGGGGCCGAGCGGTTTGAAGCCGAGCACCTTGGGCATCATGGTGCCGAGGAATCCGAAGATGAAGGCGAGCAGGAAGCCCTGGATCAGCGCGACGGCATGGCCTTGCCCGGGGTAGGGAATGGATTGCGGCCATAGCCAGAACGGGATCCACACGCCGAGACCGGCGATGGCGCAAAGAATGCCCAGGGGGAAGAGGATGCGGTAGGGCTCGCCGCGCACGGCGGGATCGCGGAGCATGTCGAAGAGCGATGTCATTTACCGGCTTTCATTTTCGTGAGGCGTCACAGCGCGCGCGAGTGGCGCGCCGTGGAAACGGGAGAGAGGGGATCGAAGGCCGCGGCGATGCGGCGCGTCAGCGGGAATCCCGCGTCGGTCACGCTCACGACGCCGCCCTCCTCCACGGCGAGTCCGTCCTTCAGGTAGGGCGCGAGCCGCTCCAGGCTTTCGATCCAGTACGAAGCCTTCCACTCGGGCGACAGGTCCTGAAGGTCGGGGATGGCGTCCACGTCGGTACGACCCGTGCACAGCAGGGCGTTGATGACGTCGCGGGCGGCCGCATCCTCGGGGCGCATGCGATAGGCGCCCGTGAAGGGAAGTTCCCCGGCGCGCACCCGCGCCTGGTAGCGCGCGGTGTCCTTTTCGTTCTGCAGGTATCCTGCGTGGATTTGCGAAATGGCGGAGGCCCCGAGCGCGTGGACCTGGCCGGTGTTGTCGGGGGCGTAGCCCTGGAAGTTGCGGCGCAGCGTGCCGGCGCGCTTCGAGCGGGCGAGATCGTCGTCGGGGCGGGCGAAGTGGTCCATCCCGATCGCCTCGTAACCCGCCGCCAGCAGGATGTCGCGTGCCTCGAGCGCGATGCGCAGGCGTTCCTCCGCACCGGGCGCGGGCAACGGCTCGAGCGCGGTCTGGTGGTCCTTGATCCACGGCACGTGCGCGTAGGGGAAGAGCGAGATACGGTCGGGTGCGGCGTCCGCGATGACGCGCACGGTTTCCGCGAACGAAGCGCGCGTCTGGAACGGCAGGCCATAGATGAGGTCGAGGTTGATGCCCGTGAAGCCGAGGTCGCGGGCGGTTTCCACCAGGGCGCCGGGCGCCATGCGCGAGGGTCTGCGATCCACCGCCTGCAGCACGCGCGGATTCACGTCCTGGATGCCGAAGGAAATCCGGTTGAATCCCATGCCGCGCAACTGCGCCAACTGGGGGCGCAGCACCAGCGCCGGGTCGCATTCCATCGCGACCTCGGCATTCTCCGCGAGCCTGAACGTCGAGGAAACCAAGGCCAGCATGTCCTCGAGGTGGGAGTAGGGAACGAAATTGGGGGTCCCTCCGCCGAAGTGGATCTGGGTCACGGGCCTGTCGCGATCGAGGTGGGGAATCAGCAGGCGGAATTCCACGGGAAGGGTGTCCATGTACTCGCGGATGAAGGATCCGGGACGCCCGATTTCCGTGTGGCAGCCGCAGAAGAGGCAGCGCCGCGGGCAGAAGGGGACGTGGAAATAGAAGGACAGGTTGCGCGGCTCCGCCCGGTTCGATTCCGCCAGCATGGCGCGCCAGTCTGCCGCGTCGGGGTTCTCCGTGAAAAAGTTCGCGGGAGGGTAAGAGGTGTAGCGCGGCGCGGCGCCATCGTGGCGCAACAGGGTCGCGAGGGTTTCTTCGGGAAAAGCGGAGGACGCGGTCATGGGGAGCTCCCGGGATTGGAAAGAGAGGCACGTACGGCGGCGACCTCGGAGACGGAGACGGAGTCGCGCGCCCGGTCGGCGTTGGGACGCGGCTCCTTGATGCAGGACGCGAAGGTGCCGGTCTCAAGGTCATCGTTGACGCAGGAGACGACGACGGAGTCGTTGAGCGCGACGCGCACGTAGGTGAGCACGGCGGCGATTTCGAAGTCGGTCATGGCATCGGCGAGTGCGGGCATTTCGCCGCCGCGCCACAGGGTGCCGTTCACGCGCACGGTGTCGTTGACGCCTTTGAGAAGCGACCGGATCATGCGCACGGGGTCGCCC
>JBJHDK010000034.1:0-25129 GCA_050486505.1 Fibrobacteria bacterium | reverse complement strand
GGTAGAGCGCGTAGCCCGCGGCGGCACCCGGCAAGGTCGCGGCCCAGATCGCGAGGCCGATGAGCAGCACGAACATCAGCGGCATGAGCAGCAGCACGGAGCGTTCGATGCCGCGCCGGATGCCGCCGAGGATGATGCCGATGGAGAGCGCCATGAACAGGAGGTGGGTGACCAGGGCGTCCCCGCCGGTGGAGATCTCCGCGAAGTACGCCCCCGTCTCCAACGGAACCGCGTTACGCAGGGCGTCGAAGGCGTAGCGCATGGTCCACCCGGCGATGACGGAGTAGTAGGAGAGGATGCCGAACCCGCAGGCGACGAAGATCCACCCCAGCGGGGCCCAGCGCGGTCCGCCGAGTTGCTTGACGGCGAGCAGCGGCGAGGTGCGGGTCATGCGGCCGATGACGAATTCGGAGGTCATCAGGGGGATGCCGACGGCGGCGACGATGACAAGGTAGGCGATGATGAAGGCGGAGCCGCCGCCCTGCGAGGCGATGTAGGAGAATCGCCACATGTTGCCCAACCCGACGGCCGATCCCACGGCGGCGAGGATGAAGCCGGCGCGCGTGGCCCAGGAGTCGCGGGGGAGGGAGGGGATCATGGGGGGTGAAGTTAAAAATACCGTCGCACCATCTCCGCGAAGGCCGTGTCGGCATGGCGCTCCACCCACTCCGCCGTCAGTTCCTCCTTGAGAAATCGCCCCTCCACCGAGTTGTACCAATGCACGATCGACGTCTCGGGACGCAGCATCGCATCAAGATGGCATGCGGTGCCGGGGCGGAACCAATGGTTGGAAATCTCCGGGCCGAGAGGGAAAAAATGGGGGGGCGGAAGGACATTGAAGCCGTGGAGGGTTCCCTCCGTCGTCGCGCGTTGCGTGGCTTGCTGCAGCAGGTGCGTTCCGAGTCGGAAGCGCTTCGTGCGCTCCGTCGCGGGAAGCTCCGTCATCATGCGGAAGCAGAGATCGATCAGGGGATGGCCCGCCTCGGCGCCCAGGATGGCGTTGTTGGGGGCCGCGGCATACAGCGGTTCAATGACACGGAACGCGCGCCATCCTCCGGGCAGACGGGCACAGAGCTCGCGCGCGGCGAGGCGCAGGCCCGCTCCCGCCCAGAGGAAAGGTCGGGCATAGAAAGGACTGGCGTAAAGCGATGCGGGCAGGGCCACGGGTTCGGCACCGCAAAAGCCGCTCATCTCGAGCAGCGGCGCGGGGTCGCGCACAGTGATGGTGTCGAAGTCGAGGTACACGCCGCCGCGCTTATACATGGCCGCGAGGCGGATCAGGTTGGCCTTTGTTGCGGGGGAGAGCCCCGCGTCGAAAAGCTCGTGCGCAAGCGTGGCGACATGGGGGAGGCCCTCGAACCAGGACGCATCCGCGCGCTCGATCCGCAGCTCCGGCCACGCAACGCATTCTCCAAGACCCTGTCGCACCGCATCCGGATCGTCCACGATCAGCAGGATCTCCTGCGGCTTGAACCACCGCCGCGCCGAGCGCAGCGCGAGCAGGTTGGCGTACGGAAAGCGCGCACCGAACCAGATGAAGACGAGACGGGAGGGGATCACAGGGAGGCCTTCGAGGTCGATCGATTTTGAATTACGAATGACGAATTACGAATTACGAAAGAAGAAGAAGCGAGTAGCGGATGAGGCCAGGGATTCTCCCACGGCACGATTGCCGAACGATATGCGCATTTGTCGCCGCACACTCCCGCGCTGCGTCCTTCTATGTGTTCAATTCGTAATTCGTAATTCGTCATTCTTAATTCTCTCACGATCTCTCCATCACTGCCCGATAAACTTCAAGCTCCCTCTCAAAACACTTCTCCCACGTCATCCCTCTTGCGTATTCCACCGCCTTGCGCGAGCGATCCGGCCATGACGCGCGATCGTGCCAGAGCCGTTCCACTGCCTCGGCGAGAGCCTTTGGGTCGGCGACGGGAACCGTGAGGCCCGCGCCCGATCGCTCGACATGCTCGCGCGCGGCACCTTGGTCGGCGGCGATGAGCACCTGCCCGCAGGCGAGCGCTTCCGCGATGGAGAGGCCGAAGGTCTCCCACCCGCTGAGCGCGAGCCCCATGTCGCACGAGGCATACCATGCCGCCATCTCTTCGGGGCCGCGCACGAAGCCGATATGGCGCATATGCGGGTGGCGCGCGACGGCGGCCCGTACGCGGTCGAGATCGGGCCCGGTGCCGGCGAAGACGACGGCGGGTTCATGCCCGAGTCGGCGGCACATTTCCGGATACGCGGCGAGAAAGGTGCGCAGGCCTTTTTCCTCCGCGAAACGGTGACCGAAGAAAATCGTCAGGCGTTCCGGCAGGCCGCCCCGGAGTTCCTCCGCGCGCGCGGCATCGCGCTTTTCAGGAGTGAAGACCCGCGTGTCCACGCCCAGTGCGACGTGGCGGAGGTTGCGCACCCCTCGCGCCTGCATCCGGTCGAGGATCACCGTGCTGGGGACGAGCACCGCGTCCATGCGGTTGTATTGCCGGCGCGCGTAACGCCACGCCATCGATTCGGCGAAGCGTCCCACGGCGCCACCGAAGCGCGAGAAGTAACGTCCGACATAGGTGACCGGGAAATCCGCGTGCCAGAAGCCGACAAGCTTCGGACGCACATCCAGCCCCCGCAGGGCTTTGCGGATCCGTCCGGGCAACAGGTACGGACTGCCGATTTCGATCACATCGGGGCGATGCTTTTGGATGATGGCGCGGAGGGCGGAGACGGGGGGCGCGAGGCGGTATTCCCAGTTTCCGGGGAACTTGAAGGCGCGCACGTGTTCAATGAATGCGTTGGGTCCGATTTGTTCGGTGCGGGCGTGGTCGTTCGGCATGGCGAAGACGTAGCGCACATCGACGTGTTCCCGAAAGTGCGCCATCTTCTCCAGGTGATAGCGTCGCACTCCTCCGCCCGACGGACTCCAGAACTCATTGACGTCGAGAATCGTCAGGCGCGGAAGATGCATACCGGCAAAGGTAAAACGCCCTTGGCCTCGTAGTACGTGGCAGGAGCCCGGAAAATGTGTTCGTCCTCGGAAAGCTGCGCTCCTAAACGCCTTTTAAGATGATCCTTCGGATCGTTTTATGAAAGTGGCTCCGGGTGCTCGCTTTCCTCCGGGCGAACACATTTGTCCGGACTCCACGAAACCGGCGGTGCTCAATATGTCCCGCATTTCTTCATTCATTGACCCTCCAGCCCATATTACTCCCCATACATGCCGCTCGTGACCCGCCACCCACTCTTCCATTGCTGTATTGTTGTACTGTCCACTGCCCACTGTCCTCTGCCTATCTTTCCGCACCATCAAGGAGCCTCCCATGCATTTCTCCCGCCTTTTCCCCCTGCTGCTCGTCGCCGCCGTCGCCTTCTCCGGTCTCTCGGGCTGCGGCTACAACCGCTTCCAGCAACTCGATGAAGAGGTCACCGCCCAGTGGGCCGAAGTGGTGAACCAGTACCAGCGCCGCGCCGACCTCGTGCCCAACCTCGTGCGCACGGTCCAGGGCTATGCCGCCCACGAGCGCGAGATCTTCGAAGCCGTCGCCGAGGCGCGCTCTCGCGTCGGTTCCATCCAGGCCACGCCCGAGCTGGTGCAGGACGAAGCCGCCATGGCGCGCTTCGCCGAGGCCCAGAACCAGATGACGGGCGCGCTCTCGCGACTGCTTGCCGTGTCCGAAAATTATCCGCAACTCAAGGCCGACGGCCTCTTCCGCGACCTGCAGGCGCAGCTCGAGGGCACCGAAAACCGCATCGCCGTGGCGCGCGGCCGCTACATCCAGACCGTGCAGCGTTACAACGTGCTCACGCGCTCCTTCCCGAGCAACCTCACCGCCAAGGTCTTCGGCTACACACCCAAGGCGAACTTCACCGTGGCCAACGAAGCGGACATCGCATCGCCGCCCACGGTGGACTTCGGAAACTGACGGACCGTGTTTCGCTCTTCCGCTTCCATTGTGACGAAGGCCCGGACTTCCGGTTCATCGGCCTCGCTGATGCTCCCGCTGGTGCTGTTCCTGTGCGTCGCCACGGCCTTTGCAAACCTTGTTCCCGTGCCGCCGGCCTCGGCGCGCGTGGTGGACCAGACCGGATCGCTCACAACCGCGCAGCGGGCCGGCATCGAGGCGAAGCTGGCGGCGCTCGAATCCGAAAAGGGCAGCCAGGTCGCCGTGTTGCTCGTGCCCACGACGCGCCCGGAGGCCATCGAACAATACGCCCTGCGCGTCGCGGAGGCATGGGGCATTGGCCGTCGCGGCGTCGATGACGGCTTGCTCTTCCTCATCGCCCTGCAGGATCGCGCCTTCCGATTCGAGGTGGGATATGGCCTCGAAGGCGCCATCCCCGATGCGATGGCCAACCGCATTCTCGACGAGATCGCCGCGCCGCGCTTCCGCGAGGGCGATCTCGCGGGCGGCATCCACGCCGCGCTTGACGCCGTCGCGGCGGCCATCGCGGGCGAACCGCTTCCGCCGCCCCCGGCGCGAGGTTCCCCCGGCGCAGGGCAGCCCGCGGGAGCGTCCCCCCTCGATCTTCTCTTGATGCTCTCCGTGATCTCCGTCTTCATCTTCCGCGCCTTTTTCGGGCGCGTCACCTCGGCGTTGCTGGGCGGCGGGCTTGTGGGCACGGCCGCCTGGTTCCTGCTCGGGTCGTGGCTCCTCGCGCTCTCCCTCGGCGGGCTCGTGCTCGGCCTCACGCTCATCCTCGGTGCCGCCGGTGCGGGAAGAAACTTCCGCGGCCCGGGTGGATTCGCCGGAGGCATGGGCGGGTACTACGGCATGGGCGGCATGCGCCGGGGCGGTTTCGGAGGAGGCATGCGTGGGGGGCTCGGTGGATTCGGCGGCTTCGGAGGGGGCGGCTTCGGCGGCGGCGGCGCCTCGGGACGCTGGTAGGAGGATGCGCATGTTCTTCGCACGACTGAAACGTTGGTGGACGCATGAGACGACGGGGCGACGTGCCATGGAGCGCGTGTTGCCTCCCGAGGCGATGGAGCGCCTGGCTGCCGCAGTCGTCGAGAGCGAGAAGAAACACTCCGGCGAGATCCGCATCGCGCTCGAGAGCTCGCTCGAACCGGCGATGATCTGGCGCGACATGACCGACCGTGAGCGCGCCCTGCAAGTGTTTGCCGATCTCGGAGTGTGGGATACGGAACACAACAACGGTGTGCTGATCTACCTGCTCCTCGCCGACCACGATGTGGAGATCGTCGCGGATCGCGGCATCGATCGCTTCGTGGGTGCCGAAGGCTGGGCGTCGGTGTGCCACGCGATGGAAGAAAGCTTCCGCGCGGGAAAGTTCGAGGAGGGGCTTCTGCTCGGCATCACCGCCGTTTCGGAACACTTGGAGAAACACTTCCCGCTGGACGGGGAACGCGGCCCCGACGAGCTGCCCAACGCACCGGTGGTGTTGGGATGAGTCGCGAGTCGCGAGTGACGAGTTACGAGTCAAGATTTGCTCACTTTAAGACTCCCGTCTCCCATCCCCCGTCACTCATAACTCATAACTCATAACTCATAACCCATAAGTCCCATGCTCACCCTCCTCCTCTTCGTCCTCGGCCTCGTCCTGCTGATCGTGGGTGCCGACGTGCTGGTGCGCGGGGCGGCACGGCTTGCGGTGACGATCGGACTTCCGCCGCTCGTGGTGGGGCTCACCGTCGTCGCTTTCGGCACGAGCGCACCCGAGATGGCCGTGAGCGTGCAGTCGGCCCTGCGCGGCGACGGGGGTGCCGACATCGCGATCGGAAACGTCATCGGAAGCAACATCTGCAACGTGCTGCTGATTCTGGGTCTATCCGCATCGGTGGCTCCCTTGATCGTATCGCGCAACCTCGTACGCATCGATGTACCGATCATGATCGGGGCATCCTTGTTGGCGTGGTTTCTGATGCTGGATGGTCGTCTGGGGTTCTGGGACGGTTTCATCCTGTTCGCGGGCATCATCGCCTATACCGCATTTGCCGTCGTGCAGGGACGCAAGGAGGGACGCGACGCCGAGGAGAAGGCTTCCGGGGAACTCGGTGAACTCGCGAAGCCGCGCGCGCGCGGTGGCGTGGCGGTCGACATCGTGCTCGTGGTCGCGGGCCTGGCGATGCTCGTGCTCGGATCGACCTGGCTGGTGGAGAGCGCGTCCGCAATCGCGCGGGTGTTGGGTGTCGATGAACTTTTGATCGGCTTGACCATCGTGGCCATCGGCACGTCGCTTCCGGAGCTGGCGACGTCCGTCGTGGCGAGCATCAAGGGTGAACGCGACCTCGCGGTCGGCAACGTCATCGGCAGCAATCTCTTCAACATTCTCGCCGTCCTCGGCCTCGCTGGCCTCGTCGCACCCGAAGGCGTGGCGGTGGCGGCCTCCGTGTTGCGCGTCGATTTTCCCATCATGATGGCGGTCATGATCGCTTGCTTGCCGATCTTCTTCACGGGATACACGATCTCGCGTTGGGAGGGATTCGTGTTCGTCGGCTACTACGCGGCCTACATGCTGTTGTTGTATCTCACCGCCACGGATCACGGCGGTCTCGCAGCCTACCAGTCCGCGATGTTCTTCTTCGTGATTCCCCTGACCGCGTTGACGCTTGCGGTCAGCGTGTACAGGCATCTACGGCAAAAAAAACCGTCGATGCGGACTTAGCGGGAGAATCCTTCCCGCCTTCCCGCTGCTGCCATTTCCATGCAGGCGGTGACGGCCTGTTCTACGCCCGCATCCGGGCCCATCTTCGCCCACACATCCCGTAGCGATATCTCATCAGGTGGATCCCATGAGTCCGGAAGGGTCGGGGGTGTTCTCCGAAAATCGCCCGCGGTGCCGATCCATTCCGGGAGGCAGCCGCGCCCCGCGAGAAGGTTGGGGAGGGACACGTGCGGGCCGCGCACCAGGCGCCGCCCGGCCCACAGGGTCAGCGGGTCCAGAATCCCCCATGCCCGCGTGGGGATGCGTCGCAGGAACAGTTCCAGCGTGATGGTTCCGGGAAAGGCGATCGCGCGGCCCGCGCGGGCGAAGGCGGCGGTGGGCCCTGTAAGGGCGAGCCATGGCTCGCCCTTACGATTAGGGACCCCCGCCGCGATCGCCCGCGCCTCTTCGGCAAGGGGCGGGGGCACGAGAATATCCACCGTGTCCATGTCCATGCCCGTGGACGCGAGATGTTCGAGCCACAGGGGTAGGTTGCGGCGGAGCACGCCGCGGCGGCTTCCCGGGCACAGCAGCAGGCGATCACCGCGCGCGTCTTCCGCCGCCGGCGGGTTGAAGAAATGTCCCTGACACAACCGCCCGTTCCAGGGCGCATAAACATCCGCTTCGAAAGGGAAGAGCACCTGAAGAGATGCGTCCCGTAGTGCCGCATGGAGTCGTTTCAACCGGCGTGCGGGGTTGCGGTAAGCCCACAGTTGCGGCGGCGCGATGTAGTGGACGGGGGTCCCCATGCGCAACGCATCGCGCGCAAGGCCGACATTCATGCCGGGGTAGTCCGCGAGCAGGACGAGATCATGATGGAAGTCGTGCAATTCGCGGTGTAGCCGCGCGCGCGCGCGCAGCAGGGAGGGCGCACGCCGCAGCACGTCGCCGATGCCGTTGACCGCGATCGCGTCGATGGGGGCAAGAGAGTCGAGCCCTTCCGCCGCGCACAGCGGGCCGCCGAATCCGTGCAGTCTCAAGTCCGGAATCCGCGCGCGCAGCGACCGCAGCACGGGAGCGAGCATGCGGTCGCCCGATGCCTCGCCCGCGCCGACGAAGAGTCTCACAAACTCTCCGGATCCACGTCGAGCAGGGAGTCGACCACTTCGTGTCCCGCGACGGAGGCGGGCGGGGCATCGTGGGGGCGCACCCAGATGGTGCGCCACCCGCGCGCGCGCGCGGCGTCGAGGTTCTCAAGCCGGTCGTCCGCGAACACGGGGTCGGGGGCGGGAGGGTGCTTCTCCGTCAGGAACGTTTCGACCTTGTCGAATGCTTCCGGGTTCGGCTTGCCGGCCCACTCCATGAAGTCGATGTCCAGGATTCCCCCCAACAGGGGGCGGCCCGCGGGGTGTCCCCCCGTCAACAAATCCGTGAGTCCCAGGTGCATCAGGCAACGGTCGGCCCAGTCGCGTCGCGCGTTGGTGAAGAGGTAGGCGGGCCGCCTTCGCGCGGCGATGGTGATCCATTCGCGCAGGCGCGGGTCGGGGACGGGCATGAGGTGGTCGCCGAGATCCTGGATGTAGTCGGTGTATTCGTTGCGGCTCACGCCGTGCAGGAGCTCGAGGCCGCGCAAGGTTGTTCCGTAGCGTGCGCACAGCTCGCGGCGCATCGCGTCGGCGGGATTCGGTGCGAGGCCGAGGCGGTCGGCGATGAATTCGGTGATGCGCGCGTCCACCGCCGCCAGCGTCGGTGCCGTGGAGGGATAGAGGGTGTGGTCGAGGTCGAGGAGGAGGACGGATGACATTGATGAAAATTACGAATTAAGAATTACGAATTAAGAATTGAACACAGGGGTGCTGTCCTGAATTTATGGCTGTTCTTGCTTCAACGGACATAGTATGAGCGACGTGGATTATTCACATTCAAATCGACTCTTGCGCCCCCGGAGCTTGGCTACCCCCTTTTTACTCGTAACTCGTAACTCGTAATTCGTAACTTTCCTCCGTGCCCATCCTCTCCGCATCTGGCCTCTCCGTCGTCATCCGCACCGATGACGGGGACATCCATCCGGTCGATGGCGTGTCGTTCTCGGTGGAATCCGGCGAAGTGCTCGCGCTGGTGGGTGAATCTGGAAGCGGGAAAAGCCTTACCGCGCTTTCCGTCCTTGGCCTGCTTCCGCGCCGCGCCCGCGCCGAAGGGTCGGTGCGTTTTCGCGACCGCGAACTGGTCGGTCTCGATCCCGAGGCGCATCGGAAGCTGCGCGGTAGCGGGATGGCCATGGTCTTTCAGGACCCGATGCAATACCTCAACCCCGTGATGACTTGCGGCGACCAGGTGACCGAGTCCCTGCGCGTGCTCAAGGGAACGACGCGCGCCGAAGCGGATGCCCGGATGCTCGTGCTGTTTCGCGAAGTCGGCCTGCCCGATCCCGCGCGCCAGGCGCAGCAGTTCCCCCACGAACTCTCGGGCGGCATGCGTCAGCGCGTGTTGATCGCGATGATGCTCATGATGGATCCCGCGCTGCTGGTCGCCGACGAGCCCACCACCGCCCTCGACGCCACGGTGCAGGCGCAGATCCTCGCGTTGTTACGCGACTTGGCGCGCACGCGCGACATGGCCTTGTTGCTCATCACCCATGATCTCGGCGCCGTCGCGCGCACCGCGGACCGCGCGGCCGTCATGCAGGCGGGCAAGATCGTGGAGACGCTGCCCGTCGCGGACTTGTTCGGGAACGCGACGCATCCGTACACGCGCATGTTGGTCGGGTCGATGCCGAAGGTCCTCACCCCTCCCCCTGCCCCCTCCCCTCTCCATCGCGCAAGCGAAGATGGAGAGGGGAGGGGGTCGCCGAAGGCGGGGGGTGGGGTGAGGATGTTGTCCGCACAGAACCTCACCGTCGCCTACCCCATCCGTGGCGGGGTGTTCGGGGGGGATCGTGGCCAGGTCACGGCAGTGGACGGGGTTTCCCTGGAAGTGCGCGCGGGGGAGACACTGGCGATCGTCGGTGAGTCGGGAAGCGGCAAGAGCACGTTGGGCAGGGCGTTGATCCGGCTGGGACCGGTGACCTCGGGAAAGCTGCTGTGGGACGGCAAGATCGACCTCAATGCGCTGAACGCGCGCGGGCTGCGCGCATTCCGTCGCGAGGCGCAAATGGTGTTTCAGGATCCGTACGCCTCGCTCAACGGCCGCCTCAGCGCGGGTTACCTGCTTGCCGAACCCCTGCGGATCCATGCCCTTGTCCCGGAGAAGGAGGTACCCGCGCGCGTGGCGAAGCTGCTGGTGTCGGTCGGCCTCACGCCGGAAGACGCGGCGAAGTATCCCCACCAGTTCTCGGGCGGCCAACGCCAGCGGATCGCGATCGCGCGCGCACTCGCGGTTTCGCCGCGCCTTATCGTCGCCGACGAGCCGGTGGCCTCGCTCGACATGACCGTGCAGGGGCAGGTTCTCGACCTGCTCGCGGAATTGAAGGCGCGTCTTGGCTTGACCTATGTCTTCATCTCGCACGATCTCGCGGTGGTGGAAAAGATCGCCGACCGCGTGCTGGTGATGCACCGCGGAAGGGTCGTGGAGGAGGGGGATACCGGGGAGATATTCGCCAACCCCCGGCATCCCTACACGCGGACGCTGCTGGACGCCTCGTTCGCGGCGTAGGCGCGGATTAACGAGATTGCGGGCGGGCGTGTAGGGGCGAATCATCATTCGCCCCTACATTCGGTTTCTACGCCGCCGCCCGCCCGAACTTCCGCGCAATGCGGCCCTTCAATTTTTCCCAGGCGTAATATATCGTCGGAATCACGAACAGGATCAGGGCGGTGTTGAAGAACAGGCCCCAGAACAGTGCCCAGGCCATCGGCCTCCAGAACATCGACGTTTCGGACCGCAGGATGGGTTCGAAGTGGAGGAAGTCGAAGCCCACGCCCGTGGCCATCGGCAACAGGGCGATCATGGTCGTGACCGAGGTGAGCACCACGGGTCGCAGGCGCATTGCGCCCGCCTCGACGATGGCCTCGCGCAGTTCGAGGCCGTCCTCCCGCAGTTTGTTGATGAATTCGATCAGCACGATGCTGTTCTTCGCCACCACGCCCGCCAGGGCGATGATGCCGATGCCGCTCATGATGATCGAGAACGTCACGTTCATCATGAGAAGCCCCCAGAACGCGCCCCCGAACGAGAGGAAGATACCGGCGAGCACCATGAAGGGGTGCGCGATGGAGTTGAACTTCAGGACCATGGTGAACAGCACGAGCCCAAGGGCGACGAAGAGAGCCCCTCCCAGGTACTCCTGCGTTTCCTCCTGTTCGCGGTTTCCGCTTCCGGGAACCATGGTGTAGCCGGGGGGCAGGGCCAGGTCGCGCACCGCCGCCATGGCGGCGGCCTTGGGGGTCGCTTCGTCGCGAGTTCCCGGCTCCAGCTCCGCCCACACCTGCACCGTGCGACGGCCGTCGAGGCGGCGCACCGAGGCGAGGCTGGCCTGCTGCTCCACCCGGGCGAATGACGACAGCGGGATGTTGTCGCCGTCGTGGGGAACGGTGATGCGGTCGAGGCCGCCGAAACTTTCGCGAGTCTCGGGATTCAGGCGCACCATGATATCATGTTCGTCGCGGCCCACGCGGAACTTGCCCGCCTCGAAGCCGTGGATGGCGCCGCGTACGGCCATGGCCGCCTCGCTGGTGCTGATGCCCAAGCGCTTGGCCTGCACGCGATCGATCGTGATCGCGATCTCGGGGCGCACCGGGTCGTAGTCGTTGTCGATGTTGACCAGGCCGGGGACACGCGCGAGGCGGCGCTCCACCGAGTCTGCGAGCACCGAGAGCACTGCGAAGTCGGGGCCGGAGATTTCCAGTTCCACGGGGTAGCCTTGCGGCGGCCCCTCGTTCTGTTGCTTGACGGAGACGCGCCAGCCCGGAAGCAGGGGCGGGATGTTCTCGCGCATCCACTGCATGCTCGTCCAGGAGCTGACCCTGCGGCTCTCGAAGTCGGTGAACTTCACGTCAACGTAGGCTTGGTGCGATTCGGGCTGGCGGTCTCCGAAATCCACCTTCCCGAAGCCGACCACGCCCGAGTAGCTCTCGACGTCCCCCATGTCCGCGGGCATTTCGAAAAGCGCCTGCTCGACGATCTGCAGCGCGGAGTCGGTGGCGGCGATGTCGATTCCCAGGGGACCGGTGACTTCCACGGCCACCACGTTGGGCTCCGTGATCGGGAAGAAGTCGGCGCCGGTTCCGAAGCGCGCGTACGAGACGATGCCGCCGATGATGAAGAGCACGCAGAAGACGGCCACCAGCACCGGGCGCACGATCACGCGCGACACGGCGCGGCGGTAGAGCTTGCGGTATTTTTCGAAGCTGTCGCCGGTCTCGCCGTCGAGGCTCTTGCCGCCGCTCCGCATGAAGAGCGCCGCGAACACGGGGTTGAAGAGGAAGGCGACGAAGAGCGACCCGACCAAGGTCACCATCACCGTGATGGGCAGGTACTTCATGAACTGGCCCATGATCCCCGGAATGAACAGGATGGGGATGAAGGCCATGATGGTGGTGGCGGAGGCCATGATGACGGGCCAGGTCACCTCGCGCGCGCCGTCGATGGCGGCGGCGACGCGGTCCTTGCCCATTTGCAGGTGCCGGTAGATGTTCTCCATCACCACGATGCCGTCGTCGACGAGCATGCCGAGTGCGACGATCAGGGAGAACAGCACCACCATGTTCAGGCTGACGTCCATCCAGTCGAGCACGAGGAAACCGATCATCATGCTGAAGGGGATGGCGAGGCTGATGAAGAAGCTGTTGCGGAACCCGAGGAAGAACGAGAGCAGAAGCACGACCAGCAGAACGCCGGAGATGATGTGGTTCTGCAGCTCATTGACGATCATGCGGATATCCTTCGCCTGATCCATCGTGTACTCGACTCGGGTGCCCGCGGGCCAGCCCGGCTTCGACTCCTCGACGAGCGCCTTGATGTCGTCGACGAGGTCGATGATGCTGACGCCGGTGCGCTTGGTCACCGAGATGGCCAGGGAGTTCTCGCCGTTCAAGCGGAAGATGGTGGAGCGGTCGCGCGCGTACCGGAAGCCCACGTCGGCGACGTCGCCCAAGCGGACCAGCGCGCCCTCCTCGGAGCGCACGATGATGTCGCGGAATCCTTCCGGGTCGCGGATTTCACCGGTCAAGGTGACGGAGAAGCGGTTTCCGCCCGCGCGCAGCACGCCGCCGGGGATATTCTGGTGCTGGGCCTGCACGGCATGCAGGAGGTCGTTGAGCGAAAGGCCGTATTGCTTGAGGCGGTCCGGGTCGGCATCGATGGCGATTTCGCGCTCCTGCTTGCCGGTGACCTTGGCGTCGAGCACGCCGGGGACCGAAGCGATGCGCGTGCGCAGCGCTTCGGCAAGTTCCTCGAGCCTCTCCGTTCCGTAATCTGCGGAGAGCGAAATGACGAACACAGGGATGTTGGAGAAGTTCAGTTCCTGGACGAACGGCTTTTCGACGTCGACCGGAAGGTTGGGCTGCGCCTCATCCACCTTGTCCTTGACGCGGCGCAGGGCCGTCTCCACCTCGACGGTGGGGTAAAACTCCACGGTGATCGAAGAGTATCCGTCACCCGACACGGAGGTCACGGCCTTGAGGCCGTCCAGGCCCTCCAGCTTGTCCTCAATCTTTTCGGTGACGAGGCTTTCCATGTCCTCGGGCGTGGCGCCAGGGTAGATGACCGTCACGAAGATCAGGGGGATCTTGATCTCGGGGAAGGACTCCTTGGGGAGTCCCCGGTACGACATCGTGCCCGCGATCAACAGGATCGCGGCGAGCAGCAACATCGTGATATGGTTTTTGACGGCGAATTTGGTCATGGGGGTGATCTCCGTGATCGATATTCGTTTTGGGAACGCATTGCGGTTCCCCGTGGGGGTAGGGGCGGATGATGATTCGCCCCTACAAGCGTGGTCGTTAGAATTCCACCCGCGTGCCTTCGGATACCTGGAATGCGCCGGCGGTGATGATGCGATCCCCGGGCTCGAGGCCCGATTCGACGACGACGTCGCCGTTGCGTGCGGGGCCGAGGGTCACGGGAACCTGCAGGGCCGTTCCGTTGCGCACCACCATCACGGCGGTCCCTTCTTGGAGGCGCAGCACCGCCGTCGACGGGACGACGATCGCCGCGTCGTAGCTGCGACGCAGCACGCCGATGCGTCCGATCATTCCGGGGCGCAGCGCGCCTGACGGGTTCTCAAGCCGCACGCGCGCGTGCACCACCCGGTTGCGCGATTCCACGGACCGGTCGATCCCAGCAATGACGCCGGAGACCCTTGGTCCGTTGCCTCCCGCCAGCGTGGTGAATTCGGCCTGCTGTCCCTCGCGGTAGGCCGCGGCTTCCGCTTCGGGAATGGCGACGCGGGCCTCGAGCGCGCGAAGGTTCGCCACGCGCACCGTGGGGGTTCCCGCGGCCACGGATTGGTGGCGCTCCACGAACCGGCTCACGAGGACTCCGTCGAAGGGCGCCTCGCAGCGGCTGTCGGCGTGGGCGCGTTCCGCCTGGAACACCGCCGTGCGCGCGTTCTGGTAGTCGAGTTCGGCGCGGTCGAGCGCGGCCTTGCCGACGAACCCATCCTCGACGTTGCCGCGCGCCCGCTCCCGCTCGCCGCGCGCCAGTTCGTAGGCCGCGCGCGCCTGCTTCAGGGAGGCGTCGTAGAGGTCGCCGTCGATGTCGCAGAGGGCTTCGCCCCTGGTGACGCTCTTGCCGGTCTCCGCGATGCCTCGCACGCGCCCGCCGGCGGGTGCCGGGGCGGCGAGGGTGGCGTCATCCGCTCCGCGCAGCTCCGCGGAATATTGCCCCCAGTCCTCGAACGGGCCCGCCTCGACGACCATGGTGACGACGCGGATCGCGACGCCGTTATCCTCGCCGTCCGCGACCTCCGCCTCGCCGCCGCAAGCGGCCAGCGCAAGGGTTGCTGCGAGCGAAAGCCCCGCGAGTTGAATGTGGCGCATGTTCATTTCGATACCTCCCCGATCAGATCCGTTCCCAGTGCGACCCGCAGCGCGGCATGCGCGCGGGCCTTTTGATATCCCGCTGCCAGCAACGCGAGTTCCGCGTTGCGCAGTCCCTCCTCGGCGGAAAGCAGGTCGGTGACCTGTCCCGCTCCCGCGCGGAAGTCGCGCGTCAGCAGCTCCAGCGCCTCGGCGGAAGCGTCGCGGGACTGGCGTGCCGCCTCGAGCGCAGCGTCCGCGGCCCGTGCCTCGCGCCGCGCGGTTTCGATTTCGATGCGCGCCATGTCGCGGGCGCGTCGTTCCGTGACGGCCAACGTGCGGGCATCGGAGTCGTACTGCCGCGCCTTCGAGCTCATGGAAAAACCGTCGAAGAGCGGCCATGAAAAACCGACCCCGATCTGCCAGTCCAGGTTCCGGTCGAAGTCGGTCAGTTGGTCATCGAGCTCGTAGGCGGTGATGCCGACCCGCCCTTGCAGGCCGAGGCTGGGAAGGTATTGCATGCGGTAGGCCGTGGCGTAGCCGCGCATGGTTTCCTTCTGCAGCCGCAGCGAGGCCAGGTCGGGGCGCGATTCCAGCACGTTGCGCACGTCTCCCTCCGGGATGTCGGCGGTCATCACGAAGAATTCCGGGGTCTGCGTGGTGTCCAGTTCCATGGGAGCGTCGATCTCGCGGCCCAACAGGCGGTTCAGGGTCATCCGCGACGCGGCCGCGTCGCTTTCGGCGCGGATGCGCTCGGGCTCGAGCGCGCGCAGCGAGGCCGTGGCCAGCAACACCGTGCCGCGCGATCCCGCGCCGCCGCGCATGTTGGCTTCCAGAAACGCGACGCTGCGGGCCTGGCGCTCGATCGAAGCCTTCAGAACCGCCAGTCGCTTTTCGGCGATGAGGGCCCCGTAGAAAGCGTCGAGCGCTTGCAAGTCGAGTTCCTGCAGGGCGCGACGGTTGGCTTCCTCCTGAGCAGCGATCTGTTTCGCGGCCGTGCGGAAGGATTGTCCCAGCCGCCCGAAGGAGTAGAGCGGCTGGGTTCCCTGGATGCCGTAGCTGAAACGGTTCAGGGCGGGGTTGACCACCTCGCCCGGGAAGCCCGCGGCGTTGGGGTCGAAGGGCTGCGCACCACGGCCGGCATCGGCGTATGCGGAGATCTGCGGCAGCGCGCCCGCCCACAATTCGCGCTTCATGGCGTCGAGCTTGACCGTGGTCTCGGCGATGAGCCTCGTCTCGTCGCTGTTCGCGCGCGCCTCGCGCAGCGCATCGGCAAGGGTGAGGGGAGCCTGCGCCGCGGCGGCGGACGCCAGCAGGCCCGCCAGCAGGGCGATCCCGGGACCTCTGAAACGGGAGGTGACGGGGGGATTCGGTGTCATGAATACTCCTTCCGGGCTTTGTCGGTCAGCATGCCCTCGAAGAGCACCTTGTAGACCGTTTCGAGGACGCGCGCGGGCGGTTTGCCGAGGCGCGCGAAGCTTTGCGGGTTCAGGACGTTGCGGACCGTCTCCGCATAGATCGTCATGAAGACTGCGGGATCCACATCGGCGCGAAAATCCCCGCGTGATCGCCCCTCCTGCAAGAGCGCGCCGAAATCTTCCTGGATGCACTTTTGGCGCCCCTTTTCAACCGAGTCCCACAGCTGCGGCATGTTGCGCTGCAGGTCATCGATCAGCGCGGGGCAGAGTTCGCCGAATAGCTTGGAGAGGTAGTCGGTCAGTCGCCGCAGGCGCTTGGGGATCGAAAGGCTTTGGTCGTGGCAGATTGCGCTGACGTTGGATGTGTGCTGGCGTGAAACGTGATGGACGACGGCGGTGAGCAACTCATCCTTGCTGGGGAAGTGCTGGTACAGGGTTTTCTTGCTCACGCCTGCGGCGCGTGCCGTCTCGTCGGTGGTGACGGCGGAGAAGCCCCGTTGCAGGTATTGATCCCGCGCGGTTTCCAGGATCCGCCGCGCGACCTCCTCGGGGGGCGCGGCGGGGCGGCCGACGGGGTTTCCCCCCTCTCCCTGGGTTTGCTCTTTCGCGACAGGATTCATTTGTATTAGGAAACTTTTTTTTACTTAAGGGTTTCCAATTTAGGCTGCGCGTTTTTCCTCCGTCAAGGGGGGAATCCGGTTTTTTTTGAATGCCGTTCCGTTTCAGTTCGTCGGAGTACGACACCGCCACGGCCTGGAAACGTCACCCGGGGTGGATGTGACCGTTTCCGGTTGCATTTATTCGTTGAAACGAATAGATTTTTGTCATGGAACACGACATGCAAAGCGAACTGCGGCAGAGCAAGCCGTTCGCGCACCCCGGGGAAGAACTATACCTGAGCCTGATCCGCACGACGGACCTGCTGGGGCGCACGGTGTTCAACCTGCTGAAAGAACGGGGACTGTCCCCCGCGCAATACAATGTGTTGCGCATCCTGCGCGGCGCGGGTCCCGAGGGGTTGCCCTGCGGCGAGATCGCCGCCCGGATGGTGACGCGCGACCCCGACGTGACGCGCCTGCTCGATCGGCTGGGGCAGCGCGGGCTCGCGGAGCGCGGCCGCGGTCCGGTTGATCGTCGCGTGGTGTTCACGCGCATCACCGGCGACGGGCTGGCCCTGCTCGATGAACTGGAGGCGCCGTTGCTCGCGACGCACACGCGGCAACTGGGATTCCTCGGGGAAGAGACGGTGGGCCGCATGCTCGAGGACCTCAAGCGCGTGAGGGAACATCTGGCGGAAGGAGAAGGCAAATGATCAAGGTTCGCAAGGCCGCCGAGCGCGGCCATTTCGATCATGGTTGGCTCGATACGTCGCACACGTTTTCGTTCGCGGGGTACCAGGATCCCGCGCACATGGGATTTCGATCGCTGCGCGTGATGAACGAAGATTTCGTGCGCGAGGGAGAGGGGTTCGGTGAACACGGACACCGCGACATGGAGATCTTGACCTATGTGCTCGAGGGGAAGCTGCGGCACGGGGACTCGCTGGGGAACGGCGACATCCTCGAGCGCGACCGCGTGCAGCACATGCGTGCCGGCACGGGGATCCGCCACAGCGAGGAAAACGGCGGCAAGGGGACGGTGCACTTCTACCAGATCTGGCTCCTGCCCGACCGTGCCGGCCTGGCGCCCGCCTATGCCGACAAGACGTTCGATCCCGCGGGCGCTCGCGGTCGCTTTCAGTTGCTGGCCTCGCCCGGCGGCGAAGGCGGCAGCCACGACATCGCGCAAGATGCCAAGTGGTACCGGATTTTCCTGAAGGCGGGCGAGGAGGCTGCAATGCCGATCGCGGCGGGCCGGCACGCCTGGGCGCAGGTCGTTTCGGGTTCCCTGACGCTGAATCAGGGAACAGCGCTGGCGACCAGCGATGGCGCCGCGTTGTCGGAGGAAGCGGAGGTCCGCCTCAAGGCCTCGGAGGATTCCGAGGTGTTGGTGTTCGACCTGGCCTGAGTTCCCGGATCAGCGCGGCAGGTTGAGCCGCCCCGGCACCGTGCCGGGGTAATACGCCGTGAGGATTTGCACGAAGTCTTCCCCGGCCTGCGCGCGCGCCAGGGCTCCCATTTGACACATGCCGATGCCGTGCCCGAAGCCGTTGCCGCGCGCGGTGACGCGCCCGGCGTTGATGTCGATGTCGAAGCGCGCGCTTTCGAGGATGCGTCCGGTGCCGGGCGCGGGCTTGAGGGCCCAGCGCGTCTTGTCGCCGCGCAGCTCGATGACGCCGCGGTCGGTGACGACCTCGAGGAGGCGGATGCGGTCGTCGGAGTAGCGGTCGCGCACGTTGAACCCCCGGATGGCGCGGAAGTCGGGACCGTTCTGCACACCCGCCGATCGGAGGTTGGCGCGCACGATGTTCGCCAGCGCGGCGGCGTCCCAGGTCTGCGTCCAGTCCATGTAGCGCGAGGCGCGGCACCAGACGCGTCCCTCGGCGTCGGTGTCGGGGGCGGAGACGAGGTAGGGGATAGGCTCGCCGCCCCAGACCTCGTGGCGGCTGGCGGTGACGCCACCGCAGGTGCTGTGGTAGTAGGTGTGCGCCAGCGAGTCGCCGTGCAGCAGCACCACGCCGGCGGTCTCGCGGATGGCGCGGTCGCTCATGGCGTGCTCGGCCGAGGCTCCGCCGTAGACCTGGTCCTGCACCGAGGCGTGCACGTCGAAGATGGCGTGGGTGCGGTCGAGCGCGCGCTTGAGCGCGTAGGTGCGCGCGGTTACGGCCTGGGCCTTGAGCGCCTCCATGCGGGTTTCGTCGTGGCGGCCCATCTCGAGGGGCACCACGCCGCGCAGGTAGTCTTCCATCGGCAAGGTGTTGACCGCGATGAGTCCCCCTCCCTCGGCATGGATTTCGATCGCCCCCCGCCATGTCCTTCCGTTGAGGCTGACCGGGTTTTCGGCGTTGAGCGGAGACAGGCGCAATGCCGTGGCCGATCCGCCGTTGACGCGGGCACCCGTGGCGGGGATGATGACGAGGCGGTTGTCGATGCGTTCGACGCGCAGTTCCCCGGCCAGCGACGCGGCGCGCTGCACACGGCCGTCGGGCATGCGCCATTGCACGTCGGCGCCCGCCCCGGCGTCGATGCGGACGACACGGGTTTGCGGCGCGACGAGCACGCGGATGTCGCGGCCGATGCCGGCGGGCGGCGTGAACGCGCCCCAGCGGACGGGGGGACGGTCGGGAAGGGGCGCCGGGGGAAGGTAGAGCGAGGGGTCGGCGCTGTAGGGGAAGCGCAGCGGGTCGGGATCCCACACCTCGGGGAAGGGGATGCGCTGCGGGGGCACGCCTCCGGTGAGGCGAAGAATGTTTTCAGGTGTGGGGGCCCGGGGTTCGCCGGCGGTTTCCCCGGTTAGGAGGAGCGCCGCGAACAGGGGAAGAAAAAGCGTCGCGGCGCGCGCGGTCACGGGGCGAGCCTTACCGAACGGCACGGGCCATCTTCTTGAGGCGGCTGTCGTTGAGCAAGCGGTCGGTGGCAGAGATCTTGTCGGTGAAGAGCACGCCTTCGAGGTGGTCGTTCTCGTGCTGGATGCAGCGTGCGAGCAGGCCGTCGATGCCGGGAAGCTCGAAGGGTTTGCCTTCGCGGTCGAGCGCGCGCACGGTGATCACCTCGGGGCGCACCACCTCGGCCCACACTTCGGGGATGGAGAGGCAGCCTTCCTCGGCGACGGATTTACCGCGCGGGTCGATGATCTGCGGGTTGAAGAACACCATGGGGTTCTTCTTCTCGCCCTCGCGCGCGACGTCGAGCACGAACAGGCGCACCGACTCGCCCACCTGCGGCGCGGCCAGTCCGATGCCCTCGGCATGGTACATGGCCTCGAGCATGTCGTCGGCGAGGCGCTTGAGGGCGGGACTGACGTCCTTGACCTCCTCGGCGCGCTTGCGCAGGACCTTGCTGCCGTAGGTGTAGATGGACAGGTCGGACACGTGCTTACCTCGCGTCGTCCCGGGAGGTGTCGGTGTCGATCACCTGGGCGACGGCGCTTTTGTCGAAGTCGATGCGGACGTTGTCGTGGAACTTCAGGGTGACGACCCCGCCGTTGATGGCGATGACCTCGCCGCGCATGCCGCCGTTGGTGATGACCTTGTCGCCCTTTTTGAGGGCGGCGAGCATCTTGGTCAGCGCTTTTTGCTTGTTACGCTGGGGAAGAAAGAACAGGAAGTACATGATCAAAATCATGCCCAGCAGAAAAAGCAGATCCATGGTGCCAAACCCCATTTTTTGAGACTCCTGAATGTCCGGAACCGTTCCGGGATGGGGCAAAAGTAGCAAGATGAGCGGGGGGTGTTCCGTGCGATCCCGGCGGTGGAGGGGGCGCGCGTCCGGTTTCTAACTTGCGTGCCTCCCTGCGCCGGTAGCTCAGCTGGATAGAGCAACGGTTTTCTAAACCGTCGGTCCCTGGTTCGAGTCCAGGCCGGCGTGGGGCTCCTCACCCCACCCCCGCAACCTCCTCCCACCGCGTTGTGAACCGCGGCGAGCGGTTGTCGCGCCGTGATTCCCACGCGCCGCGTGCGCCGTCGATGCCGTAACGCAGGCTTCCCGAACCGTGGCGCGCCTGCACGCCGTCGAGCGCCGCCATCAACCGCGCCGCGCGCGGGCGATCGACCGCATCGAAGATATCCCCCTGCGCTTCCCCCGGACGCAGCAGGTTCAGCAGCGTGACCCCCGCCTTCTTGTACGCGAACCCCGGACGAAAGGCGCCGTCGAACGCCTGCAGCGCGCGGGTGACGATCTCCGGGGTGAAGTGCGACGGCACGGCCAGTTCCAGGACCCGCACGCCGTGGTGCTGCGGCGCATCGCGCTTGTGCCAGTCGGTGGAGAGATGCACGCAGACGGCCTGGGCGACGAGTCCCTCGCGGCGCAGGTTGGCGGAAACCCGCTCCGCGTGGTTCCGCACCGCAGCGCGCACCGCATCCCGATCCGTCAACGGCCGCGCGAAGGAACGCGAATGCGTCATGTTCTTCTGGTCCTCCGGGTGCGCGTTGAGCGGCAGGCACGACACGCCGCGCAACTCGCGCACGGTGCGTTCCACCGTGATGCCGTAATGCTGCCGCACCCAGTCGCGCGGCGCGTCGCGCAACGCGAGGGCCGTGCGGATCCCGTGCGCTTCCAGTCGCTTCGTCAGCTTGCGCCCGATGCCCCAGATGTCGCCCGTCTTGAGCCCCGCCAGCAGCATGGGAACCCCCGCATCGGGCAGCACGCGCACACCGGACCGGTCGCGTCCCTCGCGCTCGTCGCGCTTCGCGATATCGTTGGCTGCCTTCGCCAGCGTCTTGGTCGAAGCCGTGCCCACCGACACGGGAATGCCCGTCCAGCGCGGCACCGTCGCGCGGATGTCTTCCGCAATCGCGCGCAGCCGGTGCGGCGGGATGTCGTTCGGGAAACGGAGAAACGCCTCGTCGATGCTGTACACCTCGACCTCGGGTGACCAGCGGTCGAACAGCGACATCACCCGCTGCGACATGTCGGCGTAGAGTTCGAAGTTCGACGACAGGCATGCGATGCCGTGCCGCCGCGCGAGGTCGCGAAACTCGTGGTACGGCTGCCCCATCGCCACGCCCAGAGCCTTTGCCTCGTCCGAGCGCGACACCGCGCAGCCGTCGTTGTTCGACAGCACCACCACGGGCCGCGTCGCCAGCGCAGGATTGAACACGCGCTCGCAACTCACGAAGAATGCGTTACAGTCGATGAGGGCGAACATGGGAAACCCTCCCGTAGGGGCGACGCATGCGTCGCCCCTGCTGACCGCAGGGTATCACGGGGGGGTTCCCATGTCCCTGGTTACCCACGTCACCACCCCGAACAACCGGAAGTCTTCGCAGTCGCTGACGTGCAGCGGTGGATGCTTCGGATTTTCGGCGCGCAGCACTGCCTCCTTGCCCGCGCGCTCCCAGCGCCGCACGATGAAGGAGCCGTCCACGGCGGCGACCACCAGCCGACCCGGGCGCGGGTCCAGGGAACGATCGACCACCAGCAAGTCCCCCTCGCGCAGGGATGGCCGCATCGCGTCCCCCCGCATCTTCATGAAAAACGTGGAGGCGGGGCGCTGCACCATGAGGCGATGCAGGTCGAGCGGGGCTTCGGCGTGGTCGCGGGCGACGGCGGCGAAGCCGCGGGGAGAGGCCGGGTGCATGCCGGGAAGTTACTGCACATCAGGGCAGTTTATCAAGCTGCACGAAACGGGGGTTTTCGCTGGAATTCAGGGGTTTCTGGGGGGGTACCAGTTTCAAAAGAAAAAGGCGACCCTTGCGGATCGCCCTGCGACTGTCAGCCTCCACATCCGGGCGACCCGGCGGGTCGCCCTTACGGGTTCTGTGCGGTCACACCTTCCAGGTGCTCCCGGAGTTGAACAGCTTCTCCAGGTCGGGCGGGGATTTTTGCTTCGACTTCTCCATCTGCGCGCGCGCGTCCTGATTGAACACGGGGCGCTCGATGTCGCGGAAGATGCCCACGGGCACGGGGTGCGTCGGGTGCGCGAGGCGCGAGAGCATGAAGGGCAAGGTACCCTCTGCATCCTTCGAGTCGTGCACGAGCACTTCGGAGTCGGCGGGGTTGGTCTTCGCCTCGAGCTTCAGCCCGTTGAGGACGATGCCCTTGTCGAGCTCTTTTCCGAAGCGCATCGGTTCGCCGTGCTGCAAGTAGAGCAGTTGGTCCTGCTTCACCTGGCGGCCGTAGTAGGGATCGTGCACCTTGTCGGCGAAGATCACGCAGTTCTGCAGCACCTCGACGAGGGCAGAACCCTTGTGCGCGGCGGCGGCGGCGAACACCTCGGTCATGTGCTTCACGTCGTTGTCGGAAGTGCGCGCAACGAAGGTCGCGCCCGCGCCGAGGGCGAGGCTGAGCGGAGAGAGGGGGAGATCGACGGAGCCGAACGGAGTGGAGGGGCTCACCGTGCCGACATTCGAGGTGGGGGAGTATTGTCCCTTGGTGAGGCCGTAGATCTGGTTGTTGAAGAGAATGATCTTCAGGTCAACGTTGCGGCGCAGCGCGTGGATGAAGTGGTTGCCGCCGATGGAGAGGGCATCGCCGTCGCCGGTGATGACCCACACCTGCAACTCGGGGTTGGCGAGCTTGACGCCGGTGGCGATCGCGGGCGCGCGCCCGTGGATGGTGTGGAACCCGTAGGTGTTCATGTAATAGGGGAAACGGCTGGAGCAGCCGATGCCCGAGACGAACACGAACTTTTCACGGGGGATGCCGAGCGTGGGGAGCACGCCCTGCACTGCGGTGAGAATGGAATAGTCGCCGCAGCCCGGGCACCAGCGGATGGCGACCGGCGAGGCGAAGTCCTTGCGGGTGAGCGGCGCCGCCGCACCGACGTTTTCCGGAGTTTGTGTGGCGGTGGTCATGACAGTGCCTTCACGATGCGTTCGAACTTGTCGACGAGGTAGGAGACGCGGAACGGTTTGCCGCGCACGAGATTGATCCCCTGTGCCGCGATCCCGTAGGTTCCGGAGAGCACGAGGCGGAGCTGACCCATGTTGAGCTCTGGCACCACGACCTGCTTGTATGAGCCCAGGATCTGTCCCAGGTTCGAGGGGAAGGGGTTGATGTATTGCAGGTGGGCGTGCGCAACCTTGACCCCCGCGTGGTTGCAGTCGGCGACCGCCGTGGAGACCGCCCCGTAGGTGCCGCCCCACGAGACGATGAGCAGGTCGGCGGAGGGATCGCCCTCGACCACCTGCGCGGGGATGTCCTTCGCGATACCGGCGATCTTCGCCGCACGCTCGCGGGTCATGGTGTCGTGGTTGTCGGGGTCGTAAGAGATGCGACCGGTTTGGCGGGCTTTCTCGAGGCCGCCGATGCGGTGTTCGAGCCCGGGCATGCCGGGGATCGCCCAGCGGCGCGCCAACGTCTCGGGGTCGCGTTCGTAGGGCAGGAAGTTGGGCTCGAACTCGGCCAGTCGCACCGGAACCTCGGGGAGCTTCTCCGGGTCGGGAACAGGCCAGGGTTCCGATCCGTTGGCGATATAGCCGTCGGTGAGCAGCACCACGGGCGTCATGTACTTGAGCGCAAGGCGGCTGGCCTCGTAGGCCATGGTGAAGCAGTCCGAGGGAGACTTCGCGGCGATCACGGGCAGCGGGCTGTCGCCCGAGCGGCCGTAAAGGTTCAGCAGCAGGTCCGATTGCTCGGTCTTGGTGGGCAAGCCGGTGCTCGGGCCGCCGCGCTGCACGTCGATGACGACCACGGGGAGCTCGGCCATCACGGCGAGGTTCATGGCTTCGGACTTGAGGCAGATGCCCGGTCCCGAGGTGGCCGTCACGCCAAGCGCACCGGCGTAGGCCGCGCCCACGGTCGAGGCCATGGCGGCGATTTCATCCTCGGCCTGGAAGGTCAGCACGCCGAACTGCTTCTGGCGCGACAGGCCGTGCAGCACGTCGGACGCCGGCGTGATGGGGTAGCTGCCATACATGATTTCGCGACCGGCCTTTTGCGCGGCGGCGATCAGGCCGAACACCGTGGCCTCGTTGCCGGAGATCTTGCGGTATTTGCCTGGCGGCAGCTCGGCCTTGCGCACGCGATAGTGGCTGGCGAAGAGTTCCACCGTTTCGGCGTAGTTGTAACCCGCGAGCAGCGCGGCCTGGTTGGCCGTGGCGATCTCGGGCTTCTCGGCGTACTTGGTTTTGGGGCCGAATTTTTTCTGGATCCACGTCAGGGTGTGCTCCACCGGACGATCGTAGAGCCAGTACATCATGCCCAGCGTGAAGAAGTTCTTGCACAGCTCTGCGGCGCGCCCCTTGAGCCCGGTGTGTTCCACGGCGCGCACCGTCTGCGCGGTGATGTCCACCTCGATGAGGCGGTATCCCGTGAGCGAACCGTCGCGCAGGGGATTGGAATGGTATTCCGCCTTTTCGAGATCCTTGTCCCCGAACCCCGCGAGGTCGACGACGAGGATGCCCCCCAAGACAGCCCGAAGGACGCCGAGTTCGATGCGGGAGATCGTCAGTGCGACCACGATCGCTACTGCTGGAACCGACGAGATGATGTATCGCCCGACGAATGTCGGCTGAGCGAGGGAGATCAGCAGGAGAGCGACGGGGGGCACCCAGAGCCAGAGCAACAATGCGTGGCGGCGCCAGCGATCGCGATCGCGATCTGCCCGTGCACTTCTCGCTAC
>JBJHDK010000033.1:0-25915 GCA_050486505.1 Fibrobacteria bacterium | reverse complement strand
AAAAAGCGAAATCGGCCCGGCGGGAGCCTGTCCCGGCTATTGCGGGGGCGGGGGTGCCGGTGACGGCGAGCGGCCGCCCCTCCCTCTCCCTCGTGGAGAGGGGTCGGGGGTGAGGACTGCGACTGGAACCGTGGCGCCAGTGATTCCGGAGAATTGTACGGGCGAGCCGCTGGCTCGCCCTTTCAGGGAAGTCAATGCGGCCGCGAAGCCCCAGGCGCCCGCTCTTCCCTACCCCGCCTTGAACCGCCGCTTCACCTTCACCACCGCCTTCTCCAGCTCCTGCAGAAAAATCCCCCGGTCCTTCTTCTGAAACGGCGGCGGGCCGCCGCGGATTTCACCCATGGCCCGCATGTCGGCCATCATCTCCCGCGTCACCGTCGCCGTGCCGATATTATCCTCCGTGAACGGTTTGCCGGTGGGACTCAACACGAAGGCACCGGTCCCCGAGCCGACGTTGATGCAGCGACCTGCCAACAGGATGTCCGACGTGATCACGATATCTCCCGCCTTCGCCCGTTCGGCAATCCAGTCGTCCGCCGCATCGAATGCGTCACCAACGACTTCGAGCCGCACATTCGCGCCCGCAGGCATGCGCATGGGAGAGTTCGCCACCACGATCACGGGAACCGCGTGACGCGCAGCGACGCGATAGACCTCGTCCTTCACCGGACAGGCGTCGGCGTCCACATAGATCGTGGTCATGATGACGGCCTCCCTCCTGGTTTACCTGATTTACCCGGGCATCAATGATGCCGTGTTCCATTCCACGAAATAGCCAATTGGCTTCATCGGCCACACCCCCGCTTCACTAACTTTCCCCGCACGTGAGCAGCCTCTCCCCCACCCCCCTCGTGCTGACTCTCGCACTCCTCACCGCCACCGCTGCGGCGGAGGAGGCGAGCGGCATCCTCCCGGACCCCGGCACGGAGCTGCCCGCGCAGCAGGCCCCCCTGCGCTCTCCCCCCACCGATTACTGGATCCCCGCGCTCGTAGTGCCCGCGATCAACATCACCATCTGGGCCTTCAACCGTTACGTCACCCGCGAGGACTTCGCGCGCATCTCCCCCTCGTCCATCTGGAGCAACGTCACCGGCCCCTGGGTCCTCGACGAGGACGGCTTCGAGGTGAACCAGATGGGGCACCCTTACCAGGGATCCCTGTCGTTCGCCGCCGCGCGTTCGGCCGGCGTGGGGTTCTGGACCAGCGCGCTGTACACCTACTCCGCCAGCCTGATGTGGGAGCTTGCGATGGAAACCGACCCGCCGTCGGTGAACGACCAGATCACCACCTCGATCTCGGGCGTGCTGCTCGGTGAGGCGCTGCACAAACTCAGCGGCACGATTCTCGACGTTCCCTCGGGTCGCCCGGGTCCGTTCCGCGAAACGTTGGCCGCGGTGGTGAACCCGATGGGCGCCATCAACCGGCATGTCTTCGGCATGCGCCACAAGGAAGGACCGGGCGACGCGCACGTCATCTCCATGTTCCATGCGGGCATCACGCCCTACGGCGTCGTCAGCAACCAGGAGCTGGGCGATCTCGAGCCCGAAGATCTCGGCCGCCTGACCACCCTGGGCGTGCGGGTGTATCACGGGGTTCCCTTCGAGACGGAGAACGCCCTCAAGCGCCCCTTCGACCATTTCACCCTCGACATGGAGCTGAGCGTGGGGCGCCAACCCTTCGGCCTGATCCAGGTGAACGGGTTGCTCGCCGGCGCCGACTTCGGCGGAGACATCATCCGCGGCGTGGGGGGGCTCTACGGTTTCTACGAGTTCTACAACCCGACGCCCTTCCGGTCCTCGGTCAGCGCCATCGGCCCGGCGGCGACGCTGGCATTCGGGGAAACCACGCCGTGGTTCCTGACCATCGCCAACGCATTCGTCCCGCTGGGGGCCGCGGGACAATCCGCTCCGGTGGCGGAGGGAGTGCCCCGCGACTACCACTTCGGTCAAGGGACGCTTTCGCAGGTGAGCGTGACAGCCGTGCTGCCCTGGAACACGATCGCCGCCGCCAGCGCGCGCCACATCTACCTGGGCAGCGCGCGCGAACCCGGGTGGGAAAACCTGCTCTTCGGCGATGCGCGGCTGGAGAAACTGCTGTACCGCTGCCACGGCATCGGGGTGCGCTGGCAAGGGGCCAGGCGCGAGGCAAGCTTCGAGAACGGCCCCGCGCCTGAAGTGCGGCAGCGCAAAGACCAGATCCGGGTCTACTGGACGCGCCTGCTCGGGCGCCCGAGCCTCGCCTGCGAAGGCTGAGGAATCACCAGCCCCGCTCGCGCATGCGCGGACTCACGCCGGTGAGGCCCTCCTGCCGCTGCAGCTTCCCGTACACCAGCTCGAACCACTCTTCCGCGTCTTCGCGCAACACGTCGAGACAAAAGCCCGAAGGGGTGAACTGCCCCGACATGTCCTTCCAGTCGCCGCGCGCGAAGAACTCCTTGACATAGGCTTCGTGCCTGAGGATGACCTCGCGCCATTTATCGAGGACGATGTTGAACGCCGTCTCGTCCAGGCTGAAGTCCATGCGGGCCGACTTGCGCCGGGCCTTGAAACGGCACGACACAGCTCCGATGGAGGTTTCGATCCGGGTCGTGTACGCGTTTCCGGCGTTGCACTCGCGGCGGATGGATTCGAAGGTCGGTTCTGATGAAGAGCGGGGCATGGGGGCATCCTGCAGAATCACGCAATGTTTCGGGGGGTCCGGCGCTGCACAAGCCCCCAAGGTAACCTTCGACGGGAAAACCCCCCTGCGATTTTACATCCTTCGAACCGGAAGCTATAATCCCGCTGGCTCAAACACCTTCCAACGGAGCACATCATGATGAAGCCGTTTTTTATCCTCGGCGCGATCGGCGCACTTCTCTTCACCGGGTGCGCCAGTACCGTGTTCGAAAGCCGGACCGATCGTTTCGGTGACTTCACCACGCACGCCGACGTGACTCCTTCGGAATATTCTCCCCGCCTGTTCATCGAAACCGCCCCCCCGGGGTTCACGATGAAGGATGGCAACGTCCAGTACGACAGGGATCAATACGAATACCTCGGCCGCATTTTCGTTCGCCGCAATTACGACAACTGGCGCCTCGGATTCGTGAGCTACAACGAGCCCTGGCGCCAGTACTATTGCCCGCCTGCGGTGGTGCTGACCTACGGTCTGCTCTTCACTCCCGGCCTCATCGGCCTCCCCTATCCGTGTGTCTACGAGAGAAGCGGGAGCAAGGCCCGCATCGAGGAGCGCAAGCGCCACATCGCCCATGCAGCCATGCAGGAAGGCATGAAAATCGGGGCGACGCATGTGGTGTTCGCCACTTACACCGGCCTGGAGTACCCTCAGGGAGCGGGCAACCCCTCGCAGACCGATAACCTGACCGCCGCGACCACCACCGGTTCGCAATCGCTGATGCCTTACATGGGCATGACGGCGCACGCGTTCAAGCGGAAATAAAAGACAGAACAGGTCGCCACGAAAGTGGCGCAAAGAAACTCAAAGAGAAGGGTCGGTTCCCGCGGTAACCGACCCTTCTTTGTTTTCCCTTGTGCTCTATTGTGGCAAACTCCCTATAATCCCTCCGTCGCCTCGTGCGAACGCAGGAAGCTGTGCAACTCCTCCTCATTCATCAGCACCTCGCGCGGCTTGCTGCCCCGCTCCCGGCCCACGATGCCCGCGCGCTCGAGCTGGTCGACGAGGCGGCCTGAGCGCGCATAGCCGAGCCCCAGGCGCCGCTGCAGCAGCGACACCGAAGCCTGCTTGAGCTGCACGACCAGTTCGGCCGCGTCCACGAAGCGCGCGTCGCGATCTTCGTCCACTTCGCCCCCGCCGTCCGCTTCCTCGTCCACGTTGAACGTGCGGACCTGCGGGTAATTCACGAACTGTTCGGAGCAGGCGGTTGCAATCGCCTCGCATTGCGCGTCGTCGATAAAGCAGCCGTGCAAACGCACCGGTTCAGGGAACTCGATGGGACGGTACAGCATGTCGCCTCGCCCCAGCAGCTTCTCCGCGCCCTGCCGGTCGAGGATGGTGCGCGCGTCGATCTGGCTCGCCACCTGAAAGGCCATGCGCGTGGGCAGGTTGGCCTTGATGGTTCCCGTGATCACGTTGGTCGAAGGCCGCTGCGTCGCGAGGATGAGATGGATGCCCACCGCGCGCGCCTTTTGCGCGATGCGGGCGATGTTGGTTTCCACCTCCTTGCCCGCCACCATCATCAGGTCGGCCAGCTCGTCGATCACGATCAACACGTAGGGCATGACCGTCGCTTCCGTATCCTGCATCGAGGCGGGCACCACGTCCGCGAACTCGAGGAACTGGTTGTACCGCACCTCCTCCGGAAGCGTTCCCTCGCGCACCTTCTGGTTGTACCCCTTGATGTTGCGCACGCCGCATTGCGCAAGCACGCCGTAGCGCTCGTCCATCTTCAGGGTCGCCCATTTCAGCGCCTGCACCGCGACTTCGGGCTGGGTGATCACGGGCCCCAGCAGGTGCGGGATCTTCTCGTAAGGCTTGAGTTCGACCACCTTCGGGTCGATCAGGATCATGCGCAATTCGTCCGGAGTCTTGCTGACCAGCAGCGACGTCATGATGCTGTTGATGCAAACCGACTTGCCCGACCCGGTCTGGCCGGCGATCAGCAAGTGGGGGGCGCGCGTGAGGTCGGCGACGTACGGATCTCCCGCGATGGTCTTGCCCACCGCGACCTTGAGCGTGTCCTCCTCCGCTTCGAAGGCTTCCGACGCGAGAATCTCCTTGATGTAGACGATCTGCGGCTTTCGGTTGGGAACTTCCACTCCCACCAGGGACTTCCCGGGAATGGGCGCGAGAATGCGGATGCTCTTGGCCCGCAAGGCGAGGGCGAGGTCGTCGGCCAAGCCGCTGATGCGATTGACCTTCTCACCCGGAGCAAGTTCCACCTCGTAGCGCGTGATCACCGGTCCGGGATGGATCCCGCTGACCTTCCCGCGCACCTTGAAATTGTTGAGCTGTGCCTCGAGCAACTGCTTCTGCTCCAGCAACTCCTCTTCGGTGAACTCCAGCGCCTGCTCCGGCGGGTCGTCGAAGAGATCGTCGAGCTCGGGCAACGCGTACGCGTCATACTGAACCTGTCGCTCCTCGGGGAGGTCTTGGGGGGGAGCTGCGGCGTCATTCCCCGCCTCGCGGGCGAGGCGGGCCGGGGGTTTCTGCGCGGCGCGCCCTGCCTTGCGGCGCGGCGGAATCGACGGAGCATCGAGCCCGTCGTCCCCCTCCACGGGATCGAACGCATCGGGTTCCCCCGCCTCCCCCGTAAGCACGTCATCATCACCGGAGCCGGAAGGGGTGGCGGAAGCGGTCTCAAGGCCGGGCGGAAGCGACGGGGCGGAACGCTTGAGCAACCCGCCGATCTCGGTATTACGGGTTTTCTCTTCCCAGTCGTTCAGCTCGGAGACGCGCTGGCGCTCGAGGG
The DNA here is from genome assembly GCA_050486505.1 of Fibrobacteria bacterium. GTDB lineage: Bacteria > Fibrobacterota > Fibrobacteria > UBA11236 > UBA11236 > UBA11236. The sequence continues at coordinate 20,484 of JBJHDK010000033.1, read as the reverse complement.
CGAGGTCGCGCAACTTGCGCACGGTGAGCGGGTCGAGATTTTCCGTCAGGTTCTCGAGGTCGTCGCTGTCGAGCAGGGCCTCGAGCTTGGCCTTCTCCTCCTCGGGCGTGTCGTCCTCCGTGGGGATGAGGTCGCGACTGCGGCGGCTGGCGGCGCGCATGGCGCGCGAGACGGGCCCGGGGAGGGGTTCGGCGCGCACGGGCTCGGATTTTTCCCCGGCACTGCGCCAGCCGTCGACGAGGTTGCGGAGCAGGGCGCCTGTGACATTGGCGCCCCGCGCCAGCCACGAAGAGACGCTGACCTTGAATCCCCAGGCCGCAAGCACGATGATGAGCAGCCCGGTGATGAGGTAGGGGCCGAAGAGCGTGGGGCCGAACACGGGCAGGAAGATTTGCTGGGCGAGGAAGTTGCCGAGCCAGCCGCCGGAGACCTGGAAGTCGTAGCCGGAGATATGGTCGCGGCCGAGGTTGTGCACGCTGAGCAGGAGTCCGAACAAGAAGCCGGCGACGGCGGAGATGGTGACCGCGCGCCAACCGGGCCGGTCGAAGAGCCATTGCGCGCCGAGGATGGCGAGCGCGGCGAGGTAGAAGAGCACGGGCAGCTTGCCCAGCGCACTGGTCAAAAGCTCCGCCCACCAGGTGCCGAGGTACGGACCGAGGATGTTGCCCCCCGTCTGCACGAAGTCGGCGATGAGGGCGATGAAGGTGACCAGGACGACGGAAAGCAGGATGAGGCCGGCGACTTCCTTGTTTTCCCCGAATACGTTGCCGACCGACGGCTTCGCCCGCCCCCCCTTCGGGGAACGCTTCGCCAGCGCGAGACGACGGCCGCCCGCGGCGGCTCCGGAGCCGCCCGGTGCCTTCTTGTTCCGCTTTGTCATGTCGCCACCGCCTTGGCTCGTTTGTAGAACGCACGCGCGACCACGGTCGCCGGTTTGCGCGCGCCGCGGATGTCGACTTCGAGCACCGTACCGCGCGCGGCGGCGGGGGATTCCACCAGCGCAAGGGCGATCCCCTTGCCCAAGGTGGGCGACAGCGTCCCCGATGTCACGACACCGACCTGCCGGTCTTCATGGAAAACGGGACACCCCTCGCGTGGAATGGCGCGCTCGGCCATTTCGATTCCTGTGATTTTTCGTGGCACGCCTTGCGTGCGAAACTCCAGCAGGGCATCGCGCCCCACGAAGTCCCCCTTGTCGAGGGCGGTGATCCAGCCGAGGCCGGCCTCGAGGGAGGTAACCGACTCCGACAGTTCGTGGCCATACAAGGAGTACCCCGCTTCAAGGCGCAATGTGTCGCGGGCGGCGAGGCCCACGGGGAGGATGCCGTGCGGGGCCCCGGCTTTCATCAGGATGTTCCAGAGGGTCGCGGCATGTTCGGCTGCGGGATAGAACTCGAAGCCGTCTTCTCCGGTGTAGCCGGTGCGCCCGATGCGCATGGGCATGCCGCAAACCACGAAGGTGCCGCAGCGATACGTGGTCATGGAACCGTCGAAGGAGGGAACGAGCGACCGGAAGACGGCTTCGGCCGCGGGCCCCTGCAGCGACAAAATGGACAGGGAGTCGCTGGCGTCTTCGAACGCGCAGTCGTTTCCCCATTCCCGCAAGCGGGCCTCGAACCAGTCCCGGTCCTTCGGAAGGTTCGCGGCGTTGACCACGATCATGTATTCGGTCGGGGCGAAGCGATAGACGAGAATGTCGTCGAGCAACCCGCCGTCCTCTCGGCAAAGGGCGGAATACTGCACATCGCCGGGAGCAAGCCGGGTCACGTCGTTGGTGGTCAGCCGCTGCAGGAATTCCTTCGCCTCCGGGCCGCGCACGAAGAAGTTTCCCATGTGGGAAACATCGAACAACCCGACTCGCGTGCGGACCGCTTCGTGTTCCTGACGGATGCCGGAATACTGGATGGGCATGGAAAACCCCGCGAACGGGGCCATTTTCGCACCTTGGGCCACATGCCAATCATGCAGGGGAGTGCGTTTCAATTCGGATGGATTCACGCGCGGGGAATATAGCCAACGATTCGCGGGGACGATCCGGATGCGGCCTTCAAGTCCCGGGCCGAATCCGCTTCGCGCGTGCATCCGGCTTCATGGATCATGCTTTCTGCCGTGACTCCGGGGGATCAGGCGCGCTCCCACTGAATCCCTTGTACATCCCCCGGCCAGAGTCTAACTTTGCCGCTCCCGGCTCCCCGCCGGACAGGGTTTCAGGTCGCTTAGCTCAGTTGGTTAGAGTACTTCCTTGACATGGAAGGGGTCACAAGTTCGAGTCTTGTAGCGACCACCACCCTGCCCCGCTTTTTCCCGAATCCTCCCGTCACATTTTCCGCATCCGGATTCCCTGCTACATTGCCGGGTGATGATCCCGCGCCTCCACCACGCCCTGGTCCTCGCGCTGCTGCCCGCATTCCTGACCGTTCCCCGAGCGCAGCCCGTTGCGGCGGATGCCACCGCGGACCGTGACGCCTGGGTGGCCTACTTCCATGAGAATGTGCGCCCCTTCGGAACCATCGACGACCTCGCTCCCCTCCTTGACTTCCTTGGCGAACGCCGCTTCGCCCTGCTCGGGGAATCGACACACGGAACGCACGAGTTCTACCGATGGCGCGACGAGATTTCACGTCGTCTCATCACGGAACACGGCTTCCGCTTCGTTGCCCTGGAGGGTGACTGGGAAGCCGTGCAGCGGATCAACGACTACGCGAAGCACCGCACGCCCCGAAATGCGGATGTCCGCGCGGTGATGGCCGGGCTGACCCGCTGGCCGCAATGGTTGTGGGCCAACGAAGAATTCGCCCGCTTCGTCGAATGGCTTCGCGCCCACAATGCCACTTTGCCCTACGATGCGCGCATCGGCCTCTACGGTCTCGACATGCAGGATCCCGAGGATTCAATGCGGCGTGTCCTTGAGTGGTTCGAAGCACACGACCCGGACAACCTCCCGCGGGTCGAGCGGGTGTATGACCAGGTACGTCGGCTTCCCGACGGCTTCGCCGACTATGCACGGGGGTTGATGCAGGGGGGAAGGGTCCTCTCCGCCGAATTCGCCGAGCCCGTGGAACTCCTGCGGGCACACGACGCCGCCGGCCCGGCCGGCAAGGACTGGTGGAATGCGAAACAGAACGCGCTGGCCGTCAAGCGCGCGGAAGTCCGCTTCCGTGCCATGACCGCACCCGGCCAGGGATCGTGGAACGCGCGCGCCGCCTTCATGCATGAAGCCCTGCTTCGGGTGGCCGAACGCCACGAACCGGAAGGTCGCGGCATCGTCTGGGCACACAATACCCACGTGGGCGATGCAAGGGCCACCGACATGGCCTCGCACGGACAAACGAATCTCGGCGCCCTGCTGCGCGAGAGCGAAGGGGCGGAAGCAGTGGGCATCACGGGCTTCGCGACAGGACGGGGCGGGTTGATCGCGTCCGACGCCTGGGGAGGGCCCGTGCGTCGCATGAGCATGCCCGCCCCGGGTGCAGGTTCGCTCGATGCGCTGCTGCACGCGACGGTCCCGGAGCGCGCGTTCATGCTCTTCGCCGGAGACGCCCGCGAACGTGCCCCCCGCATCCCCTTGGCGCAACGCGCGGCGGGAGTACTGTACAACCCCGACCGGGAGGCCTATGTCCCGACACTGCCGGCGCATCGCTACGATGCGCTGATATTCTTCGCGGACACTCGGGAGCTTGCTCCGATCGCCCCGCCATAAGCCTCTTCGAGGCCCATTTCGGGGAGGGTTGCCCGGAACGCGGCCAGTGCGCGAAATCCGGAACATGACCGGCCGGTTCAGGAGTACATTGCCTGTTCCGCCCTTTCCACAAAAAACCTGCCCGCTTTCAAGGACTTCCATGCCCGCTGTACGTGTTTCCGCCGTTTTCGGCGCACTTTCCGTTTTTTTGCTGACCTGTGAAACAGCAGGCGCCGCTCCCATCGAACAAACAGGCGCGCCCGGACCTGACGCGTAGCGACATGTACAACGGCCAGCAGGTTCCGATGCAAAACGCCTCGTGGCCGGGCTCGACCCCTCCCTCTGAAATGCTGGCCCTCGGGGGGATCCAGAACCCCCTGCCCCCGCAACAGTCGATCAACTGCGTCAGGGTTCCCCCCGGCTTAAAGCCGCAAATCGTCGCCTCCGAACTCACTCCGGGTCCCGACGCAACCCCCTTCGCCTACCTCATGCACTTCACCTTCGACGAGCGCGGGCGCATCTGGGCGGTGGACACCCGCGACTACCCCTACACGCACAACAGCACGCACACCTCGTGGTCCACCTTGCCCACCGGCACCAGCCGCCTCACCCAGGGGCAATCGCGCATCGTGATTCTGGAAGACACCAACGGCGACGGCGCCATGAATCACTTCAAGGTTTTCTACAGCGGCCTCGTCGTGCCGGGCAGCATCGAGGTCGTCAACGGAGGCGTCATCACCACGGTTCCGCCCTACGTGCTCTTCATCCCCAACCTGGGAAACGACGTCGCGGGAACCCCGCAGATCCTCGTGTCGAACATGGGATCGACCGGCGCCGGGTACGACACCCACGGCCAGCCGAGCAACCTCACCTACGGTCTCGACAATTGGATCTACGGACACACCGGCTACAACCAGTGCGGGGGAACGGGAGTCACGATCGCGGGCGGCACGGCGTCGGGAAACTGCGGCAGCGGCAACATCTGGCGCTTCAAGCACACCGCCATCGGGTCCGACACCACGTTGTTCGAGGTTTACGGAACCGGTGGTCCCGCGAACGCCTGGGGCATCGGCCAGATGGAAGACGGGCAGTGGTTCAAATCGGGAGCCACGGGAACGTCCCATTCGAACCACCAGGTGCGACCGGGCATCGGCGCCACGGACATCCGCAACGCATCGGGGGGGCCCGGCACCAGCCAGTTCTACGCCTTCACGCCCGATCTGTACCTCTGGGAGGGGGGCCGGAACCCGGTCGGCGACTACTACTCGGGAGGCAGCACCGCCGTGAGCGGACACGGGTTCTACACGTCCCGGCTCCTGCCGCAACGCTACTGGAACCGCTTCGCCTTCGCCTGCCAGGGCGCGACGAAGCAGTGCAACCAGGACAGCCTCGTGGTGAACGGAGGCACCTGGGCGGCGCATCGCCTTTACCCGCCGAACCGGATTCCCAACATCTTCGCCTCGCGCGATGCGTGGACGGCTCCGTTGATGGCGCGCACCGGGCCCGACGGAGGCATCTGGGTGGCGGACTGGTACAACTACCTCTTCTTGCACAACCCCGCGGGGCCTTCCACCAACGCGGCGTGGCAAAGCCCCCTGCGCGCGAAGAGCCGCACCCGCCTGTATCGCATCATCCCCGAGAACGGTGCGACGGAACCCGTGCTTGATCTCTCGCAGGCTTCCGACGCGGAGCTCGTGGCGACGTTCTGGAACCCGAACTTCCACTGGCGCCTGCACGCCCAGCGCCTGTTGATCGGGAAGACGCGCAACGGCGCGCAACGCGCGGCGCTGCTCGACATGCTCGAGGACGTCCTGCGCAACAACCGCCGCGTCGACGCCGCCGGCATCAACGGGCCCGTGCTCCACGCACTGTGGACGGCCGAAGGGATGAAGGAGTTCCGCGCGGATTCAGCACGCTGGAACCCCGTGCTGAAAGACCTGCTCCTGCATCCGGCCTGGACGGTGCGCCGCAACGTGCCGATCGCCATGCCCGCCACCGGCGCTTCCTACGCGGCCTTGCGCGAACACTGCGCGGTGAACGATTCCCATCCGCACGTGCGCGTGCAGGCGCTCCACAACCTCGCGCGCATTCCGGTTTCGGGCAGCCTCATCCAGTCGGTTTCAGGCCTCCGATCCGACAACCACATCACCGGGGCCTACACCCACGCCGGCGGCACCAAGGTCGGGAATGCGACCGGCAGCGACCGCCCCCTCGATTGTCCGGCGTACTTCGCGTCAGGCCCCGACTCGGTGGCCTTCCCCGTCGAAGTCGCCAGCCTGCCGCCGGGCCCCCCGGCATCCGTCATCGCCATGGCGGGCAATTCCGGCGAAGTCGTTCTGACCTGGCAGCCTCCCGCTTTCACGGGGGGAACCCCGATCACGGGATACACCGTCACCGCCGCGCCCGGTGGCGCCACCTGCGCATGGACCACGGGGAACTACACCTGCGCGGTGGCGGGACTGGCCAACGGCACCCCCTACACCTTCACGATCACCGCGACCAACGGAGGCGGTACCGGACCGTCCTCGAACCCGGTCGGACCGATCACTCCCACCAATGCGCCCGCCCAGCGCCCCTCGATCCGCTATGAGATCACCGAGGCCATGGTGGAAGGCGTCGCCATCAACACCCTCCTGCCCATCTCGACCGGCGGGCCGGTCACCGGCTACTCGGCCGTGGCGCCCCTGCCCGCCGGGCTCATCCTCGACGCGACATCAGGCGCGATCATGGGGACTCCGTCGCAGCACTCCCCGGCGGTCATCCGCCAGATCATCGCCACGGGTCCCGGAGGCTCGGACACCGCCGTCGTCGGCATCGTCGTCAATCCGAGGGCACCGCGCGACCTGTATTACGATCCTGTCAACGTCGCCTTTCCGCGCGACGCGGTGGTCGAGGGCGTCGTGCCGACGGTGACGGGAGTGGTGACCACCTGGTCGATCGAACCGCCCCTCCCCGCCGGGCTGGTGTTCAACACCACGGACGGCTCGATCGTGGGCATCGCCCTCGTCGTCGCTCCCCCGACGATTTACAACGTCACCGCGGCCAACGCGACGGGCAGCGTCAGCGCCTCGGTGCGCATCGAGATCACGGAGCCGGCGGGCATCCGTCCCGGCGCAGGCGCCTTCCGCGTCAACGGACAGCGCCGAAGCTACGCCTTCGCGCTGCCCGACGGCACGACGGGACGCGCCACGCTGACCATCACCGACCTGTGGGGACGCACGATCTGGAGCGCGACTTCCGGGGCCGAACGCGACGATGCGCGCGTCATCACCTGGAGCGGCCGCACCGCGACGGGCGCAGTCGCAGCTCCCGGCATGTACGTGGCGCGCGTCGCGGTGGATCGTGAAGGCGCGGGCGCGGCGAGGGAGTTGCAGGGGGTGATCCTGCTTCCGGAGTGATCCCGGCGCCTGCGATCCCTGCTGCGGGGATCCTTCGGGTTGACGCGCCGGCGGGGTTCCGTACCTTTGACGGAACCCCCAACGAAGGGAAACCCCATGCCGGCCCCCCGTCCTCCCGTTCCTCCTCCCCTGTTGTTCGCGGCATTCCTCGCCGCAACATGGCTGCTGCAGCGCGGCTTCGCCTTGCCGCTGCTTCCGGACGGCCTCCATGCCATCCCGGCGCTCTTTCTGTCGCTGGGAGGCCTTTTGCTCTTCTTCGGCGCATTGCGCGCCCTGAAGAAGGCGGGAACGTCACCGAGCCCGTACCGGGAACCTTCCGCGCTGGTGACCACCGGCCCGTACATGCGCTCGCGCAACCCGATCTACTTCGCCTTTCTCTGGATTTATCTCGGTCTCGCGGCATGGATGAACTCCGGATGGGGGATCGTTCTTCTCCCCCTGCTCATCATCGCGATGAACCGCGTCGTCATCGCGCGCGAGGAGGAGATCCTCGAACAACGGTTCGGCGAGGGCTACCGCTCCTACCGTGAACGCACGCGGCGGTGGATGTGAGGGGGAGTTATGAGTTATGAGTTATGAGTTATGAGTTATGAGTTATGGGTTATGAGTTATGGGTTATGAGTTATGGGTTATGAGTTATGAGTTATGGGTTGGGAGTCGTGATTAACGTATTCGAATCGTGACTTTATGGACATGAGTCCGGATCCGGGATCAGGTGCGGGGGCTTTGTTGCCCGCGCCTCCGAAATCCGGGGCGAACCTTTCATTTTCCGCAGGAATCAACGGATTCCACGTCGCGCGTAATTAACCGGAACATTCGCGGCCCTTGCCACCTTACATTGCGTGACGTCCCGTATTCGCCGAAAGTGCGCGCAGCGCATCGTCGCGGTCGACGGTCAACGCCGGAACGAGGAGCGCGTGCATGGAATTGCGTGTCTGGATCGGGGGGGCCTCCCTGCTGTTGGTTGCCGGATTGGGGCCGGAGTTCGTGGTCGCCGCGCCGATCGAGAAAACGGGAAACTGTCCCACCCTCACTCGCAGCAGCACCTACAACGGCCAAACCGTCAGCATCCAGGCCCCGACCTGGGGAGGAACCAATGGTGACCGCCCTTCGCAAGCGCTTTTGGCCCAGGGAGAAATCCAGAATCCGCTGACGCCACAACAGTCCATCAACTGCGCGGTGGTTCCGTCGGGCCTCAAGCCCCAAATCGTGGCTTCGGAACTGACGCCCGGGCCGGCAGGCGCACCGCTCGCCTATCTGATGCATTTCACGTTCGACGAGCGCGGTCGCGTGTGGGCCATCGACAGTCGGGACTATCCGTACACGCATAACAGCACGGCCACGACTTTTGCCAATCCCCCCACGGGAACGGGCCGTTATACCAGCGGAGCATCGCGCATCGTCATCCTGGAAGACACCAACGGGGACGGCGCCATGAACAACTTCAAGGTTTTCTACACGGGGCTCGCCATTCCCACCAGCATCGAAGTCGTGCATGGCGGCGTGATCGTCTCGGTTCCCCCTTACATCGTTTTCATCCCCAATCTGGACGGAACCGACGTGGCGGGCACTCCCCAGGTGCTGGTTTCGGGCATGGGATCGACGGGCGCCGACTTCGATTCCCACGGACAGCCCAACAGTCTCACCATGGGCCTCGACAACTGGATTTACGGTCACACCGGCTACAATGGCTGCGGAGGCACCGGCGTGAGCATTTCCGGCGGCATCAGGACGGGAAGCTGCGGTAACGGAAACATCTACCGCTTCAAGCACACCGCGATCGGCTCGGACACCACCTTGTTCGAGGTGATCGGCACCGGAGGCCCCGCCAATGCGCACGGCATCGGCCAGATGGAAGACGGACAATGGTTCAAATCAGGTGCCACGTGCGCATCCCACTCGAACCATCAGGTGCGTCAGGGCGTGGATGCCCAGAGCATCCTCGTTGGCAATCCCAGCTGCAACACGAACAACGCGGGAGACGGCCATGTGTATTACCCGGTGACCGACGACGCCTACTATTGGGAAGGCTCCAACACCGCCACGCGCGGCGGTTTTCGCGTGTCCACAAGCACTGCCACGACCGGCCACGACTTTTATACCTCGCGCCTGCTCCCGCAGAAGTATTGGAACCGCTTCGCTTTCGTCTGCGACGGTTCCACCAAGCTTTGCAACCAGGACAGCCTTGTTCTCAACGGGAGTTCCTGGAGCGCGATACGCATGCCGGGCCCCGCCCGATCGAACATTTTCGCGTCCACTGATGCCTGGACGGCGCCTCTCAAGGCACGCACCGGACCTGACGGGGGCCTTTGGGTGCTCGACTGGTACAATTATCTGTTCCTGCACAACCCTGCGACCCCCGCCACCAACAGGGCGTACCGTCACCCGCTGCGGGCGAAATCGCGCACGCGCCTGTACCGCATCATCCCCGCGAACGGCGCGACCGAACCGGTGCTCGACCTCTCCACCGCAAATCTTACGGAGTTGGTGCAGACCTTCTGGAACCCCAACTTCGGCTGGCGCCTGCACGCCCAGCGCTTGCTGATCACGCGATCGCACACCGGCGCGGAAAGGGAGGCCTTGCTGAACACGCTCGAGGACATCCTTCTCAACAACCGCCATGTCGATGCCGTGGGCATCAACGGCCCCGTCCTGCATGCGCTTTGGACGCTCGAAGGCATGAAGGAGTTCCGCGCCAACCCCGCCCGCTGGGACCCCGTTCTTCGGCAACTGCTGCTCCACCCGGCATGGACGGTGCGACGCAACGTGCCGCTGGCCATGCCGGCCACGGCCGCCTCCTACGCCTCATTGCGCGACCAGTGCGCCGTCAACGACATGCATGCCCACGTGCGGGTGCAGGCGCTGCAGAACCTCACCCGCATTCCCGCGTCGGGAAGCACCATCCAGTCCCTTTCGGGCCTGCGTTCCGACGCGCACATCACCGCGGCATACAACGCGGCGGGAACGGGGAAGGTCACGAGCACAAGCGGCTCCGTGCGGCCTGGGTCATGTCCCGCATATCACGGCACCACGGCGGATTCAACGGCCTGGCCGATCGCCGTGCTGGCATCCCCGCCCGACGCCCCCACGGGCACCTTCGGCATTCCAGGAAACGCCCAGGTCGCCGTGTCGTGGACCGCTCCGCTCAACAACGGAGGAGCCCCGATCACCGGATACACCGCCACGGCATCCCCGGGCGGAGCCGCATGCCAGTCGCCGAACGGAACGACCACGACCTGCACGGTGACGGGACTGGCGAACGGAACCGCTTACACTTTCACCGTCACCGCGACCAATGTCGCGGGCACGAGCCCCCCCTCCGTGTCCTCGTCGGCGGTCACGCCCAGGACCGTTCCCGGAGCGCCGGGAAACGTCTCCGGAGCGCCGGGAAACGGAAACGTGCTCGTCACCTGGACGGCGCCGGCCTCCGACGGAGGAGGAGTGATCACGGAGTACGTCGTCACGGCCTCTCCCGGAGAAGCGACGTGCCAGTGGAACGGCGGTCCGCTGCAATGCACGGTGACGGGCCTGACGAACGGGACCGCCTACACCTTCGCCGTGGTCGCGACCAACGTCATCGGGAGCGGCGAGCCTTCCCAAGGATCCGGCTCCGTCACCCCGAGAACGACCCCGGGCGCGCCCGCAAACGTCGTCGCGACCCCCGGCAACGCGCAGGCGGTGATCACGTGGGACACGCCGGCCTCCGACGGAGGCGGGACGATCACCGCATACACCGTCACCGCCTCACCCGGGGGGGCGACATGCCAGTGGACCGAAGGACCGCTCTCATGCACCGTCACGGGGCTGGCCAACGGAACGGCGCACACCTTCACCGTCACCGCCACCAACGACGCGGGCACCGGTCCGGCTTCGAACGCCTCCGCCCCAGTCGTTCCCCTCGGCCCCCCCGGTGCCCCCACGAGCGTCGCGCGCGTGACCGGGGACGCGAGCGTCACCGTGTCGTGGAACCCACCGGATTTGGACGGCGGCTCTCCGATCACCGGCTACACCGTCACCGCCGCGCCCGGGGGGGCGACATGCCAGTGGACGGAAGGACCGCTCACCTGCATCGTCACGGGACTGACCAACGGAACGGCATACACATTCGCCGTCACCGCCACCAACATCTTCGGCACGGGAAGCCCGTCCAACCCCACCCCGCCGATCTCACCGCGCACGGTGCCGGATGCGCCGACGGCGGTCGTCGCGGTCGCGGGCAACGCAGAAGCAACGGTTTCATGGGAGGCCCCCGCGTTCAACGGCGGAGCCCCGGTCACCGGATACATCGCAGCGGCGGCTCCAGGTGGCGGGAGTTGCATCACGACCACCGCACTGTCGTGCGTCATCACGGGGTTGATCGCGGAGACCGCCTATACATTCACGGTGCGCGCCCTGAATTCGGCGGGGCTTGGCGCGCCATCGGAGCCTTCCGGAACCGTCATTCCCTTGGCCCCCGAGGGAGCACCCGGCCCTCCCGGAACGGTTTCGGGGATGCCGGGAGACGGAAGCGTCACGGTCACCTGGAATGCTCCCGACGACCAGGGAAGTTCGCCGGTCACGGAGTACACGGTCATCGCCTCGCCAGACGGCGCCACGTGTACGACGAACGATCCCGAAACCAGGACATGCATCGTCGCGGGGCTCGTGAACGGCATTTCGTACACCTTCACCGTTCGGGCCGGGAACGCCGCGGGAACAGGCCAGGCGTCGCCAGCTTCCGCGGCCGTCGTGCCTCGCACGGTTCCGGGCGCCCCGCACTCGGTCACGGGAGCCCCGGGCAACGGCAACGTCACGATTTCCTGGAGCCCGCCCGAGGACTCCGGGGGCGCAACGATCACGTCATACCTCGTCGCGGCATCGCCCGGAAACGCCCAATGCACCACGGGCGGCGACAGCACGCAGTGCGACATCACCGGGCTTGCGAACGGCACGCCCTACACCTTCACCGTCACGGCCTCGAACATCGCGGGCGCAAGCCAACCTTCTTCCCCATCGGCGCCCGTCGCCCCGCGCACGCTACCGGGCGCGCCTTACGGCGTGATCGCGATCCCCGGCAACGCGCAAGTCGTCGTGTCGTGGACCGCACCCGCCTCCGACGGCGGCGCGGCCATCACGGCCTACACCGTGACCACCCCCGCCGGAGGACAAACCTGCACATGGACGGAAGGGCCGCTCTCCTGCACCGTCACGGGGCTGACCAACGGGATGTCATACATCTTCACCGTCACGGCGGCCAATGCCGCGGGGGCGGGGCCGGCGTCAGTCCCCTCAGTCCACGTGATCCCGAACGCGCGTCCTTCCGTCTCCTACGGGGGAGCGCGCACCTTCACCCAGAATACCGGCATCGAGGAGTGGCTCCCGACCTCGACGGGCGGACCGGTCACGGAGTATTCGGCGGGCGCGGCGCTGCCGCCCGGGCTCGCACTGAACCCCGCGACCGGCAGCATCACGGGAACACCGACGACACCCGCCCCGGCGACCGCCTACGTGATCGTCGGCACCGGCCCCGGCGGCGTGGACACCGCATTCCTGAACATCACGGTGCACCCTGCGGCTCCCGCCGGGCTCGCATATTCTCCGGATACGGTGCTGTTCACCAGGGATTCCGCCATCGCCTCGCTGGTTCCATCGGTCGTGGGCAGCGTCGCCTCATGGGCGATCACTCCGGCGCTCCCGGCCGGGCTCGCGTTCGACACGACCACCGGAATCATCGCGGGTATCCCGGCACAGGCCACCCCGCCCACGCTCTATACCGTCACGGCCTCCAACCCTGGAGGCTTCGCGACCACACACGTCCGCATCGAGGTGACCATCCCGGCATCCATCGCGCCTCGCCCCCTCGTCTTCAGGGTGACGGGGCGACAACGTGAATACGCATTCCGGATTCCCGCAGGAGAGCCCTCCGCGGAAATCACGATGACGATCGTGGACATCCACGGGCGTGCGGTCTGGTCCGCGACGGTGCGCCCCGGCACCCACGCACCCACCGAGATCAGCTGGGACGGACGAACCTCGACGGGCGGGCACGTCTCCGCGGGCCTGTACGTCGTCCATGTGACGCAACTGCGGGACGGAAAAAGGATCCGTCACACGCAACGCGCCATTTCCCTCGGGCATGGACGATAACCCGCCGTCCTGTGTCTATTTTCCCGGCGCATGCCCGAAACGCTTCCCGAAGTCAAGCCGCAAATCGACGCGTCCTGGAAGGACGCGCTCCACGACGCCTTCCACGGTGAATCCTTCGCCGCGCTCAAGGCCTTTCTCCTCGAGGAAAAGCGCGCCGGAAACCCGGTGTATCCCCCGGGCCCCCTGATCTTCAACGCGTTCAACCACACGCCCTTCGACAAGGTCAAGGTCGTCATCCTCGGCCAGGATCCATATCACGGACCCGGCCAGGCCCACGGGCTGAGCTTCTCCGTGCCGCGCGGCATGCGGCCGCCGCCCAGCCTGCAGAACATGTTCAAGGAGTTGCACGACGACCTCAAGGACCTGGGCGGCTTCCGCATTCCGGATCACGGCAACCTGGAAGCCTGGGCCGATCAGGGAGTGTTTCTGCTCAACACGATCCTGACGGTGCGGGGGGGCTCTCCCGGGTCGCACCAGGGAAGGGGCTGGGAGGAGTTCACCGCCTCCGCGGTGCGGCGGCTCTCGGAAGAACGGGAGGGTCTCGTCTTTCTGCTTTGGGGGCGCCACGCGCAGGCGCAGGAGCACCTCATCGACGCGTCACGGCATCACGTGCTCAAGGCGCCGCACCCGTCCCCGTTCTCGGCGAACAGGGGCTTCTTCGGATGCCGGCATTTCTCACGGACGAACGGCTTGCTCGCAAAGGCCGGAGCCAAGCCGATCGACTGGAAGTTGTGACTACCTCGCTCCCGCACCAACCTGCCAGCGGCGGATGGTGTTGGTACGGTGCTTGCCGTGGATCGGATGACCGAACACGAAGATGATGTAATCCCCGTTGCGCACGATTCCGTTCCTCTTCAGTTCCGTCTCGATCTTGCGAAAGACCTTCTGGGTCTCGCGCACCGGCTCGATGAGAACCGGATTCACGGAGTAATACAGGGTCGCGCGATTGTACAGGCCCTCATGGGTGCAAGCCGCCGCGATGGGGATATTCCCGCGGTAAGAGGCCAGGATACGCGGCGTCGATCCGCGCGTGCTCACAGTGACCAGTGCCTTCGCGCCCGAGATCAGGCTGAGGTACAGTCCCGCCTCGCACATCAGCGCCATCGGCTCGCCGTGGGGAACGCTCACGATGTCCTCTTCGAGGTTTTTTTCCGCGGTCGTGATGATGCGATCCATCATCGCCACGGTCTCCACCGGATACTTGCCGGCGGCGGTTTCGCCCGAGAGCATCAGGCAATCCACCCGCGACAGCGCGGCGGTCGAAACGTCGGTGACCTCGGCGCGCGTCGGCAGCGCGTTTTCCATCATGGTCTCGAGCATCTGCGTGGCCACGATGGTGACCTTTCCCTGCGCTCGCGCGGAATGGATGACGTTGCGCTGCAGGGTCGGAATGCGCTCCAGCTCGACCTCGACGCCGAGATCGCCGCGTGCGACCATGACACCGTCGGAGGCTTCCACGATTTCTTCGAGGCGCTCGACCGCGGCCGCGTTCTCGATCTTCGACACGATGGGGATGGAGAGGCCGATCTTGTCGCAGTACGCCCGCAACTTGCGCACGTCTTCCGCGCTGCTGATGAAGGAGGCTGCGATCCAGTCGAAGCCGGCCTTTTTGATGACCTGCAGATCCTTGCGGTCCTTGGACGTGGGAACGGGAAGTCCGAGATCGACGCCGGGCACGTTGAGCGACTTGCCGGGCTTGAGTGTGCCGCCGCGAACGACCTTCGCGCGCGCATCGCCGCCGGTCATGCCGCGGAACTCAAGCTCGAGCTTGCCGTCGTCGAGCAGGATGCGTTGCCCGGCCTTCGCGTTCTTGAACCAGCCTGTATGGGTCAGACCGACGCGGTGGCGGTCGGGAACGCCTTTACCCTTGATCAAGGTCACGGTGGCCCCGAGTTCCAGGCCGTACGTGTTGCGATCGACGCGGATCTTGGGGCCCATCAGATCGGCCAAAACAGCCAGGGGGCGATCAAGCTTGCGGGCCGCATTGCGCGCCAGGGTCAAATAACGCACATGCTGGTCGGAATCGCCGTGGGAGAAATTGACGCGGACGGCGTCGGCTCCCGCCTTGAGGGCCGCCTCCAGCTTGGAGGGGTTCTCAAGGGCAGGGCCCATGGTGATCAGGATTTTCGAGCGGCGCAAATGGAGTGAACTCATGCGCAAAAATTAACTGCAAGCGCCGGAAATCGGTGCTTGCAGGGAACCGGATTCATAGATTCACTGGCTCCATGCGCATCTTCCCCGCTTATTGCAGTGCCGTTTCCGTTTCTGCGGGACTTCTCGCAGCCGTGTTCATGGCAGCCCGGGCCGACACGCCGTGGACCACGAGCGACGTTGGGGACGCCTGGGTGGTCATGGCGGAGCGCGCCTTCGACCGGGGAGACCTCTTCGCAGCGGAATCCCTTGTCACAGCCGCACCCGCATCAGCGTCCCCCCATTCCCTGCACCTGCTGAAGGCACGGCTGGCCGCCTCGCGGGGCGACTGGAGGCGAACCGACGCCATCCTGCGTGAATGGAACATGCACCCCGAACGGTCCGGCAGCACGGGCGAGGTCCTGTTCTGGAAGGGATGGTCCGCGCTTCACCAGGGAAACGTCCCGCGAGCCGATTCGATGTTCGTTCTCGCCAGTGCATATGCCGGCGAACCTCGCGCGCAAGACGCGCTGGAGTACCGCTTCGCGGCACTGCTCGAGAACCCGCCCGCCTTGCAGGAGTATTTGAGGGGACTCCCGGAAAGCCCCCTTCCCGGGCACCTGCGAGCCGCCTCCCTGCAACGGGTCCCCGCGGAATCGCGGCTTCGGCCTTATGCCCTCTGGCACCTCGCCCGCATCCACGAACAGGAGGGCGACACGGCAACCTCGCGCGACTTGCTCCGGGAACTCGCGCGCGAGCCCTCCACCGTCCCGGGGCGGCGGGCGGCAGCCCGGTTGGGAGCCATTCTCGAAGCGGCGAACCCCGATTCCGCGCGTGCGACGTATGAGGGCGTTCTTCTCCGCCAACAACAAGGGATTCCTGCCGAATTTTCGCGGGAGCGCCTGCAAAAACTGCGCTAAACCGGAAATTTCCCGGTCACCGCGACGAAACAGGATTGTCATAAGGCTGTTTCAGTGCGTTCGTGCATCATTTTCGCGATTTCGTCGATTTGGTGCGGGAATGCCGTGCGCGAACACCGTAACCGCCGTAGATTAACCTCGTGTTTCTCGGTTGCCCCCGTTAACGCGGCACGCCGCGCTAAAACCCGGAAGCGAACATGACGCAAGAAACTTTCATCATTTTCATTTCGATTGCTGCCGTTTTCTTTGCGGGAGCGGCTGTCGGCCAACTGTTGCTCAGACTGCAGTTGGCCCGGCTTCACCACATCAACCTCCGCATGGATCGCAAGCTCCTCGCCCGCATCGAGCGTTCACGGGAGGACGCGGCTGGTGTGGCCGGCGACGATGACGCCTTTCAGGATGAGCATGCGTTGAAGGAGCGTGACGCCGTGCGTCACGAAATCGACACGCTCGTCAACGAAATCGAACGCTCCTGACCCTGCCGCTGCAGGGCATCGGTTCCCGAAGGAACGGCTGCTCGCCGTTCCTTTTTTCGTTGCCGTGCGAAAGCGCGGGCTCCGCGGCCGCCAACTACCTTTCCCGCCATGATTCCGATCCTGCCGCTGAACGAAATGAAGGACGTGGAACGACTCGCCATGGAAAGCGGAGTCTCCGAGCTTGACCTGATCCTGAGCGCCGGCGAGGCGATCTTCCAATCGGTCAAAACCATGGTTCACGAAACCGGCGACGACCCCTTCGACCAGGGTTTTCTTCCCCCGCCGATGCCCCAACACGACGAGGGAGTTCCCGGGGAACGCGATGAAATGCCCCCATCGCCCGTCGTGACCTTTCTCTGCGGCAAGGGCCACAACGGCGCCGACGCGCTGGCGGCCGCGCTGTTGACGGCGAAGGCTGGCTACGGGGCGGTGGTCTTCCAGTTGCACTCGGATGCCTACAGCCCCGAGACGAGTACCTTGCGGGAGCGCCTTTTCGCGGCCGGATTGCCGATCCATGCCATCCGCACGCCGGTGGATTTGCCTGTATTCGAAGAAACCGACCTGATCGTGGACGGTCTTCTGGGAAACGGGTTGCGGGGAGCGCCCGAAGGACTGATCGCCTCGCTCATCCACGGGATCAACCGCAGCGGTCGCCCCGTGCTGTCCATCGACGTTCCCTCCGGTGTGGAGTGTGATCGGGGGACGATTCCCGGGCCTGCCGTACGCGCCGACTCGACGCTCTGCCTGGGGGCGCTCAAGCCATCCGCAGTGTTCCACCCCGCCGCACTGGCCTTCGGAAAGCTCGGTTACAGCGCGATCGCCTTTGACGAGAGCCTGCTGCTTGGGCAACCATCGAGGCTCGCGATGTACACGGCCGACGATGCCCTCGATGACATCCCACTGAAGACATGGAAAACGAACAAGTACACCGCGGGGAAAGTCCTGGTCATCTCGGGAAGCCTCGGCATGCACGGGGCACCGGCGCTTTGCGCGAACGCTGCCCTGCGCGGTGGCGCAGGCATGGTTCGCGTCGCCTTTCCGGCAGGCATCCGGAGCGACCTCGCACCCCATCTCCTTGAAATCATCGGAACGCCCCTCGGAGACCATGATGCGACACATCTCGCACCCGGGCATCTCACGGCGATCCTGCCCTGGATCGAATGGGCCGACGCCGTGGTTCTGGGGCCCGGAACGGGAAAACACCCCGACACGCTACGCTTCATGCACGAGCTCCTCCCCCATCTGCTCGGTCGCCGGGTGGTGGTCGACGGTGACGCGCTTGCACTCTTCGCCACCGACTCCGACCCTGCCTCCGTCGCTCCCGCCCCCGCCCCTGGAATCGGCCAGTTCGTGCTCACCCCCCACGCCGGCGAGTATCGCCGCATGGGGGGCGCCATCCCCGAAGATGACCCGCTGGAACTGATCGAGGGCGCGCGCGCATGGGCAGGCCGCCGTGGCGTCACGTTGGTTCTCAAGGGGGCGACGACCCTCTGCGTGCGCCCCGATGGCAGCGTGGTCCTCGGCGCGGGCGGAAATCCCGGGATGGCCACCGCCGGGAGCGGAGACGTGCTCGCCGGAATCCTGGGCGCCCTTCTCGCGCGCCTTGCCCCCGAAGAAGCCGCGCCCCTCGGTGTCTTCCTGCACGGTCGTTCAGGGGAAAACGCGCGACGCGACCGAGGCACGACGGGGATGACCGCGTCTGACCTGATCCTCTACCTTCCGCTTGCGACGAAGGAACTCGAGGATATTCTGGCGCAGGATGATGATGAGGATTAACGAAGAATTAAGAATTGAGAATTGAGAATTAAGAATGGGAGAAATACGCGTTGTCCAGTAATATGCCGCCTGTGCGCAAGGTGCCGCGGCACGAGCCGGTCAACAGCAAAGTTCGGCGATTCATTTTGGGTGGGCACGAACGTCTCACATGCATTACGCCCCGCCTTCAATTCTTAATTCGTAATTCTTAATTCTTAATTCCTAACGCTTCCACGATTTCATCGTGAAATTTCCCGTTCGATGAGATCGCGGAACGTTCGCGGATGCTGTGGTTTCCCGCGAAGCTGGTAAAGCGTCCTCCCGCCTCGGGGATGATCACGGCCAACGGCGCGATGTCCCACAGTTCGACCACGGGGTCGGCCATCACTTCCGCGGAACCGGTCGCCACCAGGAAGTGCCCATAGCAATCTCCCCACCCCCGGTGAAGCCTTGCACGCTCCCGCAGTCTTCCCCATGCCCCTCCGTATCCCATCCGCTCCATGGTGGCGGGGCTTCCGTCCAGAATCAGCGCCTCCTCGAGGCGCTCCACGGAGGACACCCGGCACGGTGAGCCGTTGCGAAAACATCCCCCTCCCAGCGTCGCATGGACCCGTTCCCCCAATGCGGGAAGGTCGATGATTCCGAGAATGGGCAAGCCGTCTTCCAGCAACGCGATCAGGGTACCGAACAGGGGAACGCCGTGAATGAAGGCCTTGGTGCCGTCGATCGGGTCGATCACCCATTCGCGGCGCGAGGATCCCGGCGTGTCGCCGAACTCCTCCCCCAAAACGGCGTAATCGGGGGTTTCCTTCGCGATCCGCTCCCTCAGGGCCTCTTCGGCGGCACGGTCCGCGAGGGTCACGGGAGTGTTGTCCCCCTTCCATTCGACCTGCATGCCGGAACCGAAATGCTTCAGGATCAGGGTGCGGCTGGTGTCGGCCATGGAAAGGGCGAAACCGAGTTCTTCACGGTAGTTCATGCAGGGAAAGATAGGTCGAGCCGCTTTTTTCCGGAGATTGGGGCCGCTCCCGGCCCGGAAGAGCCCAGGACCGTGTTTTTCGCGGGAAACCGCACCCTAAAACGGATGATTTTGTCTATTTTATTAACAGACCTTTTTATCCATTGAACCGCCCAGGAAGGCACCGGGGAAACCCGGGAGAGGAGACGCATGAAAGGTTCCGCATTCACAACGCGATTGTTTTCGTTGCCGGCGGCGGGCCTCGCGGCCGGCCTGTTCCTCGCGGGTTGCTTCGACGCCGGATCCGGTCCGGAAAAGCACCCGGCTGCGCCGTCCTGGGCGGATTCGGCGCACGCGCCCCGCGCCGTGCTCCTCGATTCGGGAGCCGCGTATTTCCAGAGCTGCGCCGGCTGCCACGGCCCGCACGGCGAAGGCGAGCGCGGGCCGGCTCTCGCGAACGCCGACTACTTGATGGCCGACAGGGCGCGATCCATCCGCGTGGTTCTCGAAGGCGTTTTCGACTCGATTCGGGTCAATGGCGAACCCTGGCCCGGCTACGGCATGCCGGGCTTCGGCGACATGATGACCGACTTCGAAATCGCCGCCGTGCTCACCTACATCCGTGCTGTCCTCAACGATTCCCTGGTCGTCTCCTGCATCCCGCAAGACCTCGACGAGGGAATTTTCGCCTCTTGCGAAAAGGAGCCTCGCACAGCCGGCGAAATCGCCGTGGATTCGATCGCCGTTTCCGAAGTCGCCGCCGTGCGGGCAA
The DNA here is from genome assembly GCA_050486505.1 of Fibrobacteria bacterium. Taxonomy (GTDB): domain Bacteria; phylum Fibrobacterota; class Fibrobacteria; order UBA11236; family UBA11236; genus UBA11236. Next base: position 270 of record JBJHDK010000033.1, on the reverse strand, counting down.
GCCTTGCTACTCTGGAATGACCATGCATCCGCGTCCACGGTTTTTCATGCGCGCCTTGCCGGCGATCGCAACCCTCGCCGCACTGCTCGGGGCGGCCTGTTCCTCATCTTCGCCACGCGGAGAGGAGCCTTCCGTGGCCGCTGAATGGCGCGACTCCGCGCATGCGCCCCGTGCCGTGCTGATCGACTCGGGCGCGGCTTACTTCCGCACTTGCTCACTGTGCCACGGGCAAGGTGGCCGCGGTGACCGTGGCCCGGCCCTAGCCAATGC
>JBJHDK010000032.1:0-26889 GCA_050486505.1 Fibrobacteria bacterium | reverse complement strand
ATCCCCGAGGCCTCGGTGCCCGCGCTGTCGATGGTCGCCTTCAGCCTCATCGGCCTGATCCCCTTGACGATGCTGCTGCGCCGCATTCCTTCCAGGAGTCCCTGACGCCATGACGATCCTTCAGGTCAACAACCTTTCCAAGACGCATCGGCGCGGCGCGGTTCCCGCCGTGAACAACGTCAGCTTCCAGCTCGGACGCGGCCGCCTGCTCGCGCTCGTGGGCGAGAGCGGCAGCGGCAAGACGACCCTCTTGCGCATGCTGGCCGGCCTCGAGACCCCCGACCACGGCAGCATTGTCCTCGACGGCCGCACCGTGTCTTCGCCCGGTTCCGTGACCCTTCCGGAGCATCGGGACATCGGATTCGTCTTTCAGCAACACGCCCTGTTTCCGCATCTTACCGTCGAAAAAAACGTCGCCTTCGGCATCGCGCCCCTCGACAAAGAGACGCGCGCGGAAATCGTGACGAACATGCTGTCGGTCGTCGGACTCTCGTCCTTCGGCAAACGCTTTCCCCACGAACTCTCGGGTGGCGAACGGCAACGCGTCGCCCTCGCGCGCGCGCTGGCCCCCAATCCCAAGCTCCTGCTTCTGGACGAGCCTTTCAGCAGCCTCGACGCGGGGCTGCGCCAGGCCATGCGCGACGAAACCCGCGCCATCTTGCGCGAGCGCGAAACCACCGCCATTTTCGTGACCCACGACACGGCCGACGCGCTTTCGATCGCGGACGAGATCGCAGTGTTGCGCAGGGGCGAACTCCAGCAGATCGGCACGCCGCCGGATGTCTATCGCAAACCCGCCAACACCTACGTGGCTTCTTTTTTCGGGGCCTGCAACTTTCTCCCGGCACCGGATCCCGTGTGGTCCGACGCCACCGAATGGAAAAGCTGTTGCATCGGACCGCCGCCGAACCTCGAAACGCCGCACCCCGGCCTCTGGATCCGTCCGGAAGACCTCCGGATCCTGCCGGAAGGCGAATCGGTCGAGGGGGCCCTCTCCGGCATCGTTCACAAGGTGGGGTACCAAGGCGGATATCTCGAGGTGGTACTGCGTTGCGACGCCCAGGACGGGGCCCATTTCGACCTTACGGTATGGCAACGCGCACCTTTCGCCGTGCATTCGGGAGAACATCGCCTGGTCGTTCCCCGGTAACACCTGCGTTGCTAGATTTGCCTCTCCCCTTTTCCGCCACGCGGAGCGGGGGCGTCGAACCTTACGGAAAGGGATTTTTCATGGGTATTCGCGTAGCCATCATGGGTGCGACCGGCGCGGTCGGCCAGGAGTTTCTGACCCTTCTTCGGGAGCGCCAGTTCCCCATCTCCGAGCTGCGCCTGCTGGCGTCTTCCCGTTCCGCGGGCAAGACGATGCGCTTCGGTGAGGAAACCCTCACCGTGCAGGAGTTGACCCATAATTCCTTCAAGGACATCGACCTCGTTCTCGCGTCGGCCGGCGGATCCCTCAGCAAGGAGTTCGCCCCATCAGCCGTCAAGGCCGGGGCGATCGTCGTGGACAACACCTCGTACTTCCGCATGAAGGAAGGCGTCCCCCTCGTGATCCCCGAGATCAATCCCGAGGACATTGCCCAGCACCAGGGAATCATCGCCAACCCCAACTGCTCGACCATCATCATGTGCCTTCCCCTGTGGCCCCTCCACCGCAGGTATGGCATCAAGCGCGTTTCGGTCACGACCTATCAGGCCGCCAGCGGCGCCGGTGCGGTCGCCATGCAGGAGCTCGTCGACGAGACCCGCGCCCGCATGGAGGGGAAGGATTTCACCCGCACGGTGATCCCCCACCCCTACGCGTTCAACCTCTTCCCCCACAACTCCCCGATGCTCGAGGACGGGTATTGCGAGGAGGAGAAGAAGATGATGCAGGAAACCCGCAAGATTTTCCACGAATCCGACCTGCGGATCACGGCGACCTGCGTGCGGGTTCCCGTTCTGCGCGCGCATTCCGAAGCGATCAATGTCGAGTTCGAGACCGAACCGGATGTGACCGAGGCCTACAAGATTCTTCAGGACACCGATGGCGTCCAGATTCTCGAGGACAGGGAAAAGAATCGTTGGCCCATGCCCCTGGACGCGACCGGCAAGGATCCGGTGCTCGTCGGCCGGCTTCGCAAGGACGCCTCCCAGCCCAACACTCTTGATTTATGGGCGGTTGGTGACCAGATTCGCAAGGGTGCCGCACTGAATGCCGTTCAGATCGCGGAAGTTCTGTTCAAAAAGGCCTCTTGAACACTCTGCGATCCCGCCATCTATTCACATTTCAATAAACAAAAAACACCCTTTCGGGTGTTTTTTGTGTTTTTCGTGAGCTTTCAACAGTCGAATCCGTGAATTCATATTGAAAACCCAACTGGATTCAACATCCCGGGGGTTTTCAATCTTTCTGTTCGAATTGTTTTGGGATCGGTGTTGAAAACGGTTTTCAACTTCTATCAACACTCGTCTTTATTCAAAACCTCTGAGATTTTCCGCCTTCTATTCTTTTTTCAACAACTATTCTAACACACCTAATTCCAATGGGTTATGTTGATTTTTAAAGAGTTTTCAACTTGTTTCAACACCCCTGTTCCTACTCTTGATTATGAATAAATCCTGTACTTATAGAAAGAGATGTGAATATCGGGAGTCAAGCTTCAAGATTTGATTGACCCAAGAACAACGTTCATGATTTGGTCGATCTTGACATCTTCCGCTTCTGCCTGAAAATTCAAGTGAAGACGATGATTCATGCAGGGACGAAACAGCGACACGACATCCTCCTCAACAGGTGTTGGTCTGTCATGAAGCATTGCCCTGGCCTTGGCGGCCAGGATCAAATATTGAACAGCTCGTGGTCCTGCTCCCCATTTGACGTACTTGAGAACTTCTGCGAGCGGGTTTCCAGCTTCAGGGCGGGTTGCCCTGACAAGTTTGACGGCTTTTTCGAATACATGGTCCGGGACAGTCATTGAAGTGACCGAGTCCTGAAGCTCCAGAATTCTTTCGCGGGAAAGAATGGATTCGATTTTTTCCGTGATCCTGGAGGAGTGTTTTCTTGCAATTTCCATTTCCTGTTCAAATTCCGGATAGTCGAGGTACAGGGAAAAGAGAAAACGATCCAGCTGCGCTTCGGGAAGGGGGTAGGTTCCTTCCTGTTCGATCGGATTCTGTGTTGCAAGAACCATGAAGGGTTCCGTGAGCTTTTCCGTTCTGCCGAACAGGGTCACGGTTTTTTCCTGCATGGCTTGCAGAAGCGCCGCCTGCGTCTTGGGAGGCGTTCTGTTGATTTCATCCGAAAGCAGGATTTGGGTGAAGACCGGACCTTTCACGAAGCGTAATTCGCGCTCACCCGTGCTTTTGTTGTCCTGAAGGATTTCCGTTCCCAGAATGTCGGACGGCATCAGGTCGGGAGTAAACTGGATCCGGTTGAAGGCAAGATCCAGGGCATCCGCGAAACAATGCACGATGGTGGTTTTCGCCATTCCCGGAGGACCGACCAGAAGAACGTGGCCGCGCGCCAGCAGGGCGATCAGCAAATGTTCGATCAGGTCTTCATTCCCGATGACGATTTTCGAGATTTCTTTTCTGATACCCGAAAGAAGATTGGATCCTTGATGCATCCCGGCAAATGTAGTTGGGAGATCAGGGGGGATTTTGCATCAATCCCTTCCCTTCATGGGTCCGGATTCTTGTCCATCTTTGTTTCGGGGCATATTAACCCGAGGCGGTTGTCGGGAAATTCAGTCCAGGGAGTACTCCAGGGTTTGACCCTCGGCAATGAGTTTCAGGGAGTTTTGTCCTGCACCTTGTTCCGTGCGTCCGACCACCTTGGCATCGATTCCGAACTCTTCCGAGATTTCGATCAAGCCTGCGGCGGCGGAAGATTCACAAACGATTTCCAGACGATGTCCCATATTCAGGGAGCGGTAAAGCTCTCTGAGATCCAGTCTGGATTTTTCACGAAGCACTTTGAACAGGGGAGGAGGATCGAACAGGTTATCCTTGACATAGGTCAGATTCTTGCCGAAGCGGAGACATTTGGTCTGTCCGCCACCCGTGTTGTGAAACACCGCCGCGATTGAATCGCCGGCTTCCCTGAAGGCTTTGGCGAGAATGGGCGCATAGGTTCGCGTCGGAGACAACAGGGCTTCTCCCACCGTCAGGGAAGATCCGGGAAGTACGTCCCTGAGCAGGTAAGATCCGGTGTATGCCAGATCGTGGATCTGCGGCGCGAAGGCTTCCGGATAGGTATCCCTGTACTTCGAGGACAGGAGTTCATGGCGCGCGGAAGTCAACCCGTTGCTTCCGATGCCGGAGTTTTCCGTCGCCTCGTAAGTCGCTTTCCCGTACGACGCGAAACCGACGATCGAGAGGCCGGGGCGCAGTTTATCCCCGGAAATCACTTCGCTGCGACGCATCCGTGTCACCAAGGTCGAATCGACCACGAGAGTTCTGACGGCATCCCCGAGATCGGCGGTCTCGCCGCCACCGCTGACGATTTCCACCCCGTGCTTCGCGAGCATTTCGGCGCAGTCCCGGTATCCCGCGATCACCTCGGCAATGATGTCCCCGGGGATCACCTTGGCGTTCCGGCCGATGGTGTTGGAAAGAAGGAAAGGGCCCGTTGCCCCGACGCAAAGCAAATCGTCGAGGTTCATGACCAGGCTGTCCTGGGCGAGTCCGCGGAAGACGGAAACATCCCCCGTCTCCTTCCACCACAGCCAGGCAGCCACGGACTTTGTCCCGGCGCCGTCGGCATGGATCAGGACGCAATGGTCCGGGCTTCCGGTCAATGAATCGGGCAAAACCTTGCAAAAAGCGCCGGGAAACAAACCCGGGTCTTCTCCCCGGATGGCTGCGTGAACCTCGCGTTTGTCGGCGGATGCGCCGCGATCTTCGTAGCGGAGAGTGTTCATGGGGGCCAAAGATAGGTCCGCAAACCCGGAGGGGGAACAGGGGATCATGCAGGAGCCGAATCACTTTCTTTCCGCGTTTTCCGGGACAACGAAATATCTTATGGACGTTTTCGGGAAGAGATTTCGATTTGATCCGGTCAAGGCCTTGAGGCGGGGCTGTCCGGTTCGCTTCAGGGATGCCCTTTTCGACAGAACCTACCGGATGGAGACCCCATGGAAAACCTGATGCAACGTCTTCAGTCGATTCTCGTCAAAATCGTCGGGAAGCTTTCGGAGAATCCCTCGGCGCAGCGTTTTATCCGCTTTACCGCTTCCACTCCCGGAAGACTGGTTCGAGTGGTTCTCGGAACAGTCATGCTGATGATCGGATTGAGGCTCGAGGGGAACCCCGGCGTGCTCCTTTCCCTTCTCGGAATCATTCCGTTGATGTCCGGGATTTTCGACGTCTGCCTGTTTGCGCCACTCTTCGGTTATCGAACCATGAACGGCAGCAAGATCCGCGATCCCGGAAACATGTGATGGAACGGCGCGTTTTTGCGCCAATGAAGGCTTCGAAGTTTTGAAGCGTTATCGTTCACGAACCGACGAAAAAAAACCGAGGGAAAAGCCCGGCCCCCCCCTATATTCAGTTCAGGAGAGGGGTGCACAATGGAGCGTTTTCTTCCCGCCTGCATTGCGGTCCTGTTTTGCGGCTGCGCGACGTTGGTTCCTGAGTCCAACGGCCCAAGGGACTTTATTCCGGTTTCAAGCATTCACGAGGTTCCGCAAAGTGATCCGTTCATCATGCACGGTGCACGCATCGAGGGAGATTCCCTGAAGTTTTTTGCGCGTTACGGGGGAGGCTGCAAGGATCACACCTTCGCGCTGTATGTTTCGCGCTCCGACACGGCAAAACAACTCGTGCATGCATATGTCTGGCACAATGCGAACAATGACATGTGCAAGGCCCTCATCGAGGCCGAGCACGTTTCCTTCGACCTTCGAGGTTTGAAACGGGACCTCGGCGTCCGCGGCAGGATCCGTCTGGTTTCACGAACCGACCAGGAAGTGCCGTTCTCTCTCAAGTACTGAAGACGTCCAGGGAAGGCCACGGCATCGTGGTGTGCCGGTTGTGCCCGGTGGGGTCCTCGCTTGGCCGGTCGTGATAAGGAGTTCCGGTTATCCTATTTTCGCCGGAACGATGTTCGCTCCTGAACCGACCGCTCCGACCGCGAAGAGGACCCCGTGAAAGTCGCGCTGCGCGATGTCGAAATGCGTCTTCCCGACAGGGAGTCCCCCCTGTTCTTCCTTCCCTCGCTGGAGCTTGGGGCGGGGTCGAAAACGCTGATTCACGGGCCGAGCGGACGGGGCAAGACCACGTTGCTCAACCTGATTTCCGGACAGTTTTTGCCGCACTCCGGGAAGATCCGCGTCGGGAACGAGGAGTTGACGGAGATGGATGCCGGCGCGCGCGCGCGCCTGCGACGCGAATCGATGGGCCTTGTGTTCCAGCGCTGGAATCTCGTCGATCATCTGACGGCACTTGAAAACGTGGTGCTGGGGATTTTTCCCGCGCGCGCGGACCGGGAAGCGCACGCACTGGAGTCGCTCCGACGCACGGGGCTCGAGCGCTTGGCGCACCGGCGCGCGGGACTCCTGAGTCCCGGGGAGCAGCAGCGCGTGGCCGTGGCGCGCTTGTGGGCGTCTTCGCCGAAGCTTCTGTTGGCCGACGAGCCGACGTCGAGCCTCGACAACCCGGGAGTCGAACGCGTGATGGGCGCGCTGTGGGAGGCGTCCGAAGAAAGGACGTTGCTCGTCGTCAGCCACGATCCTCGCCTGCGTTCCATGTTCAGGGAGGCCTTCGATTTTCAGGACCTGGTCGCGCCATGAGCCCGTTCCGCCTCGCCTGGCTCAATCTTGTGCGCCACAGGGCGGCGACTGCGCTTGTGTTGGTTGCCCTCGGGGTCACGATTGCCAGCTCCGGCGCACTGCTGAGGACATGGAAACTTGCCGAGGCGCGCTTCGGCACCATGGCGCAGGCGGGCGACATGCTGATCGCGGCGAAAGGAAACAACATCGAGTCGATGCTCGGCGCGTTGAATCTCGAGGGGCCTTATCCCGGATTCATTCCGATCAGGCTTTACGCGACCATGGTGAACGAGGAGTGGCGCGCGGGCAACGAGCATTTCCGGGCCTCGAGCCTTGTCCCCATGGTCTTCGCGGGAAAACTCAGTGATTATCGTGTGATCGGAACGACTCCAGGTTTTCTGGAGATGCCGCCTCCGTCACCGCGCATCGCGATCACCGATGGCGCGTGGCCTGAAATTCATGCGGGCGTCGTTCTGGGCGCCGAGGTCGCGCGCCGCAAGGGCTTGGTCGTCGGGGATTCCGTCGAGGTCCGCTCCTGGACCGCTGACGTCATGCCCTCGCACGGCCTCGTTCCTCGCCGCATGGAAGTCTCCGCCATTCTTTTGCCGATGCACAGCGCCTGGGATCGCGCCGTGCTGACCAACCTCGTGCAATCCGAAACCCTGATCGCGGAAGGCCTTGCGGTCGCGGGAGAGCAAACCCATTGGGACAGTTTCGTGCTGCATTACATCCTCGTGCACGCCGATCCCGCGGGGATGCCGGGGCTGGTCGCACTCATCGACCGGATGACGGTGGCGCAACTGGTTCCCTTGCCGGAAACGCTCGCGTCGCTTCGGAACATCACCGCGATGGGGCGCATCGCCGGAATTCTCGTGGCGCTGCTCGCCCTCGTTCTCGCGGCGGCGGCCCTGTTGGCCGTCATGCTGGGCCGCTTCGAAGGCTTGTCGCGCCAGATGGCCGTCCTCGAGGCAATGGGGTACCGCCGCGCCGAGATGCTGGCGGTGCTGGCGTGGGAAGGCGCATTGTTGGGCGGGGGGGCCGTGCTGCTTGGCGCACTTGTCGACGCATCGGTGTTTCCGCTGATTCAGGGGTCCCTGGCGGGAGCCCTCCCCGATCCGGAGATCGGGCGCTCACGCATCGTGGAAAGCTGGCCGGTGTGGGCCGCCGCGCTTTTTCTCCTGCCGGCCGCTTCCGTCCTGTCGTCGCTCTTCATCTTCCGGGGGCGCGCCATGGAGCGTCTGCGCAGCCTCGCCTAAGTTTCATCAAGATTTCCGAAGGTTCACGTGCTTCCTCCATGGAGGCGGATCAAGGCAGGGGCGCTGCTGGCAAGCTTTTCATGGGTGCCGTCCTGCCCGTTTCCGGCAAGGCGCGACCCAGGAGATCACGAAGGCGCCCACCTTCCGGCACTTTTTGCACCGGCGCGCGCGCGGGCGCGCGCAGGCTCACGGCCGGCGACGGCAAAACGCGCCCGGGAATGGTCACGCGAAGGCTGTACAAGCCTCCGTCGCCGGTGATGTACAACGTCCTCAGATCTTCGCCTCCGAAGGTGCAGTTGCTTGCGTTTCCCGCGTTTCCGGACCGGGCATTGTAGATCCCGGTTGCGGAGCGCATGGTGATGTTCCCCAGTGATTCCCAGGTGCTGCTATATACGCGGATCATTCCCTGACTGTAGTCAGCGACCCAGCGGTTCCCCGCGACATCGATGCAACCGCCATCGGCCCCCATGCCCTGTTGCTGCACCATGATGGTGCGATTCGAGAGGGCCCCGTTCGCTCCCCGGTCGTAACGACGCACGGTGTTTCCTTCATGCACATACACCTTGTCTTCTTCTTCGATCCAGTGAATTCCGTTGGCCGACTGCGCCCCGCTGAAGGCTTGCGTCAGGGTGCCGGCGGTATCCACATAGAAGATTCCGGTGGCGAGGTTGGTGAAGTAGAAGGCACCGTTCGATGCGAAGCTGAGATCATTGCCCGCGCCGCCGTCGGTGTTGTTGTTGGCATTGAACGTCACGCCGTTGTCGCCCGATCGCACCAAGGTATCCACCGCGCCCGTGGAGTCGAAGCGGATCACCATGTCGCGCTGTATCACGGTAAGCCGGTCCCACGGATCCATGACCTGCCCGTTGCTTTGTCCTTTGTCGTAGAAGACGCTACCCGTATCGACGCCCGGTTTGATGCGCCAGATCAGCCAGTCAGGACGATTTGGGGTGGCCCCGCCCGTGCCCGGGCTACCGATTTGCGAGAACGTTATCTCTTGCGTCGTGGGGTTCCATGCGGGCCCCTCGCAGTAGTGGGGCAGGCGCTTGACCCACTCCACGGTGTCTCCGGGAGTGTAAAAGTGATTGGGCAAATTGATGGTGTTGGTTTGCGCGTGCAGGGGGGCGGCAAACCCCGCGAGGGCAACGAGGACGGTGAGGTGGGTCGCCAGAGAGAAAAGAACCGAAGGGGCGATGATGTTGCGGCTCACGAAAAACCTCCTGATCCACCAACAGGGGACCAGGTCAAACTTACCGCCGGGAGCGGCTTTGTGCTACGCCTTTTGTCCCTCTGGAGCCATGCGCGCGCGGACGATGGCGATGATTCCCGGAAGAATCGAGACGAAGATGATGCCCATGATCACGATGCTGAAGTTGTCCTTGACCACGGGAATGTTGCCGAAGAGCAGCCCGCCGCCCATGCAGATGATGAGCCACAGGAATGCGCCCGAAACATTGTAGGTGGTGAAGCGGCGATAGTTCATGCGCCCGAGACCCGCGACGAAAGGCGCGTAGGTGCGCACGATGGGCACGAAACGCGCGATGATGATGGTCATGGGCCCGTGCTTCTCGTAAAAGGCGTTGGTTTTCACGATGTACTTCGTGTTCAGGAAGCGGGCATCGTCCGTGAAGCCCTTCAGCCCGAAGGTTCGGCCGACCCAGTAATTCAGGGCATCGCCGAGAATCGCCGCAGTCACAAGCAGGAAGAATGCGAGCCACGGGTCGAGCAGGCCGATGGCGGCGAAGGAACCGACGGCGAACAGCAACGAATCCCCGGGAAGGAAGGGAGTGACCACAAGCCCCGTTTCACAGAAAATGATCAGAAACAGGATGATGTAGGTCAGCGTCCCGTAATTCTGGATGACGATTTCAAGATGTTTGTCGATGTTCAGGATGAAATCGACGAGCAGGGCAATCCATTCCATGGGGGCTTAAGGTAGAAGGTTGGGGTGCGCTTCGGTAGCGCTCGACCGCGGCCGCGCTGCGGTTTCGACCGCATCGAGCACTTTGTCGAGACCGTGCGCCAGTTCGCTGGCGGCCATGCGTTCCCGCACCGCGCCCGCTTCGTGCCCCAGGGTTGTCAGCGCTTCGCCGAGGGTTTCCGGTGTCAATCGCTCTTGCGGGAGGACGCTGGCCAACCCGCGGCGCGCGAATGACTCGGCATTCAGGATCTGGTCGCCGCGCGAAGCCTTGCCGGGCAGGGGAACCAGGAGCGCGGGCTTGCGCAGGGCAAGCAGCTCGAAGAGCGCGCCCGCGCCGGCACGGGAAACCGCAAGATCCGCCGCGGCGAACACGTCGGCAAGTTCGGCGCCGAGAAACTCGAACTGGCGATAATCGGCGCGCCCCTCCAGCGAGGGGTCGAGCCACCCCCTGCCGCAGAGATGAACCACTTGGTATCCCCCCAAAATCCCCTGCGCCACTGCGGCGCGAACGACCTCGTTCACGGCCTTGGCTCCGAGGCTGCCGCCCATGACCAGCAGAACCGGCCGATCGGGAGAAAAGCCCAGCCATGCGAGCCCGGCCTCGCGGTTGCCGGCCAGCAGCTCCTTGCGCACGGGTGCTCCCGTCAGCACGGACTTGCCCTGCGGCAGGGCTTCCATCGTTTCGGGGAAGCTGGCGCAGATGCGCCTCGCCAGCGGGAAGGCCATGCGGTTCGCGAGGCCCGGGGTCAGGTCCGACTCGTGCAGCACCAAGGGAATGCTGCGCAGGGCCGCGGCGTATGAAACCGGAACGGCCACGAAGCCGCCCTTCGAAAACACGACGTCAGGCTTCAGCTTGCCCAGGATCGAAAAGGCATCCCAACAACCTCGCAGCACGCGGAAGGGATCGGTGAAGTTGCGCCAGTCGAAGTAGCGGCGGAGCTTGCCGGTGGCGATGCCGTGGAACGGGATGCCCGCGCCTTCGGCAAGTGCGCGCTCGGGACCGCTCGGGGACCCGAGATAGTGCAATTCCCAGCCGTGCTCGCGGAGCTTCGGCGCGAGCGCGAGGTTGGGCATGACATGGCCGGCGGTTCCACCGCCGGTGAACACGAGGGTCTTTGCGGGCATGACGGGGAAAGGTAGTGTCGGACGGTAGATGGAGACGGTGGGTGGTCGTTGTGCGTCCGCATCTTCGCCGGTTCGGGGGGGAGTAGGGGCGAATAATGATTCGCCCCTACTCCTCCAGCAGCAGCCGGATCTGGCGCTCGACCACGTCGAGATCGGACGCGCCGTACCCGTCGTGCCTGAAGCGCAGCTTGCCCGCCTTGTCGATCACGAAGCTGGCGGGCATGCGGTCGACCCGGTACAGGTCCGCGACACGGCGGCGGCGATCGTGGACCGCACGCAAGCCGGGCTCGACCTGCCGCAGAAAGGTGATCGCCTTGTCGCGGCTGGCATCGATGCTGATGGCCACGACCTCGATCTCGGGGTACTGTTCCTTGAGTTCCGCGATGCGCGGCATCAGCTGCCGGCAGGGCAGGCACCAGCTCGCCCAGAAGTCGATGAACACCACCTTTCCCTGAAGGTCGGAAAGGGTCACGGCTTCTCCCGAGGTCAGGCCCGTCAACGTGAAGTCCGGTGCCTGGCGCCCGACCGTCGCCTTCGGAGAGGCGGGCCCCGATGTCGCGAACACGAGCAGCAGAACCAGCGCGACGATTCCCGCTCTCCGGGAATCCGCGGATCCAATGGAAGCATCATGCGAAGACATGCGATGAATCTACCGCCAAAACGTTTGTGCAACGCGATGAATCCACGCGATTCCGCAGATTACACGAAGAATGCGTCAGGAATATCGGGAGGGAGTGCGATTCACGGTGCGAAGATGCGCCTCGAGCGTTTCCCGGACGCGCGTTGCGGCGACAGCGAGTGTCGCGCGCTCCCGTCTTGCGAAATTCGCGCACGCCTCTCCCGGATCGGCATCGGGCGCGAACAGGCTGTCGCCGTCGCCGAGTCGCGCGGAGATGCGCAGCAGCCCGGCATCCTGCAGCCGCGTGGCGAGCGCCTTCTGGTTGTCGTGGTGCGGGCCCGTCACCATCCAGACTCCCGCCGCCAGCGGCTCCCACAGGTTGTGCCCGCCGTGCGGCGCGAAGCTGCCCCCGATCACCGCGATGCGGCCGCGCGCGAGCGCGGCGTCCACCAGGCCGAAGGAATCGACCAGCGATCGTGTCGCGTGCGGCCGCACGGAATGCAGCACGAACCCCGCGGGCTCGAGCGCCTTGCGGAACGCCGGCAACTCTTCCGGTTTTCGCGGAAAGACGATCACGGGGTCCTCGTTGCGGGCATCCGCGAGAAAGGGGAGCAGGGCGGGCAGCTCGTCGGCATGGATCGACACGAAGGCGGCGCCCCTGCGCTCTTTCCAGGCAACCCTGTCGGAACGTTCCCGCCCGTCCTGCGTCGCGGCCATGCCTTCGAGGGAGTGCAGGCCGCGCAGGTCGCCCCCTGCTTCCGCGCGCGCGCAACCCCATTCCCGGAGAAGTTCCGCGTCGTCTTCCATTTGCGCCTGCGCCCAATCCACCTGCTCCATCATCGCGCGAAACACTCCCGGAAACCAGCCGATGCGATTTCGCGCGCGCGCGTTCACCCGCGCCGAAACCCAGAACACCGCGCCGCCCGCAGAGCGCACCCCCGCCATCCAGTTCGGCCACAACTCGACCTCGAAGAGGATCAGCGCGCGGATGTCGAGCATGTCCACGAAGCGCTTCACGATGCGCGAATGGTCGGGCGGCGCGAGACGCACGTGCCAGCGCTCTTGATCCTTGCGCTCCCGCACGCGCGCTTGCAGAAACTCCAGCGCGGCGACGGTGTTGACGGTGAGGACGAAGCGGACAGGCAAGTCGGCGAGCGTCCGCGCGAGCGCCCACATGCCCTTGCTCTCCCCCAGTGATGCCGCGTGCATCCACACCGCGCCTCCCCTCTCCCCCGAAGGGGGAATGGGAATGGGGGAGGGGCGCGCGAGGCGCTCCGGAAGCTTCCAGCTCGCAGGCAGCAACGCGAAGCCTGCGCGGCGCTCGAACCAGGCTGCCGCGCGCAGGCACCACAACAGGGGTTCCCACGCGGCGTCGTACAGCCGCAGCCACAGAAACCCGGAGACGTTGCGTCCGGGTTGTTCCCCGTCGTCGTTCATTGCGCCGCGAACCAAAGGACGGCGATGGCTCCGAGGGTATAGAGAATGTTGCGTCCCTGGCGCGCGAGCGCCACGGCGAAGTCGCCTTCTGCGCGCGGCCGGATTTCTTCCCCGCCAGGGCCCTCCTTGCGCACAGGGAGGTCTTTGTCGCGCAGCGGGATGCCGATCCACGCGGGTACGGCGATCACGTAGGCCTCGAAGTCGGCGCCGAAGAGCTTGCGCAGGTGCGCCTCCTCCCAGCTCACGAGGATGAAGTGGTGGAAGTAAAGCGCGAGCAGCAGGGCGGTCATTCCCTGCATCGAGAGCGCGTTCGCGAAGAGCACCAGGCCGATCCCCGTCAGCATGTTGGAGAGGTAGAGCGGGTTGCGCGAAAAGCGATAGGGGCCGGTGGTGGCAAGCGCCGCCGGAGCCACGGGGCGCGACGCGTTCCCGTGTGTTCCCAGGTGCGCGCCGGCCCACAGTCGCAGCGCGATTCCGAGCGCGACGAGCATGAGCCAGGCCCACAGGAGCGGCGCGTCGCTTTGCGCGCGCGCCCAGACGAGAATGACTAGGAATGCGGCGAGGATCCAGCCGCGCGCGGCGAAGTAGAGGGAGAGGGAGTGAGGCATGGGAGAATGGGGAATAAAAGGAGAAACGAGAAAAGGGGGAGGCGTTACCTGTCAGTGCGGTGTGTGGGGAATGAGGGGGGCGATCGGGATTCCGGCGGCGTTGATGCGCAGGGTGCGGTCACAGAGGTTTTCGAGGAACGGTTCGTGCGAGACGACGATGGCGCCGCGCTTCTTTTCCCCCCCGGCCCCCGAAGGGGGAGTGGGCGGATTCATCCAGAGGTCGAGCGCGCCGCGGAGAATGCGTTCGCGCGCGTCGCCGGGCAGGGCGGTCGTCGGCTCGTCGAGCAACAGGAACGCTGCGTCGGATGCGAGGGTGCGCGCGAGAGCCATGCGCTGACGCTCCCCGCCCGACAACGCTTCAGGGTGCGCGGCCTTGCCTCGCAGAGCGGTCAATCCCAGCAGCGAGTCCAGTTCGCCCCAGAGTTCCGGCTGGTTCGATGCGAGATGCTTGGCCCAGTCGGCCCAGTCGGAGCCGGGGTGCACGCGCTGCGGCAGGTATGCGATCCCGCGCGATCGCGCGGCGGCGGGCCAGAGCACGGTTCCCGCATCGGGGGTTTCCGCCCCCGCGAGCAGTCGCAGCAAGGTGGTCTTCCCCGCCCCGTTCGGGCCCGTGATTCCGGTGACGCCCTGCGCGGGGAATTCCGCCGTGACGTTCCGCAAGACAGTATTTCCGGCCTCGTAAGCGAAGGAGACGTCGCGCACCGCAAGCGTGTTTCCATCGGGGTGCGCGCCGGGGATCCGGCGGGCGGGCAGGGCCTCCCACGCTTCGGCCAGCGACTCGACGTCATGCAGCGCGCGTGCGCCGGCGACGCTCGCGGGCCAGTGGCGGGCAGCCTCGCGCACGGGGCGGTAGGCGAGCAAAAGCACCAGCGCGAAAACGAGGAACGAACCCCAGTCAGGCAAGGTGAAGGTGCCCGCGAGCAGGAGCGCCGCGAGCACGAAGAACAGGCCGGTCTCGATGAGGGCGGGGTAACGCGCCTGCGCCGACTTCCATTTCCATTCGGGGAGATGGGCTTCGGCCAATGTCCGTTCGAGTCGGCGCAGGGCGTCGTCGAGCCCTTTCCCGGGAAGCGCTTCCAGCGAGGCCCCCACGTCCTCCCGCGCGTCCTTCGCCAGGCGCCGGCCGGTTTCGCCCGCGGACTCGAGGCCGCGGAGTGAGCGGTTTCGCCAGCGCAGCACCGGCCACAGCAAGGCCGCGAAGACGAGGCCCAGCGCGGCCATGCGCGCGGAGATCAGCAACAGGACGGGGAGAAAGACGGCGCATTGCAAGAGCGCGCCGACGAAGCGCCTCCGTGAGAGCAGGCCTTCCGCGGCGGCGGGGACGTGTTCCTGCAGGGCGCGTTCGAAGGCGCGTCGCTGGTCGGGGCGGTACGCTGGCACTGCGTGGGTGCGCACTGCGTCGATCAACCTCGCGCGCAGCCGGGAAACAGTGGCGCGCAGGGCGTCGGCCTCGAGCACGGCACCGCGATCCTGGAACAGGTAACGGAGCGCGACGCACAGCAGGATCGCGGCCAGCAGCGGCAAGGAATCGCCGTGCCGGAAGCCGGCGCGCACCGCGAGCACGAAGCCGATTTCCGAAAGGCCCTGGCCGAGCGCGAGGGCGGGGATGCCGAAGCGGTGAAGGGGGGCGAGCTGCATGGGGGGAAGGGTAGCATGGGAAGTGAACAGTGAACAGTGAACAGTGGGAAAGGGGAAGAGAGAACAAGGGGGTCTGTGCGCCCTTGTTGGTGGAACGAGTCTTGGGGGGGTGGAGCCGGGACCTGGCACTGTCGGGGCGGCGGTTACGTCGCTGCAACCTCCCGGGGTTCCGTGCCGTGTAGATTGCTCTCCATGAAACGCAAAGTCCGCATTCTGGCAACCACTGTTCTGCTCTCGTTCTGGGTGGTGTACGCCTCGGGTCGTTACCCCGTCTCCGAACATTTCGACGGCGACCGGTTCTTCAATCCCTGGGAGCCCGTTGAGGACAAGACGCTCGGCGACGTGATCCGGTGGCGGATGCAGGGCGGTCGCCCGGCGTGGCCCGCCTGGATCGAAAGCGACATCGGCAAAGCGCATGAGCCGCGCGACGGACGCGGCGTGGCCGCGACCTTCGTGAACCACTCCACGTTCGTACTGCGCTTTGCGGGAGAAAGCGGGGCGACCACCGTGCTGACGGACCCGATTTGGTCTGAGCGCGCGTCTCCCTTCGGATTCGTGGGGCCGCGTCGCGTGCATGCACCGGGCGTTCCGTTCGATAGCCTCCCGAAGGTGGACGTGGTTGTTGTGTCACACAACCATTACGATCATCTCGACCTTCCGACGCTGGTCGCGTTGTCGGAACGCGACGACCCGTTGATCCTCGTGCCTCTCGGAGACAAGGCCCTTCTGGAGTCGGCGGGGGTGCGCCGTGTGCACGAAATGGATTGGTGGGAGTCGATCGAGGTGGATGGTTTGACGGTGACGTTTCTTCCGGCGCAGCACTGGTCGGCCCGCGGCCTGCGCGATCGCCGCAAGAGTTTGTGGGGGAGCTTCGGCATCACGGGTCCCGACGGGACGACGGTGTATCACGGAGGCGACACGGGGTACGGTCCCCACTTCAACATGATCGCGGAGCGCTGGGGGAGCCCAGACCTTGCCTTGTTGCCGATCGGCGCTTTCCAGCCGCGCTGGTTCATGCGGTACTACCACATGGATCCTGAAGATGCGGTGCGGGCGTTTCAGGATCTCGGTGCGAAGAAGGCGGTGGGCATGCACTTCGGAACGTTCCAGCTTGCCGATGATTACCGGGATGAACCCGGAGCGTTGACGGAAAAGATGGCCGGTGATCTTGCGTTCAAGGTCCCTGCCCCGGCGCAAGGGTTTTTCTTTCCCTGAACGGTTTGTGAACGGGAAAACGCCCCAAAACAGCCGTTCACAAAACTTCACCAGGCCAGTCGTGGGGGGCAAACCCGCAATTTGAGCAAATTTTCGCGTTTTAGCGTTCACAAATGGCAACGGAAAGTGTAATCTTCGTTCACTATAAGCCGTTGATTTCCCCTATTTTCTCTCGTCATGACATTCCCTCTTCCGTACCCCTTGGAACGCTCGAGCTACGCCCTTCGCATGGGAGGCGTCGAGAGCTTCGACGGCCCCGCGTCCTTCTTCTCCGCGATGGCCCTTCAACGCGAACTGCGTGCGAATGCCGCGACCGGCGCATCGCGCGCCTCGGTGAACAACTGGTCGCAGCGCGAACCCGTCGCCGAAACGTGGGAACCCGAAACGCCCTTGCACCTTTCCGGCAAAATTCTCGACCCTTCCCGTCCCGTCAGCCGGGCCACCATCGAGATCTGGCATGCAGACGTGACAGGGCGGTACGCTCCCGGCCTTGAGCACGGCGTGCATCCTGGAAACCCCCTGCGCATGTCCCACCGCCAGGTGATCAAGACCGGTGAGAGGGGTGAATACTCTTTCTCGACGATCAAGCCGGGGCATTATCCTGGATCGCGGGGTTGCGTGAGCGCGCCTCATGTTCATTACCGTCTCACGCTGCCGCGGGGAGAAGACAAGCAGGTGGAATTGGTCACGCGCCTCTACTTCCACGGCTCCGGCCCGTTGCACGACGACGAGTGGACCGGAAGCCAGGCCGCGACGTCGTGCATCATTCCGCTCGACGCGCAGGTCGATGGTTCGCTGAAGGGCGCCTTCAACGTCATTCTTCCCGATCTCGACCTTGTCGATCGTGCGGGGACGGAGGAATTGGACGGATTGCGCAGCTTTGCCGCGATGATTCTGCGCGATGGCCGCAAATTGCGTTTCGTGTTGCCCCCGAATCGTTTCCAGACGGGCGCGCAGCTGCGGATTTCCGACGTTTCCGGCAAGGTTTGCGGCACCTTTGATGGCTCCAGCCGCAACATCGAATGGGATGCGACCGGCCTCAACCCCGGATTCTACCTTGTCGATTTGTGCACGTGGGATCGGCGTTGCCGCGAAGTCTTCCACATCAGCATCTGATTTCGCGCATGTTTTCAGGCAAGGACGCAAGATCCGGGACCGCGTTTCGCGGCACGAAAGGACGATAGCCGGTGGACTCAGGCTCGGTGACATTCCCCAACCTGCTGACGTATTCCGATTACCGTCAGTACTTGCGGGATTATTACGAAATCAACAAGGCCGCCAACCCGGACTTCTCGTTCCGTTATTTGTCCCAGCGCGCGGGCGTCAACTCTTCGGCTTACTTCAAGTACGTCATCGAGGGCAAGCGCAACCTGACCAAGGGCTCCCTGCTCAAGACCTGCATGGCCTTGAAACTGAAGGACAGGGACGCCGAGTATTTCGAGAACCTGGTGTTCTTCAACCAGGCGAAAACGCTTCGCGAGAAGAACTTCTACTTCGAGCGCCTGACCAAGCTGAAGGGACTGTTCGACACGCGCCGCGTGCGTCAGGACCAATACGCGTTCTATTCCGAATGGTATCACAGCGCCGTGCGCGAGATGCTTGGGTGCATTCGCTTCGACGGTGATTACGATGACCTCGCGGCGCGGATGGTTCCGCAAATCACCGCGAAGCAGGCGCGCGACTCGGTGGCCCTGCTGCTGCGCCTCGGCCTTGTTCGCAAAGACGCCCAAGGGATCTGGCATGCGACTGACCCGGTCTTGACAACCGACGGTCAGGTCAGTGCCAAGGATGTTTCCGATTTCCAGCTTCGCATGCTGTTGCTGGCGTCGGAGGCATTCGGGCGCTTTACCAGCGAAGAACGGCTGATGTCGTCCACCACGTTCAGCATTTCGGCGAAAACGCTTGATCTCTTCAAGCGCAAGATCCGTGCGCTCAAATCGGAGTTGCTCGAATTGGCCCGGCTCGACGACGAGGCGGATCGCGTTTTTCAGCTCAATCTCAACCTTTTCCCCCTGACGGCGGCCGAATCTGCCCAAAAGGCCGCAAAAACCGCCAAGTCAGGAAGGTCAGGAAAAGGCAAGGGGGGTGCGGCATGAAGCCGGCGCGCCTGTTCGGGGGACTCTCCGCGGTCTTGCTGCTTTCGGGCTGCATGCTGGGCGGCGGTTCCGACACGGAGACGATCACGCCGTCGTTGAGCGGCGAAGTCGTTTACGCCTCCGGGTCTCCGACGGCGGGTGCACGCGTCAAGCTGTTCGAAGTCGACCACGACCCGTCACTCGCTGGCGCTCCGGCGCCAAAAGTGGCGATTACGGACGATTCAGGCCGATTTACCTTCCGCGGGCTCGATGCTTCGAAGCAGTACAATGTGATTGCGTCGGAGGAGAAGTTCGGGCTGATGGCATTTGCGGGTGATGTTCAAGCCCGTGAGTTGTCGCGAAGGCTGACCATGTTTCCTCCCGTTACTACGGAAATTTTGCTTTTTGGTGATGATACTTTCCTTGAAAGTGAACCAGGAGTCATTGTTTTCATCGGTACAGATATGTTGGCCGAGACCGATGGCGTTACACCAGCTATTATTTCGACCGTTCCTTGGGGCCCAAGTGAACTGACTCTGGAAATGCGGTCGAGCCATGGATGGAGTCGGCAGTACATCCTTGACTTCAAGGGCTACAATGAGTTTCCGGCAGTCATTCAGATTGAGGCAGCGCTGATGGATTGGAAAACGAGACCACTTTTTTCAAGTGACGAACACTAAGGTTTACTTGCTGTAGCTGGGAGTTGTGTATGCGTAACGCCTTGTTCTTTACCATAGCGGCTTTCGTAAATGCTGCTGTCGCTGTCCCAGGCGTGGACGTCTCCGCTGTTACAGATACCGTCATGAAGATCCGTTACACGGGCGGCAACCCCAACAGCGCACACCCCGCCGTCACGGTGACCGGCAAGCGCCTGGGTGTGATGGCGACCTCGAACAATGTCGGCGGTGCAGTCGGGCTCTCGGGCCTGATTTCCGCGTACCCTGCTCCGCAGCCCGCCGTTAATACCGGTGTGGCTGGTGCCGGGTATTTCGGTGTCCATGGCCGGGGAAACACCGGCGTGCAAGGCGAAGGAACCGGCGTCGGTGTGCATGGCAAGGGACCCTACGGCGTCTATGGCCGATCTGACGACGGTGGCTATGAAGCCATCGGCGTGATCGGCGAGGCCGTCGGCGGGTTTTACAACATCGGCGTGTATGGCAATGCCTGGTACGGGTACGAAAACTGGGCGGGATACTTCGAAGGTTCGGTCATCGCCCACGAATACCTCACCTTTTCGGATGAGCGCGCCAAGCGCAACATCGCGCCGATGGCATCGTCGCTCGACCGGGTGATGCGCGTGCGCCCGCGCACCTATGAAATGTCCCCGGCCTTTTCGGCGCGCGGCAAGAGCCCCGCGACCCATCCCCGCTTCGGTGTGGTGGCCCAGGAGCTGGAGGAGGTCTTCCCCGAGCTGGTGAAGACGGTGACGCGCCCGGCCGTGGATGAGAGCGGGAAGCTTGACCCCACCCAACCCGCGACGGAATACAAGGCCGTGCAATACATCAATCTCATTCCCGTGCTCATCAAGGCCATCCAGGAGCAGCAGGAACAGATCGAGGCGCTCAAGGCCCAGCTTCAGGAGCGTTGAGATGGCGCCTTCCGCCAGGCCGTGCATCGCCTTGATGCTTTGCGTCGCTGCGGCGGCTTCCGCGTTGCACGCGCAAGGGAACCGCCCCCATGCTTTCATGGAACGCCCGCTTTCAGTTGCCTCGGAGAACTCCCGTGTCGCGGAGGCCTTGCAGCGCGCCAAGGATCGCCCCGGCGTGGTGCGGCAAGGTTTGCTGGGCGTCGAGCCCGAAGCCTTCGAGGCCGACACGGTGACTCTCACCCTTTTCGCCGACGTCCAGGTCGTCGCGGCCATCGGCAACAAGCGCGCGCTCGAAGGGCGCGGTCGGGGCTACCCCAAGGAGTTGCATACCGGCCATGTCGCGGGTGTCCCGGGGAGCGACGTGATCCTCTTCGTGCGGCGCGATGGCAGCGTCAGTGGCCGCATTTCGCTGCGGGGCAAGGTGTATACCATCGACCCGGCCGCGCTCTCGGATCGCACGCACGTGATCACCGAGCTCGATGCACAAACGCTCGAGCCCGAGAGCAATCCCATTCCCGTGGGCGGGCACTAAGATGAAGCGCTTCGTTTCCGTTAAAACCTTCGGGTTCGCCCTGTTGCTGGGCGCGCTGGTTCATGTGCATGCGGCCACCTACCGCCTTCTCGTCGTCTACACGCCCGCGGCGGAGTCCGCGATTCTTGCCTACTCCGGCTACCACTCGACCGCGCTGACCGATTACATCTCGGAGTATGCGGTTGATTTGACGAACGAGATTTACCTGAACAGCCCTGCAGGCGGGCTCGCGATGCCGCGGGTGGAGCTGGCGGGAATCGTGAAGGCGAATTATACCGAGACGAATGTCATGGAAAATGACCTTGCGAATCTCAGGTCAGGCCAAGGTGCTTTTTCCAATATTCCGGGATTGCGCGACCTTTATGCAGCGGACGTTGTTTTACTGGTCACAAACCGCTCCTCTCATAGCGGGACAATCATTATTCCTGAGGGGTCCACGGGGCCCGTGGGGAGTGATTACGCTTTCGCTCTTGCTAGGTGGGATCGTGTGCGGTTGACATATACAGCGGCTCATGAGTTGGGACATGTCTTTGGCTGTGCGCACAACGAAGAACTGTCTCATGGTTACTCTCCTTTTCCCTATTCTCATGGGCACATTTATATGACGCAGGATGGGGTGTGGTGGGGAGACGTCATGAGCGGCGGTCTTCCAAGCCTACAGAACGATCGTCGACGCTGGTTCTCCAACCCCAACCTGACCTATCTCGGCACGCCGCGCGGCGATCACCAGACGGCGAATTGCACGCGGGTGCACAATGAGCGCCGGCATGCGGTCGCGTCGTTCCGCACGCCGCAGCAGTATGCGCTGGTCATGAACAAGACCGTGAAAGCGCACGAGTATGCCGATGTCGTGGGCGAAACCATCTTCACGCTCTCGGGCGTCACCATCGCCTCCGGTGGTGAAGCCAGCTTGCGCGCCACGAGCACCATCACGATGTACGGGGGCTTCAAGGTCGAACCCGGCGGCTATGTGTCGCTGCGCGTCGACGGCCCGGGCTCGCTTTCGAAGCCCGGGTTCGAGGGTACCGGCGAAGCGGCGCGCACGGTGCCCGAGCCCGCGGTTCCCTCGAGCGTCTCCCTGCGTGTCACCCCGGGAGCGGGGACCCTGTCGTTGCAATACGGCCTGCCCGAGGCGGTGCCCGTGTCGTATCGCATTCTCAACCTGCGCGGCCAGGTCGTGTCCCGGGCGATGCTGGGCCATCGTTCCGCGGGCGGCCACGTCGAAACGGTCCGCTTCGACGGCCAACGCGGCTCCTACATCCTGGAACTGCGCGCGGGGACTTCGGTGCGCACCCAGCGCTTCGCGCTCGTTCAGTAAGTCGCGCCTCGCAGGGGGTCCCCCTGCTTCCCCGCCCTCTCGAGAACAACCCACCCCCTTGGGTACGCCCTCCCGGGATCCCCCCATCCATTGTGGCTGGTTTCTCCAACAACCCAGACTGCTTCAAAACGAAACGGACACGGAAGTTTCCGGTCTGTCACGACGAGCCTTTACCCTTGACTTTGCCTTTTTTCGCTTTTAAATTGACTCCGCCCTTTAGCACTCCGGCGAACGATCTGCTAATCCGACGGGCCGCCGGGTGAAAAAGAACCATAAACCTCAAAAGGAGAATGCCATGAGCATCAAACCTCTCGCTGACCGCGTTGTTGTGGAGCCGCTTGAAGCCGCGGAGAAGACCGCAGGCGGTCTGTACATCCCCGATAATGCCAAGGAAAAGCCCCAGAAGGGCAAGATCATTGCCGCAGGCCCGGGCAAGGCGTCTGACAATGGTACCCTGATCAAGATGGAAGTGAAGAAGGGCGACGTCGTGCTGTACGGCAAGTACTCGGGCACCGAGGTGCAGGTTGATGGCAAGGATTTGCTCATCATGCGCGAGAGCGACATCCTCGCAATCATCTAAGTCAGGAATTCCACACAAAAAATCACGTAAGGGCGAGCCGCGGCTCGCCCCAACACAGGAGAAAATCACATGGCCAAACAACTCATTTTTGACGCGGCCGCACGTGCCGCACTGAAGCGTGGCGTCGACAAGCTCGCCAACGCCGTGAAGATCACCCTCGGCCCCAAGGGGCGCAACGTCGTGCTCGCCAAGAGCTTCGGCTCGCCGACGATCACCAAGGACGGTGTGTCCGTCGCCAAGGAGATCGAGCTCGAAGACGCGTATGAAAACATGGGCGCGCAAATGGTGAAGGAAGTCGCCTCCAAGACCTCCGACGTCGCGGGCGACGGCACCACCACCGCCACCGTGCTGGCCCAGGCCATCGTCACCGAAGGCCTCAAGCTGGTGATCGCCGGTGGCTCGCCGATCGAGCTGAAGCGCGGCATCGATGCCGCCGCCGATGCGCTGGTGAAGGAAGTCGAGAAGATGGCGAAGCCCGTCAAGACCAAGGAAGAGTGGGCCAAGGTCGCCGCCATTTCCGCCAACAACGAGATGGAAATCGGCGAGCTCATCGCCGAGGCCATGGACAAGGTCGGCAAGGACGGCGTGATCCAGATCGAGGAAGCGAAATCTTCCGAGACCAAGGTGCGAGTCACCGAGGGCATGATGTTCGACCGCGGCTACGTGTCGCCCTACTTCGTGACGAATCCGGATTCGATGGAGGCTGTGCTCGAGAACGCCCTCATCCTGATCCACGACAAGAAAATCTCCGCGATGAAGGACCTGCTCCCCATCCTCGAGAAGGCGGCGCAGAGCGGCAAACCCTTGCTGATCATCGCCGAGGACATCGACGGCGAAGCGCTGGCGACCCTCGTGGTGAACAAGCTGCGCGGCACCCTGAAGGTGTGCGCCGTGAAAGCTCCGGGCTTCGGCGATCGTCGCAAGGCCATGCTCGAAGACATCGCCATCCTCACCGGCGGGCGCGTGATCTCCGAGGAGACCGGCCTCAAGCTCGACGGGGCGACCATGGCCGACCTCGGCCAGGCCAAGACCGTCAATGTCGACAAGGACAACACCACCATCGTCGACGGTGCCGGCAAGACGGCCGACATCAAGGCGCGCGTGGGCCAGATCCGCAAGCAGATCGAAGACACCACCTCCGAGTACGACAAGGAGAAGCTGCAAGAGCGTCTGGCCAAGCTGGCCGGCGGTGTGGCGGTGATTGAGGTCGGTGCGGCCACCGAGACCGCGATGAAGGAAAAGAAGGATCGCGTCGACGACGCCCTGCACGCTACGCGCGCGGCGGTGGAGTCCGGTGTGGTTGCCGGAGGCGGTGTGGCCCTGGTGCGCGCCGTGAAGGCGCTCGACGGGCTGAAGCTCGAGGGTGACCAAGCCGTGGGCGCCGCCATCGTGCGCCGCGCCATCGAAGAGCCCCTCCGCCAGATCGCGGCCAACGCGGGTGCCGAGCCTTCGGTGATCGCGCACAAGGTGAAGGAAGGCAAGGACGACTTCGGCTACAACGCTCGGACCGGTCAGTTCGAAAAGCTGGTGTCGGCAGGCGTGATCGATCCCGCCAAGGTCACCATTACGGCGTTGCAGAACGCGGCTTCGATCGCGGGCCTGTTGCTGACGACGGACTGCCTGATCGCCGAGAAGAAGGAAGACAAGCCCGCGCCCGCCGGCGGCCCCGGAATGGGCGGCATGGGCGGAATGGGTGGCATGGACATGATGTAAAACCCGCGAGGGTTTTGCATCGTGACGATCGAATCCCTCGGTCCGGAAACGGGTCGGGGGATTTTTTGTTTTATCAGTTAGTCTTAGCAGTAATGGAGGAAGCGTGTCCGACAAAACCTATGCAACTGATGAAAAACTCAAAAGCTATTTGGATACAGATCAGCTGAATAGGGAGCGACTTTGTCTAGCTGTTTTATCAACCGACAAAAGATTCTCAGATGTCCGTCCAAGACATCCTCGTGGTGGCCGTGATGGCGGACGCGATATCGAGGCAGTTTTTCGTGGAGAGCTGTCCGTATTTGGTGCGGTTGGTTTTAGGAATCAAGCCAGCGACACCAAGGAGCATAAAGCTGCAATCTCGAAAAAATTTTATGAAGACTTAGACAGCGCGCTTTCCGCAAGCAGTCCTCCCGAAGTCTTCGTGTTCTTTACGAATATCAATTTTACAATCGGAGAGAAAGATGCGTTTATTAAAGTTGCAAAGGGTCGTGGCTTAAAGCACGTCGAGATATTCGATCGAGAGCGCTTGCGAGTTGAACTTGATAGCCCACATGGATTTTCGATTCGATTCCAATACCTAAACATTTCCCTTTCGGAAGAGGAGCAGGCGAGTTTCTTTGCGCGTTGGGGTGATGATATTCAGTCGATAGTTTCCACTGGTTTTGGTAAGCTCGAAATGACTCTTGATAGGGTGCTCTTTTTCCAAGAAGCCCAAGGCCCCCTTAAGTACCTTACGGTCTCTTTAGAGTTGGATAAAGAGTATTCTGGTGATGATATAGGTCATTTCCGGTCTTTTTGTTCAGTTTTGCTTAAAGAGCCGAAACAAAAAATTTGGGGACTCTTGTTCGGTCTTTCAGATAGACCACAAAGGCTTCAGAGAGATGGAGCTCCAGTAAACTTTTCACATCCCGCTGGCATCAAGTCTGGTATATGTGGTGCACAATGGGAAAAGATTATAGAGAAGCAGGATCAGATTAGTTGGGATGATCTTGAGGGTCCTTCGGGATATAAGCGCATAAGCACGACCACTTCCATTGGCCTATCTCAGATTAAATCCCTTCCGCTTTCGTATGGGAAAGACACCTTTATTCGATTGGAGCCATCTCTTGTATTGCGCGACCTAGATGATGCGAGCTTTGTTCTTTTTTTGAACAAGTCTTTCGCTAGCAAGGTGCATCGAATCGAAGTTTTTGCGAACGGATATAAGTTGCATGAAGTTGTCAGGGGATCCTTTCACATAGATGAAGACCCGAATGATGTCAACATTCCACTCGACTTTTCTTCCGATGAATTAAGTGATCGATGGGTGATTATTCGTCCTAACACCCCCATAACTGCATTTCACTTGAGTTTTTTCGATGTAACCCCCCAAAGGATGTTTGTGCCTGATCAAGTTGCAGATAGAGTTGATGTTGAGCAAAGGAAGAAGAATCGGTAACGAGGTTTTTCAGTAGGACCTTATCATGACTCCCACCATCGCCCTTCTCGGTACCTTCCGCTTCCCGCCCGACCGTATCGCCTACAAGGTCGCTGAGGGCTCTTTCGATCATGTCCTTGTCCGCACGGACTGCGCCGTTGAAGACGAACAAAAAAACCTCCCGTCGCCCGTGACCCCCGTCACATCCCCTTCCTGCCGGATCCATCGCGCGGGTGTATGCTTTTCGCATGGCCTCAAGAACACATCACTTCGCAGGCAGCTCTCACGTGCGCGGCGGGGCGCGCAAAAATCCTCACCCCTTGCCCCTCTCCAACGGAGTTGGAGAGGGGAAGGTCTAAAGGGTTTTATCGTGCCGAAGAATTTCGCGAAGACACTTTTTGCGCGTGAGTTGAGGCGCAGCGAAACCTTCACCGAGAAGATCGCTTGGAACATGCTGCGTCGCGGCAGCTTCATGAATCTCAAGTTCAGAAGGCAGTTCGTCTTTCGCGGGTTCATCCTCGACTTCTACTGTTTCGAGCACAAGCTTGCAGTTGAGATCGACGGTGGTATTCACGAGCATCAGAAAGAATACGACGCCAAACGCCAGGCAATTCTCGAACGGCATGGCCTCCGGTTTGTCCGTATCACAGCGGAAGAACTGGAGTCGAATCCGCAAGAACTTCTGAACAGGATTCGTGCTGTCATTACCTCACCCAAAACACCCTCGACCTTCCCCCCTCCACCTTCGCGCAGCGACAAGGTGGAGGGGGGCTAGGGGGGAGGATTCCCAAAAACCCATGGCCCACAAAGATTCCCTCAACCCCCGCGCTCGCCAGGTCCTCACCGCCCTGGTGGACCATTACATCGTGCGCGCGGAGCCGGTGTCATCCAAGGTGCTCAGCCAAAGCGCCGTGTTGCGCGCCAGCAGTGCGACCATTCGCAACACCCTCGCCGATCTCGAAGAGCGCGGATTCGTCGCGCAGCCCCACACCTCCTCCGGCAGGCTTCCGACCGACCGCGGCTACCGCACCTATGTCGACGAGCTCATGCACCCCGAGCCCCTGCGCATCGGGGATCGCCAGGCTCTCGACCTGT
>JBJHDK010000031.1:0-27015 GCA_050486505.1 Fibrobacteria bacterium | reverse complement strand
AGGCACGATCTGCCCGCGACAGCAAGCCCTGAAGCTTCCCTTCAAACCGGACGGGAGGTGTAGGCGGCAGCTTGGTCGGAACGAAGGCTCGATAACCTGTCGGTTGCCGTTGATAAGTTCCCGCACGCATAGATCCACTCCATATGAAACCTTGGAGATAATATAGGATCATTTTGCCCTCATATTGTATCTACACGCACATAAGTGCGTATACCTGACTCCATATTGAAGTTTCAGCCTCATCCTGACCCATTGCTCCGTCGCATACGCCCCCCATACCATTTGACTCATTCACCTCCGGCGACCTTCATGGTGCAGTCCCGGATCTCCCGGCCTTTCCTACCTTTCCCCCCTCCAAATCTCCCTGATTTTTGCCTCTTCCCCTGACCTGGATGCCCAAAATGGCCGAAAAATTCATCTACTACATGCACCGCCTGTCCAAGACCTACCCCCCGGCGAAAAAGGTCCTCGACAACGTCTCCCTGTCGTTCTACTACGGCGCCAAGATCGGCATCATCGGCTACAACGGCGCCGGTAAGTCGACGCTCATGAAAATCATGGCCGGCATCGACACCAACTTCGACGGCGAAGCCTGGCTGGAGAACGGCCGCACCGTCGGCTACCTCTCGCAAGAACCCCAGCTCGACCCCAACCTCACGGTGAAAGAGAACGTCGAGCTCGCCGTGGCCGCCAGCAAAAAACTGCTGAAGGACTTCGAAGAGATCTCCATGAAGCTCGGCGAAGAGATGACCGACGCCGAAATGGAAAAACTCCTCGACAAACAGGGCAAGCTGCAAGACCAGATCGAAGCCCAGGATCTGTGGGAGCTCGACCGCCACCTCGAAATCGCCATGGACGCCCTGCGCCTGCCGCCGCCCGACTCCCCCGTGACCAACCTCTCCGGCGGTGAAAAGCGCCGCGTCGCGCTCTGCAAACTGCTGCTTGAGAAACCCGACCTGCTGCTGCTCGACGAACCCACCAACCATCTCGACGCCGAGTCCGTGGCGTGGCTGCAAACGCACCTCGCCGCCTACAAGGGCTCCGTCATCCTCGTCACCCACGACCGCTACTTCCTCGACAGCGTCGTCGGCTGGATCTTGGAGCTCGACCGCGGCCGCGGCTACCCCTACGAGGGCAACTACTCCGCGTGGCTCGAACAAAAGGCCGCGCGCCTCGCGCAGGAGGAGAAGGAAGAAAGCCGACGCCAGCGCCAGCTCAAGGCCGAGCTCGAGTGGGTACGCATGTCCCCCAAGGCGCGGCAGAGCAAGGGCAAGGCGCGCCTCTCCTCCTATGAAGACCTGGTGAAACAAGCCACGCCGGAAAAACTCAAGGGTGCACAGATCTCGATTCCGCCGGGGCCACGCCTTGGCGACCTCGTGATCGAGGCCAAGGGCCTGGCCAAAGCCTATGGCGACAAGCTCCTGTTCGAAAACCTGAGCTTCAATCTTCCCAAGGCGGGCATCGTCGGAGTCATCGGCCCCAACGGCGCGGGCAAGACCACGCTGTTCCGCCTCATCACCGGACAAGAGAAGCCGGATGCGGGCGAGCTGCGCGTCGGCGACAGCGTGAAACTGTCATATGTCGACCAAAGCCGCGACACACTCAACGGGGAGAACACGGTGTTCACCGAAATCGCCGGGGGGGACAAGGACCTGATCAAGCTCGGTGGAGAGGGTGGCGTGGAGGTCAATGCCCGCGCCTACGTGGGCAAATTCAACTTCGGCGGCAGCGACCAGCAGAAGAAGGTCAAGGATCTCTCGGGCGGCGAGCGCAACCGCGTGCACCTCGCGAAGCTACTGCAAACCGGTGGCAACCTGCTGCTGCTCGACGAACCCACCAACGACCTCGACGTGGATACCCTGCAGGGGCTCGAAATGGCCATCTCCGAATTCTCGGGCTGCGCCGTCATCATCTCCCACGACCGCTGGTTCCTCGACCGCCTTGCCACCCACATTCTCGCCTTCGAGGGCGACTCGCAGGTGGTGTGGTTTGAGGGCAACTACCAGGCGTACGAAGAGAACCGCCGGAAGAGGCTCGGGATCGACGCCGACACGCCGCACAGGATTCAGTACAAGCCGTTGACGCGCGGCTGACGCCGCGCGAGTTACGAGTTATGAGTTACGAGTAGAACACAGGAGCACGACATACAATGCCATTGCACAGTGCAGCCGAACAAGTAGCCTGCGGCACCAGGCCGCATCGTTCTCCACTCGTAATTCGTAACTCGTAATTGGAGACGCGAATGCCCGCACAGCCCTCCCCTTCCGTCGCTCTCCTCGGCCTCGGCATCATCGGCAAGTGCTGGGCGCGTAATCTTGTTGAGGACAAGGTTCAGCTCAAGGTCTGGAACCGCACGCCAAAGGATTTCCCCGGCTTCGTCGCTGATCCTGCGGAAGCGGTGCGCGGTGCTGAGTTCGTGATTCTCGTGCTCGCCGATCCGGATTCGGTCGCAGAAACACTGGACCGGATCGAACCCGCGCTTGGTCCGGGACAACTCGTGATCCAGTCCACCACCATCTCGCCGGAGTGGACGAAGACGTTCGCTGCGCGCGTGGAGAAAACCGGCGCGCGCTTTCTTGAGGCTCCCTTCACCGGCAGCCGTCCCGCCGCGGAAGAGCGCAAGACCGTCTTCTATCTCGGTGGCGATGCGCAATTGGTGGAACAGGCCTGGCCGTTGCTCTCGCGCATCGCGCACAAGCTTGTGCACATCGGCCCGCTGGGCAGCGCCTCGGCGCTCAAGCTGGCGATGAACATGAACATCGCCATGGTGATGGGGGGGCTCTCCGAGAGCCTGCGCTTCGCCCGGGCCGCGGGGATATCGGATGACGTCTTTTTCGACGCATTGCATGCCAATGCCTCGCGCTCGGGCGTGTCGGACCTCAAGGAGCCGAAGCTCAAGGCGGGCGACTACTCCCCGCAGTTTTCACTCAAGCACATGGACAAGGATTTGCGGCTCGCGCTGGAGAGCGCGGGTCCGCTGGAGCTCCCCCAATTGCAAAAACTCAAGGAGCTTTATGACAAGGGCATGGCAAACGGTTGGGGCGATGAGGATTTCTCGGTGCTGATGCGACTGTTATAATCCCATCGCAATCAACCCGGACATGCCTCCGGACAAACAAAAAACCCCGCGTCCATTGGACCGGGGTTTTTTGTTTGTCCCCTTCGGGGGCCGGGGTGACGAGGCTTACGCCTTCTCGAGCTTGAGCTTCTTCGCCTGCTTCAGCGCGGCTTCGATGCCGTTCTTCGCGATGTAGCGAATGCCCGCCGCGCTCACGCGCAGGGAAACCCAGCGGTTCTCGGAAGGCACCCAGAAGCGCTTCTTCTGAATGTTGATCTCGAACCACTTGCGCGTGTGGTTCATGGCGTGGGAAACCTGCATTCCCGATTGGCGCTTCTTTCCGGTGACGTCACATGTGCGGCTCATCGTTGCCTCTTTTTGCAAACACCGGATCACAAAACCCGGCGAAAACCTGAAAAATTGGGTCGTGAAACCTAACAAAACCCGTGCGGAAATCAAGGATTCACAAGGGATTAGGCCCTGAACATGCCCCCGGCCACGGGGGAAATCCCGCAGAAACCCCCCGAATTTCTGAAAATGGGGAGATCCTGCCCGGTCGCCCCCGGTGGCGGGGTCAAACGTCGGCCAGCACCTGCGGGAGGGAAAACCGCACATTCTCTTCCAGAATCACGTAATCCTCGGCCGTGCTACCCGGGAACTCCTTCTGGAGCCAGCGCACCACGTCCTGGACCAGCACCTCGGGCGCCGATGCCCCTGAGGAGATGCCGACGTTCTCCACGCCCTCGAACCACTCACGCTTCAGATCCTGCGGCCCGTCGATGAGATAGGCCGTCTTGCCGAGCTGTTCGCCGAGTTCACGCAGCCGGTTGCTATTCGAGCTGTTCTTGGAACCGACCACGAGAAGCAGGTCGACCTTCTGCGCCATCTGTTCCACCGCGCTTTGGCGGTTGGTGGTCGCATAGCACAGGTCGCCCTTCTCCGGCCCCTTGATGTGAGGGAAGCGTGCCTTGAGGGCCTCGATCACGTCGCGAGTCTCGCCGATGGAGAGGGTTGTCTGCGTGGTGTACGCCAACTCTTCGGCATCGGGATCCGGCATGCTGCGGGCGTCTTCGGGAGTCTCGACCAGAATGATCTCTCCGGGCTCGAGCTGCCCCATTGTGCCGATCACCTCGGGGTGCCCGCGGTGCCCGATGAGCAAGATGCGTCGCTTGTTCTTGTAGTGCCGCTGCACGGAGGAGTGAACCTTTTTGACCAAGGGACAGGTCGCATCGACGGTCACCAGCTTGCGCTGCTCCGCATCATCGTGAACCGCGACGGGGACGCCATGCGCGCTGAAGATGGCCACGGCTCCGGATGGTACCTCGTCGAGTTCGGTCACGAAGACCGCGCCCTTCTCGCGCAACTGCTCGACCACGAACTTGTTGTGCACGATCTCGTGGCGAACGTACACGGGGGCCCCGAATTTCTCCAGCGCCTTCTCGACGATGCTGATGGCGCGCTGCACTCCGGCGCAGAACCCCCGCGGCGACGCAAGCCAAATCTTCATGGACATTACAATGCTCCTTCAGGGTACAGATTACCATCCTTGACTCCGCCGCTCAACCCCTGGAATCCGCTCATCCTGCTCACCACACCCTTTGTAAGGGCGACCTGCGGGTCGCCCTTACAAAGTTCTCCGCGTGACTAATCACCAACCACCTTCAACGCCGCGACCTGATCGATCACGTACTCGTTGCGATGTCCCGAGGCCAGGTCCACGGCGATCAACTTCATCGGCTCCCGGTTACGCAGCACATGCAGGGGCTGCACGCGGATGCGCGCGGTCCCTGATGCGTAAACGAACTCGACGCTGCGCTGGGCGGCGATGGCACCCTCCAGGGATCGCAGGCGATGAACAGGCGTCTCCGCCTTCTCGCGCTCCTCCTTCGCGAGTGCCGAAACGGCCGGCTTGCGCGCGGGCGCGGCATGACGATAGGCCGTTTCGCCGTGACTGAACACGGGCAATGACCACGATGGGTCGCCCTCCGGGGCGGATACGGGCCGACGTGACCCGGGCGACGCGGCTTCGTCACCGGGCTGAAGATCGAAGGCCTGCAGCAGCTCGCGTGCAGCCTCGCGCGCGCCACGACTCATGACGAAACCGTATCCCGGAATCACCTCGACCACGAGATCCATGAAGCGGGGAAACGCCTCCAGTTCGGAGAACCGGACCGCGTCGCGCACGCGCAGCACGAAAACCTCCCTGAACACCGCGGAGGCATAGGTGGCCGCCCATTCCGCGAGCACGCGGCGCGCCGGCTCCTCGAATCCGAGCCAGGCCGCGAGTTCCTCGAGCGACACCACGGCGACGCCGGCACGCAGGCCGGCGACCACGGAGTCCTTCGTGAACCGGTAGCGGGTCATGCGCTCGTCGTTCTCGCGCACGGCCAGCAACTCGATCTGGAAGAGGCGTCCGAGCGGCACGCCGGCAGGCACCAGTGCCTCGAAGTTGGGCAGGCCACGCGCGGACTCCGTGGCTGCCGCAGAATCAAGCGCGGCATCTCCATCCAAAGGCACACGCGCCCAGCGAACACGACCGCGTTGCATCGCGAACTCGATGCCGCCGAGAATCCAGAGTTCGCGCAGCAATCGCGGCAGGTTTTCCCAGGTTTGCAACTCGGAACGGGGGCGCGCACGCATCTTGTCCCATCCCTCATAAACCGAGAAAAGGGGTGCCAGGTTCATCACGCCACGTGCCGCCCCGGAGTCCGCAGCGAGAATCCCGAGCAGGCGCGAAAGCCCCCGAACGCGTTTGCGCTGCCACCACCCGCGCAGCCGACGGACGACCTCCTCTCCACCGTCCTCGAGCCACTCCGCTGCCGATGGGGAGAGGCGCAAAAGCCCTTCTTCCTCGAGCAACAAGTCGGAGTCGATCGCGAAGCGAAACAGGAATCCGGCCTCCTCCTCCGCGGTCACCGGCGACAGCATTGCGCCGCTGCCGAAGCCCCGGGCAAGCTCCATCAGGCTCTTCCGGTGCAACTCGCCGTTTTGCGTCAGCTTCAGGTCACCGCGGCCCACGCGCGCAAGAAAATGGCAGAAGTGGGAAACAACGTGCGACGCATTCGAAATCCAGGCTGCCTGGGGCGGCGCCTCTTCGGCAGGCGCGAACTCCTCCAGCAGGCGCGGCAACACAAGTGACACTGCCTCGCGAAATCCGTGATAGCTGCGGTGTTCTCCCTCACGGCGCGCAACCAGCAGTTCATATTCGAGCAACGCCAGATAGTGCGCCGCAGCAGGAGCACCTTCCTCGCAAGCGCGTGCCAGTTCGGTTTCAAGCATTCCCCGCTCTTCCGAGGCGTAAATCCCCATCAGCAGGCGGCGCCCGGAGGGCTCGAGGGCATCGAGTACGGCCGCGATCCGCTTCGGGTCGAGCGCGTGCGCGCGCACCGCTTCGGCGACCATCCCTCCTGCCACCAAGCCAGCATCCGGGTTGTCGCGCCGAAATAGCTTCGCGAGGTGGGGTTTGGGGGCAGAGGCGAGGAAATCGGTCAGGGTCTGCAAACGAAGGCTCCGGGCTGTCCCGAAAGGGAACAGTCAAATTTAACTCCGATCAGGGGGATCGGGGGGGATCCCGTGCCGTTTATAGGCTGTTTGGGGGCCCGTGCGGGACGTGCGCGAGGTAGGGGCGAATGATTATTCGCCCCTACGACTCCACCGACCGCATCATCACGTCCCGCACGGCGGCCATCGGCAACTCTTTGGCGCCGCCCCACAGGGAGCCGTCCCCGATCAACAGCGGTGCCTCGGCCGCGTTCTCCGCCGGGGTTCCATGGGATCCCTTCACCAGCGACGGGTCGAGAGGAATCACATCCATGTAGTAGCGCAGCCCCAGTTTTTTCTTGAGCAAGGTCAAGCCGATCTTCGCCTTCGCCAGCGGCTGCGCGGGATCAAGGAACAACTCGCAGGGATCGTACCCCGGCTTGCGATGGATGTCGACGCAACGCGCGAAATCGGGCGCCTTGGCATCGTCTTCCCAGTAGTAATACGTATACCACGTATCAGGCTCCGCCATGAGAATGATGTCGCCAGCGCGCTCGTGGTCCAGTCCGAAGCGCTTGCGGTCTTCGCCGTGGATCACATGCTTTTGGCCCGGCTCCCTTTCGAACAGGGAAATCACGTCGTTGAGCCGCGACTTGTCGTTCACGTGGATGTGGCAGATCTGGTGGTCGGCAACCGCGAAGGCCTTGCTCGCGCCCGCGTCGAGAAGCTCCCATGTCAGGCTCGGGCGCACCTCGAGCAGCCCGGCCCGCCGCAAGATGCGATTGGGGTGAACGTGACGCGTCACCGGAGAAATCCCGTACTCCGAGACGATGAGGACGCGCACCCCCTGCTTCTCGAAAAATTCGATCAGGTCGCCGGCAACGGCGTCGATCTTGCGTAACTCGGGAGTGATCTCGGGGGCTCCGGGGCCGTATTTCTGGAGGCAATAATCGAGATGGGGAAGATAGACGAGATTGAGCGTCGGCCGCTTGTACTCCTGCACCCACTTCGCGCTGGCGGCGATCCATTCGGAGGATTTGATGCCCGCCGCCGGGCCCCAGAAGGCGTGGAAGGGAAACGGTCCGAGTTCGTTCACCAGCGCGTCGCGCAATTCCATGGGGCCTGTGTAGATGTCGAACACCTTGCGGCCGTCGGCGGGGTAATGCGGGCGCGGCGTGGCGGACCAGTCGACGTTGGAGTACATGTTGTACCACCAGAACATCTTCGCGCAGGTGAACTCCGGATACCGCCGCTTCAAGGCTTCGTACACCTTCTCGCCACGAATCAGGCCATCGTTCTGTTTCCAGAACCCGACCTCGGCGAGATCCTTGAAGTACCAGCCGTTTCCGACGATTCCGTGGCCGGAGGGGGTCAGTCCGGTGAGCATCTGCGCCTGGCTGGTGCAGGTCAGCGCAGGAAATGGTTCATGCAGGCGAGCGATCGTGTTTCGATCACGAAAGGACTTGAGGTGCGGCGTATGCGCGCCGATCAGCGAGGGCGTGAGCCCGACGATGTTCAGGACGGCGGTGGGACGGAGGTTCGGTGTGGTCATCTGTTTCTCCAATTACGAATTACGAGTTACGAGTGAAGAATCAATGCGTTGAGCCAAGAATGTCCAAGAACCAACAAGACTCGCCACGCAGTTCATCGTAAGCTTGCCCCATGTATTCAATTCGTAATTCGTCATTCGTCATTCGTAATTCAGGCCGAAGGCCGTCGGCTCCCGTTCCCTCACGAAGTCCAGCTCCCTCGCAATCGCCTTCGCCAGTTCTTCGTCGTTCATCGGGCGGTGTTCTTCGGGAAGCACGCTCCACGTGTAGGTCTCGACCTCGAAGTGCGCGCACAGCTCGTGCTTGAGGGCGTAGCGGAGCGCGCGCAACATCTCGTCGCGGGTGGTGCGGATTCCGGAGTTGTCCAGCAATGAATCCGCGTGCACGGGAACATGGTAATGCACGCGCCAGGGGTGGGCGAGCAGTCCAGGGCCTGCATTCAAGGCTTGCGGAAGATCGTCGAGCTCGAAAATCCCTTCCGGAGTCTTCACCCGCGTCTGGTGCAGGAACTTCGCTTCGACGAAGGCTTCGCGCGCCGTCCGCGTCACGCCCTCGGGGTCCGCGGGGAACTCGATCGCGCTGGAGAGCTGCATCTTGGCGATGCGAATGCCGGCCTTCGACAGCGCCGCCAGGGACGCCTCCGCATCCTCGAACTGCACGGCCTGGTGGCAGGTGTCGTAGCACAGTCCGATGTGTTCCTGCACGGCGTCCTCCGCCTCGGCGGCGCGGGCCGCGGGGCGCAGGAATCCGTGCCACCAGGCGGTGACCTGCGCAGTGCGCTCGAGCACGCAACCGGGCTCCGGCTCGATGGCAAGGACGATGGTCTTCCCCGTGCGGTCACGCAGGGCGCGCAGGGACACGGCGAGCTCGACCAGGGCCGCCGCAGCCACCTCGGACATTTCCTCCGTCCACTCCTCCCGCCAACCGAGGGGCAGGGTCGAGATCGACCCGTACGCCTCGTCCTCGGGGAGGAGCGCGGCGAGCAGCCCGGCACAACGACGCGTGTAGCCGAGGCGGGCGGGATCCGTCCAGTCAGGGAGATAAACCTTGCGCTTGACCACGGGTTCGTGGAAGTTTCCGTAGGGGAACGCATTGAAGGTGAAAGTGGACACCTTCCAGTCCTGAAAATCGCGGATCAGGGGGGCCACCCCCCCGGGATAGGCGCTGGAAAGGACCTTTTCATTGAACCACAGCCCCAGGGGGAACGGGGACTGCTTTTGGAGGGCACCGATTGCGGGGCCGAAAAACCCGATTTTTTCGCGCCAAACGGCGAAATCATGCAGCGGATGGACGTTCGTGCAGTAGGTCAGGCGGGGTACAAGTCGATGTTTCTTCAAGGATTAGCCCGCCTTGCCTGTTTTTTCACGCCCGAAAAAACGCTTTCAGGGGTATCTTAATCTACAAACCGGATCGTTTTCCGGTCCCTGTTCCTTCTGACGCGGAATCTTTCATGGTCCTTCACGCAGCGTCTCTCACCGGCGCCCAAAAAGAGGCTTCGCCCAAAGTGGCCATGCCCATGGAAACATGGGCTTCTCCCTTGACCGGCGGGATGCCGATTCACTTCGGCGACGGCGCCGTGGATCGCCTCCCGACAGTGCTTCGGGAACTGTCCCCCGACAAGGTGTTCGTTGTCTCGGACCCCCATGTCTTCGACCTGTACGGCTCGTTTCTGGTTCACCTGCTCGGGCCAGCCCTGGCTCCCGAAGTCATTCTCGTTCCCGAGGGCGAGAACGAGAAAAAACTTGCGAATCTCGAAAACCTGTGCGAAAAACTTTTCGACCGTGGAGCGACCAAATCCTCGGTCATCGTGAACTTCGGGGGGGGCGTCGTGCTGAACCTGGGGGGCCTCGCCGCAGGACTGGTGTATCGCGGGATCCGCTTCGTGCACGTGCCCACCACCTTGATGGCGCAGAGCGATGTCATCGTCTCGAACAAGCAGGGGGTGAACTTCGCGGGCGGCAAGAACCGTTTGGGACTCTTCGCCGTTCCCGAGGCTGCGCTTTGCGATCCGCGTTTCTTTGCCACCGAACCCGACCGCCAATTGCGCGCGGCGGCGGTGGAATACTGCAAGAACGCCATCCTGCTGGGCGGCGAGCATTACGAACACGCCCTCGCGGCCATCCGCGGCGGCGACATGCTGTGCCAGGAAGGATTACGCAAGCTGCTGCGCTTCAGCCTCGAGCAAAAATTCGAGATCGCGCGACAGGATCCGAGCGAGCGCGGGTTCGGCCTTGTCCTCGAATACGGCCACACCGTCGGTCATGCCGCGGAGTTTCTCTCGCAGGGACGACTTCTGCACGGCGAGGCGGTGTATCACGGCATGATGGTGGCCGGCCGCATCGCCAATGAAATGGGCGTGCTGCCCGATGCGGAGCTTGAAAAGCAACTCGATCTTCTCGGTGTGTTGCGCGGCATCCCGCCGATTCCCGCGGATATTTCCGCAAGCCAGATCCTCCAGACGGCGCGCCGCGACAATAAGAAGCGCGACCAGGGCCTCGCACTCATCCTGATGGAGGCGATCGGCAAGCCGCACCGCCGTGGCGACTCCGTGCTGATTCCGGTTCCGGAAGACCTGCTGCGCCGCGTGCTCACGGAGTACCGGGATGCTGTGCTATAGCACCGCATCACTGCCGGACCGATTCACCGCCCGCGACATCGCCGAAGCCCTCCTCCCCACCCCTTTCAGGGGC
The DNA here is from genome assembly GCA_050486505.1 of Fibrobacteria bacterium. Classification (GTDB taxonomy): domain Bacteria; phylum Fibrobacterota; class Fibrobacteria; order UBA11236; family UBA11236; genus UBA11236. Next base: position 16,237 of record JBJHDK010000031.1, on the reverse strand, counting down.
GTCGAATACGTCGTCACCCCCGATTCACTTCTGCGTTCCGTCGATGCCTCGTACTGGCTCGGCTACCGCACCGAACTGGAGGCGCGCGGGCTGCGCGTGCGCAACGTGCAGCTCGGACATCCTTACCTGCTCGGACCGGTCATGCACTCGCCCGGGCTTTCCTCGATCGATCCTGTCGGACGCGCGCGCCGCATCGAAGCCGCCCTCGCGGCCGGCCGCATCGCGGAGATGCTGGGCAGCCCGTTTCTCACGGTGACGACCGGGCTGCCGGAGCGCTCCGGCGACTTCGCCTTGCAGGAAGCGTTGTTCCTCGACGCATTGACGCGCATCGTCACGAAACGCCCGAAATCCGTGCGCGTGGCGATCGAACAGGAGCCGGAGCATGTGATTCATCGCACCGACCAGTTGCTGGCGTTGTGCCGCGCATTCGAGGGCGAGGTCTTCGCGAACTTCGATGTGGGCCATGCCGTGGTGGCCGGCGAGGATCCGGCCGAGTCCGTGCGCAGGCTCGGGGGTTTCGTGTCGAACCTGCACCTTGAAGACATTGCGGGGGGTGTGCATCGGCATCTCCTCTTCGGGGAGGGCGACATCGATTTCCTCTCCCTGTTTCGGGTACTCCGTGACATCGATTACTCCGGCGACATCACCCCGGATCTGTACCCGTTCAAGGACGAGCCCGAACGGGCGCTACGGGAGTCGACGGAGTTTTTGGCGGGGATGTTGCGAAGCTAACCCTCCATCGCGGTGACCGGCGGAGGGTACCCCCCGTCACCCCAACTCGTTCGACACGATCTTGTATTTCGGGTCTTCCCAATGGTTCACGTCGATGATGGCAGAGGCATTATCGAGCATGCGCCGGCAGTCTTCACTCAGATGGCGAAGGTGCAGCGTCTTTCCCGCACGGGCATAACGCTCCGTCAGCTTGTGCAGCGCCTCGATGGCTGAATGATCCACGACGCGGGACTCCTTGAAGTCCACCACCACTTCCGCAGGATCGTTCAAGGGATCGAACTTCTCCTGGAACAGCGCCGTGGATCCGAAGAACAGCGGCCCGTAAATCTCGTAGTACTTCACCCCGGACTCATCCGTGTGCTTGCGCGCGCGAATGCGCTTCGCGTTTTCCCAGGCGAATGCGAGCGCGGAAATGACGACGCCGATCAGCACGGCCACGGCGAGGTTGTGGAAAATCACCGTGACGGCGGAAACCGTGATCATCACGACCACATCCACGGCTGGAACCTTGCGAAAAATCTTGAGGCTCGCCCATTCGAACGTGCCGATGGCCACCATGAACATCAGGCCGACCAATGCCGCCATGGGAACCATCTCGATGAGCGGTGCAGCGAAAAGGATGAACACCAGCAGCATTACCGCCGCGGTGATTCCGGACAGGCGGTTGCGGCCGCCCGAGCTGACGTTGATGATGCTCTGGCCAATCATGGCGCAACCGCCCATGCCGCCGAAGAACCCGGTCGTCACGTTGGCGACGCCCTGCGCGACGCATTCCTTGTTGCCGCGGCCGCGCGTCTCGGTCATCTCGTCGACCACGGTAAGCGTCAACAGGCTCTCGATCAACCCGACGGCCGCCATGATCAGGGAGTACGGGAAGATGATGGCCAGGGTCTCCCAGGTGAAGGGGACCATCGGAATGTGGAACGAGGGAAGCCCCCCTGAAATGGAGGCGATGTCGCCGACGGTGCGCGTGGGAATGCCGGCAAAAATCACGAGTGCGGAAATCGTAAGAATGGCGGCGAGCGCGGAGGGAACGGCTTTCGTCAGTTTGGGCAGAAAATGAATGATGGCCATCGTGGCCGCGACGAGACCGATCATCGTCCACAACGGCGTCCCCGTCATCCATGAGACCACGCCGGTTCCATCGGTCTTGAACTGCTGGAACTGGGCCATGGCGATCACGATGGCCAGCCCGTTCACGAACCCGAAGATCACGGGGTGCGGAACCAGTCGAATGAACTTGCCGAGCCGGAAGAACCCCGCCGCCCCCTGAAGGAGTCCCATCAGCACCACTGCGGCAAAGAGGTATTCGACCCCATGACGCGCCACCAGCGCGACGATCACGACGGCGATGGCGCCCGTCGCGCCCGAAATCATGCCCGGACGACCGCCGAAAATCGAGGTGATGATTCCGATGATGAAGGCAGTGTAAAGGCCGATCAGCGGGCTGACGCCTGCGATCAGGGAGAACGCGACGGCTTCAGGAACGAGAGCAAGCGCAACCGTGAGGCCGGACAGGATTTCATTCTTGGCGCTGGAGCCCTTGGTCTGGAAAAGATCGAACACGGGTGTCCTTCGAAAAGGTTGTTTTTGAAAGCCCAAGGCGGTCGCGAAGAGTTGTCGCGCTCCACGACCATGTGGCCAGGTGCTTTGCGCGATCCGCGATATTGCCGCCGAAACAGCTTTTCAGGCGGTTTTTCCCGCATTCCCGCCAAGGGAGAACCGGAAATTTAGTTGGTCGCGGCACGCGCTCCAAGCACAAGAAAAACCTTGATTTTCATTTGTCACGATTTAATTCAAATAACGACTGTCCGCTTGTGCGCTTGCACTTGGAATGCCCGGGTGCTCGAACTATACTGGAAACATCCCCTACACCGCGTCCGGTTCGCTACTCCCGAAGGAATGCCGTTGCGCCTTCGGAATGATATGACACGTCGGGACGCGATGTTATCGCGCAGATGCGCATTCTTCACCCGTTCCCACGAAAGGGCACCGACATGCAAATGAAGAGACACCGCATTCAATTCCCCTCCATCGACGCCAACGACCTCGGACAGGACGAGGCCTACTTCTACCTGCTCGACGGCAGTGACAAGCGCAAGATCCGCCTTCATGATTACAGCGAGATCTACAAGTTCCCCGGACTGTACGAGCAGCTCTTCTACGACCGCCTCAAGTGCCAGTCACCCACCAAGGTCGCGCAAATCCTCGGCGCCGCCGTGGCCGAATCACGCGAGAACTTCTCCGAGCTGCGTGTGCTCGATCTCGGCGCCGGCAACGGCATGATGGGCGAATCCCTCAAGAAACAGGGCGTCTCACGTCTCGTGGGAGTCGACATCATCACCGAAGCGCGCACCGCCACCGAACGCGACCGCCCCGGACTCTATGACGCCTACTATGTCGAGGACTTCTGCGACCTCAATGATGAAAAGCGCGAAGAGATCGCCTCCTGGTCGCTCGATTGTCTCACGACAGTGGCAGCACTGGGCTTCGGCGACATCCCTCCCAAGGCCTTTATCGAGGCGTTCAACCTCATCCAGCCCCAAGGGTGGGTCGCGCTCAACATCAAGGACGCGTTCCTGTTCAAGAGCGACCAATCGGGGTTCTCGACCATGATGCGCGAACTGCTCTTCTCGGAGTTCCTCGACCTGCATCACCTGGAGCGCTATCGTCACCGCCTTTCGGTGGAGGGGAAACCCCTGTATTACTTCTCCATCGCGGGGCGCAAGAAATCGAACCTGACGCCTGACTTCCTGAAGCAGTTCGGGTATTGATCCGAACGGAGGAACGCAACCGCGCGGCGATCCCTGGATTTGCGCGCGACTGCTGTTAGACCAGCCTGGCGGCGATCAGCTTCTGATCGAAGGTCTTGAGCCCGGAACAGCCCGCCGCCAGGGCCTTTCGCCGGATCAGGCAATCGGCAAAGCCCGCACTTGAGAATGCATAGTCATGCACGGCATCCCACGTTACTTCGTGTTGCTCGACATCAACCCGGGATGTCGAAAGCAATTCCTCCAGAATCGCAAGTATCCCATCTTTATTCACCTTGTAGTAGCCACCCAAAATCCACACCAACTCGCACAGGACTACATGGCTGATGTACAGTGTCTCATTGTGCTTCGCCGCGTCATGCACCCATTGCTTCGCGATTTCGGTCTGTACCGGATCGTCTTCCATCAAGAAACGCGCCAGCACATTGGTATCCAACCCGATCACAGGCGCCTCATCGCACCTTCCACGATGGCCCGATCCATATCCTCCAGTGTCGCGGGTTTTACACCGGCCCGTTTGAAGCGCCCCTTCAGGTCCCACAAGGATTTGTTCATCGGCCTGACGCGAACCTCACCGTGCTCCCCCACCACGAAGTTGATTGCATCCCCGGTGGACACCTTCAGATGCTCCCGGATATCCTTGGGCAAAGTGATCTGACCCTTGCTGGTCAAGGTGGCGACGCTCATGAAACCCTCCCGGCTGAATTTCCTTACATTCTATAAAATTCCTTACTTATTTCAAAATACCGGAATCCGGTGATTCCCGTGAAATTTCGGTATCTCTCTTCCTCCCAGGACTCTCCAGCCACTCCAGGATCCGCCTCGCCGCCGCCTTTCCCGCTGCCGCCGCCAGCTCCTCGCCGGTCGCCTCCCGCACCCTTTGCGGCGACTTGAATGCGCGGATCAGCTTCATCTTTGTCTTCTCGCCCACACCGGGAATCTCATCGAGCCAGGACCGCACCAGCCGCACCTTTCGCTTGCCGCGCTGGAACGTGACCGCGAACCGATGGGCCTCGTTGCGAACCTGCTGCAGCAACTGCAGCGCGGCGGATGTCTTCGGCAACAGCACCGGCTCCGACTGGTTCGGCAAAAAGATTTCCTCAATGCGCTTCGCCAAGCCAAGGATGGGAATCTCCTCGAACCCGAACTCCTTCTGGGCCTGCACCGCCATGTGCAACTGCCCCTTTCCCCCGTCGATGAGGATCAGATCGGGACGCGCACCCCCATCTTCTTTCATTTTTCGGAACCTGCGCCCCAGCACCTCGCGCATCGAGGCAAAGTCATCGATCCCCTCGACGGTCTTCACGTTGTAATGCCGATAATCCTTCTTGCTGGGGCGTCCGTCCACGAACACCACCTGCGATGCGACCGTGTCGGTTCCCGAAAGGTGGGAAATGTCGAACCCCTCGATCCTCACGGGAGGCGAAGGCAACGAGAGATCCTCCTGCAGCGCGATGACGCGGTGATTCTGCCGCTCCTTCTTTTCGCGTCTCGCGAGATACTCCGTCAGCTGCATCTCCGCGTTCGCCATCGCAAGGTCAAGTTGCCTGCGCTTTTCCCCGCGCTGCGGAACCTCGAGCGTCACGGCTTTGCCGCGCAACTGGCGAAGCAAGGTCTCCATATTCTCCTCGACGGGAGGTGCGTGCGAAAGCAGGATTTCGCGCGGGATGTCGCCGCGACTGCGTTCGAGGTAATACGTCGGCAAGAACTCGGTCAGCACCGCGCCTTCATCCTGTTCCAGCGGAATCCGCACCTCGAAGTGCTTGCGGTCCGAGAGAAAACCGTCGCGCACCTCGAGGACCACCACGCTTCCGACCTTCCCGGAACGTCGCACCGCGATAAAGTCCTTCGGTTCATGATCCGAACCGAGATCTACACGCTGGCGCGCCTGCACCGTCTCCAGATCGCGAATCTGGTCACGAATGCGGCCGGCTTCCTCGTAATCCTGACGGGCGGAGGCCTCGCGCATCGCTGTCTCCAGGCGCCCCTGCAACTCATGACGACGACCCCGCAACAACAACACCGCCTCGTCGACGAGCGCGCGATACTCCGCCTCGCCGATGAAGTGGGCACACGGCGCATCACAGCGCTTGATATGGTAGCTCAAACAGGGCCGCACGGGTTCGGCGACAGGAAGCTTCAGATCGCAGTCCCTGATCCGAAACACGCGGTTCAGGTACTGCACCGTGTTGCGCATCGCCCGGGCATTCGTGAACGGCCCGAAATAGAGGTCGGCGCTTTTCTCCGTTTTGCGTGTAATCAGGATCCTCGGAAATGCCTCCGAAACCGTCACCCGGATATACGGATAGTGTTTGTCATCCTTCAGGTCGACGTTGTAGCGCGGCTTGTGCTTGCGCACCAGGTTCGCCTCAAGGATCAACGCTTCAGCCTCGGTGCGCGTCACGATCCATTCCATGTCGTGAGCCGCCGAACGCAACACGTGCGAGGCCAGATGACTGTCCGCGGCCGGGCCAGTAAAGTACCCGCGCACACGATTGCGGAGGTTGATCGCTTTGCCGACGTAGATGATTTCCCCGCGCGCATCCTGCATCAGGTACACGCCCGGATCCACCGGAATCAGCGAAAGCTTTTCAGCAACAGCCGGTGCAAGTGCCGCATCATGAGACATATGCGAAAAGGTAGGATGGGGGTGCGGTTCCCGATCACCGCTTCGGGAAGGTTCCTTTGCGTTCGGGTCCTCGGCCGAAAGCAACGAAAAGCCCCCGCCGCAAGGCAGGGGCTTTACGAAATCGGCGGCGCAGCGAGCGCCTCCGGCAATTACTTCGTTTCGTCCGGGGACGGCGCCTCGGGCGCAGCCGTATCCTCGACAGCAGGAGCTTCGGTCGCCTCGGCGGCCTTGGGCTCACTCTTGGTGATATCGAGCTTCTTCTTCGGAGCGGCCTTGCGGGACGTCTTTGCGGGCTTCTTCGGCTTGCGAGGCGTGACTTCATCCTCGACGAGAGTGATCAGCGCCATCTCGGCATTGTCGCCCTTGCGGTTCTCCGACACCTTGAGGATGCGGGTGTAACCGCCGGCACGCTGGGCGTAGCGGGGGCCCAGATCCGAGAAGAGTCCTTGCAGGACTTCCGGCTCCTTCACGAACTTGGCAGCCTGGCGGCGTGCGCCAAGGTCGCCCTTCTTCGCATACGTAATCAGACGATCGACCAATCCACGCACGACTTTCGCCTTCGGGACGGTGGTGATCACCTTGCGATCCAGCTGCTCGGGGTTGAGGCCGTGCTTAAGGATCGCAGTCGCCAGGTTGTTCAACATCGCGCGGCGGTGCTCGGACGTCCGACCCAGCCTGTTCAGCTTAACTCCGTGTCTCATTTTTTCTTTCCTTGATGGAAGCTCCCGAAATGGTTCCGGGAGTTTGCCTTATTGGTCGTCCCCGAGGTAGAAGTCCACGTCCATGCCAAAGCGCAGACCCATGTTGGTCAGCACTTCGTTCAGTTCGACGAGAGACTTGCGCCCGAAGTTCTTGTACTTGAGCATCTCGGCTTCCTGGTTGCGAACCAGGTCGGCGAGGGTGTGGATGTTGGCGCAGCGCAGGCAGTTGCTTGAGCGCACGGAGAGTTCAAGCTCGTCGACACGCATCTTGAGCAGCTGCTTCACGCGATCACGCTCTTCGTCCCGCACGGATTCATCTGCAATTTCGAGGTCACCCTCGAAGTTGATCAGGATCTCAATGTGGTCGACGAGAAGCTTCGATGCGTAGGCGAGCGCATCCTCGGGCTCGATGCTTCCATCGGTCCAGATGTCGATCTCGAGTCGGTTGAAGTCGGTCCGCTGGCCCACGCGGGTGTCGGACACTTCATAAGAAACCTTCGAAACGGGGCTGAAGTCCGCGTCCATGGCGATCACGCCCACGGGATCATCTTCACGCTTCAGCTCCTCGGCCGGCACGTAGCCACGTCCGTCGGAAACCCGCATCTCGATGGAAAGGCTCCCGCCCTTGCCCAAGGTCGCAATGTGGAGCTCGGGATTGAGCACCTTGACCGCAGGATTGCCCTCGATATGCTCTGCACGGACTTCGCCCTCGCCCGAAACGTCGATACGCAGCGTCGCGTCATCATCGGACAGCAGCTTTACCCGCAGTTTCTTCAGGTTCAGGATAATCTCGGCAACGTCCTCCTTGACACCTTCCAGCGTGGAGAACTCGTGGCTGGCCCCCTCGATGCGAGCGGACACCACGGCAGCCCCTTGCAGGCTGGAGAGCAGCACGCGACGCAGGGCGTTTCCGAGGGTAAGACCCCATCCACGCTCCAGAGGCTCAACGACGAACTTCCCGTACTTCGCCTCGCCTTTTTCCTTCACGATGCCCTTCGGCATGTGCAACGCTTTCCACTTCATCGTTTCATTTCCTTTTTGATAGTTCCGATCAAACGCGACGGCGCTTCTTGGGACGGCAGCCGTTGTGAGGCACGCCGGTCACGTCGCGGATCGAGAGAATGTCCATGCCCGCCGCCTTGAGCGCGCGCACTGCGGACTCGCGGCCTGCGCCTGCACCCTTCACGCGAACTTCAAGCTTGCGCATGCCCATTTCATAGGCCGCCGTCGCGGCGGACTCTGCGGCCACCTGCGCGGCGAACGGGGTGCTCTTGCGCGAACCCTTGAAGCCGACCTTGCCGGGGGAACCCCAAGACACCACGTTTCCGCGAGCGTCGCTGATCGACACGATCGTGTTGTTAAAGGTTGCGCGCACGGTGCAAAGACCCTGCAGGTCGGCCTTGCGCTTGCCCTTCTTGACCTTGATCTTGGCATCCGCGTCCTTTGCCGGGGCTTCAGCCTCGGGGGTCGCTGCCTTTTCTGTCACTTCTGCCATTCCAGAATTTCCTTGGCTAACGTTGCGTTACTTCTTCTTGTTTGCGATGGTCTTGCGCGGGCCCTTGCGCGTGCGGGCATTGGTCTTGGTGCGCTGACCACGGACGGGCAATCCCTTGCGGTGTCGGAGACCGCGATAGCAGCCGATGTCGACCAAACGCTTGATGTTGATCGAAACCTGGGCGCGCAGGTCACCCTCGACCTGGTAACCGGACTCGATCACTCGACGCAGCTTGCCGATGTCCTCGTCCGTCAGATCGCCCGCCTTGGTCGCGGGGTCGATCCCGGCCTTCTTCAGAATTGCAAGGGCGTTCACGCGCCCGATGCCGTAGATGTACGTGAGGGCGATTTCGCTCCTCTTGTTGTTCGGAATGTCAACGCCAGCAATGCGTGCCACAATTTACTCCTATCCCTGCCGCTGCTTGTGCCGCGGGTTCTTTTTGCAGATAACTCGCACCACGCCTTTACGGCGCACCACCTTGCAGCTCTCACAGCGTGGCTTTACGGATGCTCGGACTTTCATGATGATCTCCAACCCTTTGTCATTTATGCCGGTAAGTGATGCGACCTCGGGTCAGATCGTAGGGGGACAATTCTAGCAACACGCGGTCATTCGGTAAAATGCGGATGTAGTTTTTCCTCATTTTACCGCTAATGTGTGCCAAAATGACGTGCCCGTTGTCAAGCTCAACCTTGAACATTGCGTTCGGAAGAGCCTCAATGACACGTCCCTCGACCTGAATCCCGTCCTGTTTAGACACTCAAAATCCCCGCCTGCCGCGAATTTTTCCGCGACGCAAAAATCCATCGTAATGCTGATTTTGCAGGTGCGTCTGAAACTGACGCAGCGTATCGAGCGAAACACCCACGGCAATCAGCACGGAGGTGCCTCCGATGTAGAACGTCATGTTCAGCGCATCTTTCAGGTGCAGAGGCACAACGCTGATGACCGCGAGGAAAATCGCACCGGGAAGCACCACACGAGTCAGGATCTGGTCGATGAACTCGGCCGTACGACGTCCGGGACGGACGCCCGGGATGAATCCACCGGACTTCTTGAGGTTCTCGGCGATATCCTTCGGGTTATAGATGATCGCAGTGTAGAAGTACGCGAAGAAGATGATTGTCACCGCGAACGTCACGGAATAGACCCAATGTCCGGGCAAAAAGGCGGCTCCGAAGCTTTGTGCGGCGCTCCAGTTCGGCATCCAGGTTGCGATTTGCATCGGCACGAACAGGATCGCGGATGCAAAGATCACGGGCATGACGCCGGCGGTGTTCACCTTGAACGGGAGGAAGCTGTTGGAACCTGCCATGACCTTGCGGCCGACCACCCGCTTGGGACTCTGCAGGGGAATGCGCCGCGTCCCTTGGTCGACGAAGACGATGAAAACCACCACGGCGAGCACAAGGGCCAAAATGGCGACCAGCATTGGAATGCTGCGCTCACCGGAAAGCACCAGTTCGGACTCTGCGAACACAGCGCGTGGCATCTCGGCCATGATGCCGATGAAAATGATCAGTGAGATCCCGTTGCCGATGCCGCGAGAGGTGATCTGCTCACCCAGCCACACGATGAACATCGTACCTGCGGTCAGGGTCAATGCCGTCAGCAGAACAAAGCCAGTGCGACCTGTTCCGGCGAGAACCAGGCTTTGCCCCGTCGAGGTGGCTTGGCTGTAGAGCCAATTGCCGATTCCAAGCCCCTGAAAAAAGCTCAAGGTCATCGTCAGGTAGCGCGTCCACTGGCTGAGCTTGGCGCGTCCCTCCTGCCCCTGCTTCTGCAGCGCCTGGACACTGGGGATGACAGCTCCCATGATCTGGATGATGATGGAGGCCGAGATGTAAGGCATGATGCCCAGCGAAAACACGGAGGCGCGCTCGAGGGCGCCGCCCACGAAGGTATTGTACAACCCGAAGAGGTTATTGCTCGCCCCGCTGAAAAAATCCGCAATGGCGTTGCTGTTGATTCCCGGGAGGGGAACGTAGCCACCCACCCGGTACACCGCGAGGATGCCGAGAGCGAAGAAAATCCGGTCACGGAGTTCCTTGATCCGGAAGATATTGAAGAACCCTTGCAACGCCTGCACGTCAGATCACCTCTGCCTTGCCCCCGGCGGCTTCGATCGCCGCCTTGGCCGTAGCGCTGAACCTGTTGGCCTTGACGTGCAGGGCTTTGGTCACCTTGCCGTTGCCCAACACCTTCACTTCAAGATCCTTGCCGCTGATGAGCCCGGCCAGAGCCATGTCGGCGGGGGTCACCGTACCGGTAAAGCGCTTGTCGAGGGCCCCGATATTGACGATTTCGACCTCGGCAAAGTGCGAGTTGAATCCGCGCTTGGGAACGCGACGCTGAAAGGGATTCTGGCCGCCCTCGAATCCTCCACGCTGACCCGAGCTCTTGCGGGCTCCCGCGCCCTTCTGCCCGCGACCACTGGTCTTGCCAAGTCCCGAAGCCGGACCACGCCCGACCTTGAACCGTTTCTTCATCGCGCCCTTGGGCGCGCGCAACTGATTGAGCTTCACGACTTGACCTCCTCCACCTTGACGAGGTGGGCAACCACGCGGATCATTCCGTCCAGCGCGGGGGATTTCTTCTGCACGACGCTCTTGCGAATGCCGCGTAGACCCAGCGCCTTCAGGGTGCGGATCTGTGATTGAATGCAACGCGCGGAGCTGCGCACCTGTGTGATTTTCACGCTATCCATCGAATATTCCCCTGTGTCTCTGCTTCCTGGTTACTGGGCCCGGCGCAACGCAGCAAATTCCTTGCGCGAACGCTGTTGGGTGAGCCCCTGCAGGGTGGCCTTGACCACGTTATGCGGGTTGGTGGAGCCGATGCTCTTCGTCAAAACGTCGTGTACTCCGGCAAGCTCGAGGACGGCGCGCGAGGCACCGCCGGCGATGACTCCGGTACCGGGAGATGCGGGACGGAGGTACACTTTGGCGGCGCCAAAGGTCGCATAGACTTCGTGAGGAATGGTGTGGTTGCGAAGGGTTACGTCCACAACATTCTTGTGGGCGTTCTCGGTTGCCTTCCGGATCGCCTCGGCGACCTCGTTGGCCTTTCCGGAGCCGATGCCCACCCGACCATTGCCATTGCCGACCACGACAATGGAATTGAAGCTGAAGCGGCGACCGCCCTTGACGACCTTGGCGCAGCGATTGATCGCAACAACCTTTTCCTGGAATTCGGTTTTGATCTCGGTATCCACCGTCGAACCTCTCGGATTAAAATTCAAGGCCGGCCTCACGTGCTGCTTCAGCCACGGCCTTCACGCGACCATGGTAGAGATAACCGCCGCGGTCGAACACCACGGATTTGATTCCTTGCCCAAGAGCAAGCTTGGCGACCAACTTTCCCACTTCCCGAGAAACATCGGTCTTCGCCTTGTCGGCGACGATGGAACGGATCTCGGGAGACAAGGATGAAACCTGCAGCAAGGAGCGACCGGTCTGGTCGTCGACAAGCTGCGCATACATGTGGTTGAGGCTGCGGCGCACACAGAAACGGGGGCGTTCGGCAGTCCCCGACGTCTTCTTGCGGATCCGCTCGTGGCGGGCATTGCGCGTCTCGCGCCTGATTTTTGATTTGTCGGCAAACATGGTTCTGTTCCTTGTCTTTCCCCTGAGAGGGCGGGTCGGCCATCAGGCCCCCACCCGACTCCTTAGGTCTTTTTGACTTCCTTCTGAATGACGACCTCGTTGACGTAGCGCACGCCCTTGCCCTTGTAGGGTTCGGGGGGGCGGTAACCCCGCAGTGTGGCGGCGACCTGGCCGACCATTTGACGATCAACGCCTTCGACGACGATCTTCAGGTTGCCGTCCATCTTCACGGCAATTCCCTTGGGGGGCGTGAAGACGACGGGGTGAGAGAAGCCGAGCAGCAGGTTGATGCTCTGCCCCTTCTGTTCGCCGCGGTAACCGACTCCACGAATTTCGAGTTCCTTCGTCCAGCCTTTGCTGACACCGTGAATCACGTTGAAGACCATGGCACGGGAGGTCCCGTGAAGCGCACGATCAGTTTTTGATTCGGATTTCCGCTGAAGGGTGATCACATCGCCTTCCTTCGCGATCGCAATGCGCTCATGCACCGTGTAAGAGTGCTTGCCTTTCGGCCCCTCCGCCTGAATCGTCTGCCCTTGGATGCTGACCTTGACTCCGGCCGGCACATTGATGGGCGATTTGCCTACTCTGGACATGTTGGATTCCCCTGCCTTACCAAACCTTGCACAAAACTTCGCCGCCCACGTGCTGCGTGCGGCACTCATGATCCGTCAAGACGCCCTTGGACGTTGAGACGATCGCAATTCCGAGACCGTTTTTCACTTTGGGAAGCCCCTCGGACTTTGCGTACGAACGACGCCCAGGCGAACTCACGCGCACAAGCCCCTGAATGGCCGGCACGCCATCGGTGTAACGCAGGAGGATTTTCATCCAGCCCTGCTTGCCATCCTCAATGATCACGAACTTTTCGATGAAGTTCTGTCTGACGAGAATTTTCGCGATTTCGCGACGCAACTTTGACGCCGGCATTTCCACAACGCGATGGCCAACCATGGCCGCGTTGCGGATGCGGGTAAGCATATCGCTGATGGGATCGTTCACTGCGCTCATTTGAATTTTTCCTTTGTTCTTCTTCCCACGTTCCTACCAGGACGCCTTCGTCACTCCGGGGATATCCCCTTGCAATGCCAGCTCGCGGAAGCAGATGCGGCAAACGCCGAACTTGCCCATATAGGCGCGGGGCCGACCGCAACGACGGCAGCGGTTGTAGGCGCGAACCTTGAACTTGGGGGTTCGCTTTTGCTTTTCAATCATCGAACGCTTGGCCATTTTTTTTCCTTTGTTCTCGATTCCGCGGTTACTTGCGGAACGGCATCCCCAAGGCCTGCAGCAATGCGCGGCCGCCTTCGTCATCGCGGGCACTGGTTACGAGCGTAACGTCCATGCCCATGACCTGGCTGATCTTGTCGAAATTCACCTCGAGGAAAATGATCTGTTCCTTGACCCCGAAGGTGTAGTTTCCACGCCCGTCAAAGCCACGGCGCGGAATACCGCGGAAATCGCGGACACGCGGCAAGGCGATGGTAATGAGCCGCTCAAGGAACTCCCACATGCGATCGCCGTGGAGGGTGACCTTCGCGCCGATCGGCATCTTTTCGCGAACCTTGAAATTCGAGATCGCCTTCTTCGCGCGGGTCACCACGGCCTTCTGGCCGGTGATGGCCGAAAGGTTTCCAACAGCCTCGTCAATGAGGCGCTGGTTTCCCGAGGCGTCACCCACACCCATGTTCAGGACGATTTTCTCGAGTCGCGGAACCTCCATCGGGTTCCTGCATCCCAGCTCCTTGACCAGGGCGGGCACAACTTCGTTCCGGTATTTTTCCTTGAGCTTCAGCATGATCCGTTCCGATCCATCCCGTCTTACTCGACGGCCTTTCCGGTTTTTTTGTCGACACGAAGACGCTTGCCGTCAATTTCACGGCGCGCGACCTTGATCGGCGCATTCGTAGTAGAGCTGACGAGCATCAGATTGGAAACATGGATCGGAGCCTCCCGATCGACGATCCCACCCTTTTGGTCACGTTGGTTGGGTTTCTGGTGCTTTTTGACCAAGTTGACACCCTCAACGAGAACGCGCGACTTGTCGGTCAGCACGCGGAGGATCTTGCCGGTCTTGCCTCGAGCCTTGCCCGAGATCACCTTGACTGTGTCGTTTTTCTTCAGATTCAGGCCCACGTTACACCACCTCCGGCGCAAGGGAAACGATCTTCATGAACTGACGCTCGCGCAGCTCGCGTGCGACAGGGCCGAAGATGCGCGAACCCTTGGGCTCCTTGGCATCATTGATAATGACAACGGCATTCTCCCCGAAACGAATCGAGGAGCCATCCTTCCTCTTCACTTCGCGGATCGTGCGAACAACCACCGCGCGCTGCACACTGCCGCTTTTGACGGCGCCGGCCGGGGCAGCATCCTTGACGGACACCACGATGATATCACCAATCGATGCATAACGACGGCGGGTTCCGCCGAGCACCTTGATGCACATTACTTTCTTCGCGCCGGAGTTATCGGCCACGTTAAGCCGTGTCTGCTGCTGAATCATCTCCGCCTCCGCCTACTTCTTCTTCTCGACGACGCGAATAAGGCGCCAGCGCTTGTCTTTGCTCATCCTGCGGGTTTCCGCGATTTCCACGGTATCCCCCTCATGCGCCTCGTTGTTCTCGTCGTGCGCCTTGAACTTTACTGTCGTGTGCACGGTCTTTCCGTACAACGGGTGCGACTTGCGGTTGATGGTGGCGACAGTGATGGTTTTGTCCATCTTGTCGCTCAACACGATGCCCGTGCGCACCTTGCGTCTGTTGATCCGTTCCATAATCCTCTCCAAGGCCTCAGGCCTTGTTCCCCTTTTCGGCCAGCACCGTGCGGGCCCGTGCAATGTCCTTGCGAAGTGTGCGCAGCGACGCCGTATTCTCCAGCTTTCCCATGCTGGCTTGCATGCGGCTGTTGAAAAGCTGCGACTCCATCTCGCTCACTTTCGCCGCGAGAGCCTCGGGACTCATGTCCCGGTATTCAGAAGCCTTAACCATTTGCCTCAACCTCCACAATTTTGCACTTCAGGGGCAGCTTTTGCGCGGCGACATTCAATGCTTCCACCGCAAGCGCGCGGTCAACGCCGCCCATTTCGAAGAGAATGCGCCCTGCAAGAGCCACGGCAACCCACCCCTCGACATTTCCCTTACCGGATCCCTGGCGGGTTTCCGCAGGCTTCTTGGTGTAGGGCTTGTCGGGATAAACGCGGATCCATACCTGTCCGCCGCGCTTGATTTTGCGAGTCATCGCAATACGGGCGGCCTCGATCTGACGATTGGTGATCCAGGCCGACTCAAGTGCCTGAATTCCGAACTCACCAAAGGCAAGGCTGGTGCCGCGCGGAGCGGTTCCCTTCATCTTGCCCTTTTGGACCTTGCGCCACTTCACCTTCTTGGGGCTAAGCATCAGGACCGCGTCCTTTCTTCATCTTGCTGGAGACTCATGGCGTCTTTCTTGAGAATTTCACCCTTGAAGATCCAGACCTTGATACCGATGGTGCCGAACGTCGTCTCGGCACGCGATGTCGCGTAATCGATGTCGGCGCGCAGCGTCTGCAGGGGGATCCGGCCATCACGGGATTTCTCCACGCGTGCGATCTCCGCACCGCCGAGGCGGCCACTGCAGGTAATCTTGATTCCCTGGGCACCAAGGCGCATTGCCGATGCCACTGCCTTCTTCATCGCGCGGCGGAAGGCGACACGCTTCTCAAGCTGGCGCGCGATATTCTCACCCACGAGCTGGGCATCGACTTCGGGCCGCTTGATCTCACGAATGTTGATGTAGATCTGCTTCCCGGTCAGGTGCTGCATCTCGCCGCGCAAACGTTCGACTTCCTCGCCCTTCTTTCCGATCACGACGCCGGGCCGTGCGGTGAAGAGGTTGATCGTCACTTCGCGCACCGTACGCTCGATTCCCACGTTGGAAAGGCTGGCATGAGCCAGACGCTTGCGAAGGTAGCGACGGATCATCATGTCCTCATAGAGGAGATCCGCGAAGTTCTTTTCTGCGTACCACCGTGAATTCCACTGCTTGACAACGCCGAGCCGGAATCCGATGGGATGTGTTTTCTGTCCCACTCTATACCTCCGCTAGTCCGACACCACGACGGTGAGATGACTGAGCTTTTTCTCGATTCTGAACGCGCGACCTTGCGCGCGGGGGCGAATGCGCTTGACCAGAGGGCCGGCATCCACGGTGACGGATTTGACGACGAGGACCTTGCCCCGGGTACCGCCATCCTGCTTGACCTGCCAGTTTGCCACGGCCGACTTCAACACCTTCTCCACCATGCGGGCAGACTTCTTGCGAGG
>JBJHDK010000030.1:0-27213 GCA_050486505.1 Fibrobacteria bacterium | reverse complement strand
CATGGAACCTCCCTGTAAGGGCGACCTGCAGGTCGCCCTTACGGAGGGCTCGGCCACCCATACCCGCCCCATTTACCTTTGTTGCGTGCGACTCCGTCTCCACGTCTTCCAACACGTTCCCCATGAAGACCTTGCGGCCCTTGGCCCGATGTTCGAGGCGCGTGGCGCAAGCATCACGTTCACCCGCTTCTTCGCCGGGGAGCGACCTCCGGAAATCGATGCGTTCGATTTTCTGGTTGTTCTCGGCGGACCCATGGGGGTTTACGATGCGGGGGAACACCCCTGGCTTCCCTCCGAAAGGGATGTGTTGCGGGCCGCCCTCGCGGCGGGGAAACCCGTGTTGGGGCTGTGCCTCGGCGCGCAACTGATCGCCGACGCCCTGGGCGCGCGCGTCTTCGCGAACGGGCACAGAGAGATCGGCTGGTGGCCGGTCGAACGTCTTCCCGAAGCCGCGAACCATCCCGTCGCCCGCTGCTTTCCGGAACGCTTCACCACGTTTCATTGGCACGGAGACACCTTCGCCATTCCCGACGGGGCGATCCCGCTGTTCCGTTCCGAGGCTTGCGCGAACCAGGGCTTCGTCTGGAACGACCGCGTGGTGGCCCTGCAGTTCCACCCCGAGATCACCCCCGAAGCCGTGGAGGCCTGGATCGCCGCTTCGGACGGCTACCATCTTGCGCCCGGAGCATGGATCCAACCCGAATCCGCGCTGCACGGAACACCGGACCTTTATGCAGGCAATCGCGAGGGGATGAAGGCCTTGTGCGACTGGATGCAGTCCCCTCCGCACTCATAACTCCCCCCGCCAGAAGCGGACGTCGGGCCTCCGCCCCTCCGCCCCCACCACTCACAACTCCCCCTCACTCATAACTCGTCACTCGTCACTCATAACTCATAACTCCCCACTCATCACTCGCAACCCATAACTCTCAATTCTCAATTCTCAATTCTTGACTCTCCCATCCTCCCCCTTCACATACCCGCCTCCGAATCCGGGGAGATCGATCAACCGGCCCTTCGCGTGCTCCAGCAGAAAATCGTCGAGCTCCTTCGGGGTCGGTTCCCGCAGCTCTCCGGGAGGGTCTTCCGCTTCGATGTCGAAGGCCATCACCTCTTCGTCGCGCAGGCGCAGGAGTTTCTCCCCGTCGAAAAACTCCTCGCGGTAGAACACGCGCACCCGCGCGGCGCGCTCCTGCCCGCGGAAGGCCGGGAGGTCGCCCCAGTAAAAGAGCTGGTCTCCCGGCGCCTTCAGCCAGCGCAGGCCGCGGGGCAGGGCGTGCTTGCACGCATCCGCGCCTGCCGTGTTGAGGCGGTGGAAGAAACGGTGCAGGCAGGCGCGGTGGCGCGCCGTGCGCTCCCCGTCCACCGGGAGGATGCCGAAGCGCTCCCGAACGGAGTCGAGCTTCACGGGATCACCCCCCGATTCCCGAAGGGCGTCGCGCAACTCCGGCTTCCATGCTTCGCCGAGATGGTAGGTGAGCACGGGCACGGGCGCGAGAAAGCAACCGTGCACCTTGCCGTAAAGCCGCTCGTGCGGGCACATGAAATCGTTGTAGAGGCCGTACTCGCGCCCGCTTTTCCCGACGACGCGCCAATGCACGCGCTGGGTGAAAGGCGTGTCGTACCAGCCGAGCGGCATGGGTTTCCAGAGCCTGTGACGCAGGGGAAAGAGCGCCATGAACACGGTGCCCGCCAACAGTTGCCAGGGGCCGAACGTGGCGGCGGTCACCGAATCCGGTAGCATCAGGATGCACAGGGCCATGGCCAGGTTGGCGAGGATCCAGTCCCAGAACAGAAGTCCCGAGAGTGCGAAGACCCCGAGATGGAATGCGGCCCATGCGAGGCAGAACCCGATCGCGACCTGCGGGTGCAACAGGGCGAGCGGCGCGAGCAGCTCGACGCCGAAGGCCGAGGCCTGCAGGGGTTTCTCGATCGGCTTCACCGCGCGGATCACGCGCAGCCAGGTCGTCCACGGAAGGAAGCGCGCCCAGCCCCAGCTGTATGCGCTGGCCGCGAGGTGGTGCATGCGATTCTCCATCACCCACGACCAGGGGCGCGGCCCGAGGAACATTTTCGCGAGCGCCGTGATGAGGTAGTGCGAGGCGAGCATGACGACGAGAAAGAACACGAGCGTCGAAGCGTCGGCGAAGAGTCGTGGTGCGCCGGGCGAGGCGAGCCCGGAGAATCCCGCGAGCGCGGTGAGCGCGGTGAAGGTGGTGAAGGCGGCGACGGCCTGCAGCATTCGCATCGGCAAGGTCGCGTGGTGTTGCCACAGGCCGAAGGGTGTGGTGAACAGGAAGACGGCGGCGATGATGCCTGCGGGCGAGAACCAGCTGGCGACGGCGGCGGCGATCGCCAGCAGGCGCGTGGCGACGAGGCGTTCGCCCGAGACCAGGTCATGGTCGCGTGTGGCGGCCTGCCAGGCGAGCGCGGCGGCCGGGATTCCGGCGAGCAGGCGCAGCGCGTCGCCTTGCGGCACGTGCACCCATGTCCACACCGGCGTGAGCGCGAGGCAGGGGAGAAGCCAGAGCGCGATGGCGGTCGGCTGCCCCGTGATGCCGGTGCGGCGGAGCAGGCGCAGAAACCCGTCTTCGCGGATGAGGAAATCGATTCCCCGGTAGGCGAGGGCGAGGAGCGCGAGCTCGACGAGGAAGGGAATCATGGGGGACACGGCGGTCACGGCTGCGGCGGGGGAATCCCCGTCGAGACCGTGAAGCTAGACGCATCGTGTTCCGGCAGGGTTTCGGGGATGTTGCGGCGGAGGCGCGGGGCTATATTCACCTTCTCCCGTTTTTGTCCTCTGGAAACTCATGACCAAACTTTCCTCCACCTCCGCTTTGGTGCTTCTCTGGGCGGGCCGGGACCATCTTCCCGGTTCACGTGTCGATGCGTACCTCAAAGCCCTGGATCTTGACGAAGGGCGCGCGTTGCGTGATGCCTGCGATGCGATCTGCCCTTACTATGCCGAGGTGATTCGCAACCGCAAGCGCGGCGTGCGCGATTTCATCGAGCAAGTCATTTCCGGAGGATCCGTCGCGCAAGTCATCATCGCCGGGGCGGGACTCGATCCCCTGGGGCTCGATCTCTCCGAAGCGTACCCCGATCTCCGCATCTTCGAAGTGGATCGCGACAACATGGATTTGAAGGCGTGTCTCGCACGGATGCCGTCCATTTCGGCTCCCGCCTTTGTTACGGCGGACTTGTCCGATCCGGAGGGTGTCGTCGCGGGACTGCTCGCGCAAGGTTGGGATCCGCAAGCTCCGACGGTCCTTGTGCTCGAAGGTATCACCTATTACCTGACTCCGGAGGCACTGAGCGCCCTTGTCGCGGCGGTGAATCCGGTTCACGCGGTGGTGGAGTTTCTCAAACCCGCGTCGGCCATTGCGCCGGAGCGTGTGGCCATTCCCGAACGTGTGTTCGGCCTGATCGCCGGTAATTGCGGTTTGCCGGAGATCCATCGGCATGACGCATCCGGGCTTTCCAGGCATCTGGACATGCGCCTCGAGGCGCGTCGCGGCATGACGGAGCTCGAGCGTCTCCGCACCGGGGGGAACGCGTGGTTCCCCGCCGAGGCGGACGGATGGATCGAAGTGTGTCTGCTCGGGGCGCGATGAGCTTGCCGCTCGCGACGAGTCCGCGCGGGCCGCGCAATCCGAAGGGCCGGGCGGATCAGGGCGCCAAGGTATCCCCTGTTTCTGCATCGAACAGGAACACGTCGCCCGGATCGAACTCCCAGCGTGCGACGTCGCCGACGCGGAATGACGTGTCCGCTCCGGTGCGAGCCGCAAAGCTCAACTCGCCCCTGCGCATGTAGACGGTCGTCTGGCCGGCTTGCCGCTCCACCGCCGTGACCTCTCCGTGCAGCGGTGCCTCCGGTCCCCCGGCACGGAGATGCTCGGGACGGATCCCCGCCAGCACCTCGGTGCGACCGCGCAGCAGGCCTCCCTGAGCATCGGTCATGTCGAACGAAAGGGACGAAGAAAGAAAGCGGGGGTGCGCCCCGGAGGCATCCACGTTTCCGGGGAACAGGTTCATCCCCGGGGTACCGATGAATGACGCGGTGAAGGCGTTCGCGGGGTTGCGGTAGATTTCATCGGGTGGCGCGACCTGCCGGATGACGCCACCCTCGAGCACGAGCACGCGGTCGCCGAGCGTGAGGGCCTCGCTCTGGTCGTGCGTGACGAACAGCATGGGCACGGGCATGCGCTGGTGCAGTCGCTGGATCTCGACGCGCAGTTGCAGGCGCATTTGCGCATCGAGGCTCGAGAGCGGCTCGTCGAAGAGGAAGGCCGCCGGGCTGCGCAGGATGGCGCGCCCCAGGGCCACGCGCTGGCGCTCGCCCCCGCTGATCTCGGAGGGCAGGCGGTGCAGCAGCCTGCGGATGCCGAGAAGGTCCGCGGCCCCGCGTGCGCGCTCCAGGCGTTCCGTCTTCGGAACGCCGCGCAGCCGCAGCCCGAATGCAAGATTCTCTTCCACGTTGAGGTGCGGCAGCAGCGTGTAGCTCTGGAACATGAGGGCAAGATCCCGGTCCTTCGGAGGCAGACCATTGAGGCTCTTGTCTCCGAGGCGCACGGTGCCCGAGGTTTCCTGCTCGAGGCCCGCGAGCATGCGCAGCAAGGTCGACTTTCCGCACCCCGAAGGGCCGACGATGGCGACGAGCTCGCCGTCGCCGACCTCGAGCGAGAAGTCCTTGACGGCATGCGTGCCCCCGGGGTAAACCTTGTTGAGCCGTTCGACGATCAAGCGTGCCATGTCGCGTGCCTTTCGTGCCCTTTCCGCATGGGCGTCATGCCTCCGTGAGGCGCCCAAGCGCGGAACGGAAGTGGCGATACGCCAGAATGAAGAAAAGCGTGGTGGGAATGAGGGTGAGGGTGCACCCCGCCATCACCAGTCCGTAGGGGACACGGAGGGTTCCCGCGTTGAGGCTGGCGAGGCCGATGTTGACGGTCATTTGGTGATCGCTGTAAAGCATGATCAGCGGAAGCAGGTGTTCCTGCCATGACAACGTGAACTGAATGAGGGCGAAGGCGATGATGGCCGGTTTGACGAGGGGGAGCGCGATCCAGAAGACCCGGTACTCTCCCGCCCCCTCGCTGCGCGCCATGTCGAGCAAGGTATTGGGAAGGCGGTGGAAGACGGCGGTGAACCAGAGAAGCCCGATGCCGGTCGCCGTGCCCGGAAGGATCACGGACCACGGCGTGTCGAGAAGGCCGAGCGCGTGCATCCAGGTGAACAGCGGAAGGGCGAGGACCTGGCGGGGAATGAGGACGGTCAGCACCGCGACCACGAACAAGGTTTTCTTGAACGGAAACGAAAATTTGGCGAACACGTAACCGGCCATGCAGGCGAAGGTGGTTCCGAGCACGGTTTGCGCCGATGCGATGAACAGCGAGTTCAGGTATTGACGCGGATAGGGGATCCATTCACCCGAAAGCAGGGACCGGTAGTGGCGCGGATCGAAGCTTTCGGGGAGAAGAGGGAAGGGGATGAAGATGGCCGCGTCCGGCTTGAAGCTGGCGGCGAACATCCAGACGAACGGAAAGGAGAAGGCGATCGCCAGCCCTGTCAGGGCCGTCGTCGCCAGCACGGGCGCGGCATGCTTGCGGACTACGGCCATCATGCCGGCCCTTCCGTGCGAATCTGGCGTCCGATCGACCTGCGGGCAGTCGACAGGATGAGGATCAGGGCAATCAGCAGAACGGGCAGCGAGGCGAACGAGACGGCGGCCGCCGTTCCGAAGTTCCCCAAGGTGAAGGCGTTGAGATAGGCGTAGGAGACGAGCAGCAATCCGGCGTCGAGCGTACCGCCCGAGCTGCCAAGCATGACATATGCCCCCTCGAACAGGACGAAGGCGTCGAGCACGAGGAACGCGGCGGCGAAGGCCGTGACGGGGCGCAGCACGGGGAACGTGACATGGCGAAAGCGCTGCCACGCGGAAGCTCCCTCCACGCGCACGGAGTCATAGTAGGCGCGCGGGATCCCTTCCAGCCCCGAAAGAAAGATCAGGGTCATGAATCCGGTCCATCGCCATACCATGAGCATGACGAGGCTGAGCTTGATCACGCGCGGGTCTCCGATCCAGTCGAAGCCGGAAAGGCCGAAAGGATGAAAAAACAGTGTGTTCAGCAGCCCGTGGGGACCGTGGAAAACCATCAGGTAGAGCAGCGACAGGACCAGCGGAGGGGTCAGGCCGGGAAGCAGCAGGCAGAACTGCAGAAGTCCCCGCAGGTGACCGGGCACCTTCCTCAAGGCGTGCGCGACAAGCAGGGAAAATGGCAGGACTGCGCCCAGGACAAGTGCGCAATACATGATGGTGTTGCGCATCGCGTGCCAGAAGCGACTGTCGTCGAGAAGCCTGCGGTAGTTGTCGAGGCCCACGAACTCCGCCGGTCCGAACAGCACATTGCTCTCCATGCTGAGCCAGAGGCCCTTGCCCAGCGGAACGAGCCAGAACAAAAGAAGCGCCCCAAAGAAGGGCGCGAGCAGCAGGAAGGGAGGGCGGGACATGGGAGGGCACGCCCGCAGTTTTTACTTCACCAGGCCCATCTGGCGGAGCTTTCCACGGATCTCGTTGAAGGCTTCTTCGGGAGTCAGGTCCCCGCTCATGGTCGCGTTGAAGTACTGCTCGCGGAGAAAGTTGACGATCATGGCGTTGGCCGGGGACTGCGCCGCCTGCGGCGCGCCAGGCGCGACCTGCATGAAGAGCGAGGTCAGGGTCTGGTTGTTGAAATACGGTTCCGGTCGCGCGAGCCGGAGATCGGTCCAGGTCGGCTGATAGGGGGTGAAGGCATTGCCGTCGAGATAGCGCTCCACGTTCGCATCCACGTCGGTCATCACCCATTCGATGAACTTCCACGCCTCATCCACGTGGGGGCTTTGCTTGAAAATCATCAAGCCCTGTCCCGAGAAGCTCGACGTGTTGTGGCGCCCGCGGGACCGTTCATCCGTCCAAACCGGGAGCGGCATGGCCCGCCAGCGTCCCCTGCGCTCAGGGTCGAAGTTTTGCAGGATGTCCAAGCCGTACCAGTCGGCTCCCATGATGGCGAAGACACCGTTGGCTGCCACGGAAGTCGCGAAGAACTGCGGGCTGAAGATACCGCCCTGGCCGGGCATGAACCCCACGCCTTCCTTGTTCCAGCGAAGCAGGTGGTTCCACGTGTCGAGGATCATCGCGGAATCGGCCAGCGGCGCACCGTCGGGGCCATAGAAATCGTAGCCACGCTGCCGCAGCAGGATGCCGAGGTATGACCAGTCGAGCACGAGCATGTGCCGGTTGTCGGTGCGGATGCGCTTCGCCGCGGCTTCGAAGTCATTCCAGGTGCGCAGGCTGGCGGGCGTGATCCCGTTCTCGCGGAAGAGGTCTTCGCGGTACCACAGCACGACGTTGCTCACGCTCTGGGGGACGCCGTAGATGCGGTCTTTCCAGGTGAATGCGGCGAGGCGTTGCGGCAGAATGCCGGTCGCCAGGGGGCTTGCCGCGATGCGGTCGGTCAGGTCGACGAAGGGGGGCTCGCCGCGCAGATAGATGCTGAAGAATATCTCGTCGAGCTGGACGATGTCCGGGACGTTGATGCCGCTGCGCATGGCGATGGCCAGCTTGTCGGGCATCTCCGTGAAACCGTACGCACGGAACTGGGCGTTGAAGTCGGCGCCGGTTTTCTCGTTGTAGAGCTTGACCATGTTCCGGTAGTAGTCCGCTTCCCCTTGGGAGTTCACCCAGATCTGAACGGGCTTGGCGGAAACCGGGGTGGCGGCGATGAGGGCCGCGATGGCGACGACCGGAAATGCGAAGATTTTGCTGATGGTTTTCATGGTGCCGCACAATATAGGGAAAAGCGGCAGGCAGGGCCACGAAAACCGGGGGCGACGAGGTTTCCCGTTCGCCGTCAGCGCATGACTTGGGCGCGGAATGCGCGCTCGCCCACGGTGAAGTAGTAGATCCCCGGGGGCACCGTGAGCGGGATGGCGTAGCGGCCTTCACCCACGCGGGTCAGGGCATAGCTGCGTCCCGTGAGACCCGCCATTCGTGCGGGGCCGCTCCATTCTTCCGGAACGACGAGCACATGATTGCGGATCTCCGGGGCGCGCTCTTGTGCAGCCGGCCGACGCGCCGCGATGCGGACGATCGAGTCGGCGTCGGGGAGTTTGTACAGGGTGCGGTAGTTCTTCGCCCATTCGCCGAGGACGCGTAGCGCGGCCGTGTCGGGGACGAAGGTCGCGATCGGCGGCATTTGGTTGATGTCGCTCGTGAAGGCATCGGAAGTGAGCACTTCGCTGGTCAGGGAGACGCCCCGTGCCGCGAGGGTATCGCGCCACGCCTTCGACCCCCAAGGCTGCGAGAAGATCCACGAGGACCAGCCTTGCGGATCCTGCGTGACTTCGAGGCGCATTGCCAACTGGATGGAGTCCATGGCGTGGTCGACGCGGGCCCATTGACGGAAGAGGGCGGCGGAATAAGAGGGGTAGCCGGCCACGACGAACGCAGGCTGCTTTCCCGTGGATGCGCCAGGTCGCGCCATGTGCCACGTCGAACCTGGAGCGGTCGCCATGCCGCCGCGCGTCACGCTGGTGATGAACCGGTAGCGCCCGTCGAGGGGGTAGAGAAGCATCTCGGTGTCCGAGGCGTCGAGGCCGAAGGTTCCGGTCCCGTAATTGCCGAGCTCGACGCGGGGAACCAGCGTGTGGAAGTCGAGGTTGAACGGCGCAGCGCGGCCCGGTGCCCCGTCGCCGAGGCCGCTCGTGCCGTGGCAGCCCGAGCAATTTGCAGCGAGATAGGAACGCGCCATCGTATCGATGACCCGGAAGCGTTCGTCCGGGGACAGGCCGGTGGGAACCGGTTCCTGCATGCCTCTCCAGCGTCGGCCCAATTGCGCGGCGGTGGGTTGGACGCCCGCGAACACGCCTTGGTTGAAAAGATGGGTGACCTGGTTGATCGAGGGATTGGCGGCGGAGGGGCGCTTCAACTGCGCGGGAAGGAAACCGAGCACGCCGCGCGTTCCGGGACGAACGCGGTGGCAGTCGTAGCAGGCCATCTGACTGGGGTATTGCCACTTGCGATAACCCTGGGGGTCCGCGAGATGGGCGACGGTGTCGAAACCCGACAACAGGTCGACGAGGTGCGCCTCGGTTCCCGCCGCGTTCCATTTGTACGAGAACCCGTGCCAGTTCCCGGATTCGTCGGTTTTTTTCACCAGGAGGCGGGTCTCCCAATAGATCCGGGAGCTCGTGTCACCCGCCACGGTTTCAAAGCGGAAGAGCTTCACGAAAATCGTGCTGTCGGGGTAGGCGAAGGCATCCGTCGTGTCGACGTACTGGAGCTGGCGCCCCGGGGGAAGGATGATCCAGCGATCCTTGACCGTGCCGTCGGACCAGAGGGCCGAGTTGACCTCGAAGTGCTTGGCCGCCGTGTCGAGGACCTTGGTTTGGATATTGGAGTATATCCCCGTCTGGGAAAAGAGTCGCGGCACGTTGGCCGTGTCGAGCGGGTCGAAGAAATTGACGGCGGACAGGGCAAGCCCCGGAAACGCCAGTAATGTGGGCAGCAGGGCCGTATTCTTGAACATTCTCATGGTCGCTCTTCCTCTTTCCGGGTGCGGGTCGCCCGGGGATCCCTCTCAAGGACTTGTGCCTGAATTTACCGCCGCGACGGAGTTTTCGCTTTTCGAAAAGCCGGTCGAAACGGGCGCGACAAGTTAGAAAGCGCTTTGCCGGGAAACACGCCGTGTGTGCGCCGTGCGTCACGCATAGCGTCGAAGAAAAATCCGGTCGCAAATGGAGCTACTTTTGCCCCCCCATGGCCACCCGACTCATCAAATCTTTCACGTTCGAATCCGCGCACCGGCTGCCCAACCTTCCCGACGGGCACAAGTGCAAGCGTTTGCACGGCCACAGTTTTCGCTGCGAAATCGAGGTAACGGGGGACGTGGATCCGGTCACGGGCTTCGTGATGGATTTCGCCGACATCAAGGCTGCGTGCCGGCCTCTGCGGGATCAGCTTGACCACCGCTTCCTCAACGAGATCGCCGGCCTCGAGAATCCCACTTCCGAAGTCATTTGCCGGTGGATCTGGGACCGGCTCAAGCCGGTTCTCCCCAAGCTCAGCGCGGTGATCCTTCACGAAACCTGCACCGCGCGCAGCGAGTATCGGGGTTAACCCCGCAGAAACTCCCGCAGCAGGGCCGTCATCATCGCCGGATCGTCGGCGCCCGCCATCTCGCGCGCGCTGTGCATCGACAGCATCGCCGAACCCGCATCGACTGCAGGAATTCCGAGTTGTGCCGCCAGCAGCGGCCCCACCGTCGTGCCGCAGCCGAGGTCGGAGCGGTTCACGAAGTTCTGCACCGGAACCCCCGCGCGCCGCGCCCACTCCATGAAGCGCGCGCCCGAGAAGGCGTCGCTCGCGTAGCGCAGGTTCGCGTTCGCCTTGAGCACGGGCCCGCCGTTGAGGCGCGGCGCATGGTCCGCGTCGTGCATCTCGGGGTAGTTCGGGTGGATGGCATGCGCCATGTCGGCCGAGACCAAAAGGGACTGGGGAAGCATGCGCAACCAGCCCGCGCGATCGACGCCCAGCCCCAGGGCGACCCGCTCGAGCAAGCCCGCAAGAAAATTCGATTGAGCGCCGCGCGACGACGTAGAGCCCGCCTCCTCGTGATCGAATAGCGCGACCACCTGGATCGAAGTCTCCGCCGGCGCATCCACGAATGCCGAGAGGGCAGCGTGGCACATGGCGAGATTGTCGAGGCGGCCCGAGTACACGAAGGCGTCCCCGAAACCTCCGTACGCGGCCGGCTGCGTGTCGAACAGGCACAGTTCGAACGTCAGGTCCGAAAACGGAGCGTTCGCGATCCCCTCCAGCGCGGCCTCGAGGGAGTCACCCCCGTCCTGCCCCAAAATCGGGACGAGGTGCTTTTGCGCGTTGAGCACCACGCCCTTCTCGTTCACCGTCTTGTCGAGGTGGATGGCCAATTGCGGGATGCGCACGGGATGCGCGTCGAGCCGCACGTGCTTCGGTTCCGGCGCGCCGGGGGAGAACACGCGGCCGGCGATGCCGAGGTCGCGGTCGAGCCAGGAGTTGAACAACGCGCCGCCGTAGAGTTCGACGCCCCACTGGCGGTAGCCGTGTTGCAGGCGGGGCGGACGCGGCTTGAGGCGCGGGCAAGGGCTGTCGGTGTGGGCCGCGACGATGTGGAAGGGTGGGGGATCCTTCGGGGCGAATCCTGCAGGCACGCGCACGGCCGCCACGGTGGATCCCCCACGCGTGGTGTGGAATGCCTTGCCGGGTTGGGGGGACCAGTTCATGTCCTCCGCGACGAGGGGAACCCCCGCATCCTTCAGCCGGCGTGAAACTTCGGCGCCTGCGTGCCACGGCGAGGGCGAGGCGTCAAGGAAACGGAGAAGGTTGTCGGTGGTGGGATTGTGGGACATGGGGAAAAATTATGAATTATGAGTTATGGATTACGTTGATGGGTGATGCTTGGTGGGATTGCGGATGAAGAGGAAGGTGGTCTCTTCTGCAACGCGCAACCACACGATATCTTCAGACTCATAACTCATAACTCTCCACTAATTCCCCAACACCCAATCCACCCCGAAGCGGAAGTTCACCCCCGGGGGATGCACGCCCGGTTCGGTGGCGTAGCGGTCGTGGTAGAGGTTCATCGCGCGGAAGAACAGCGTGAAGGTCCTGATCTCCATCTGCGCGGTGAAGTCGAGCGCGAGATATTCGTCCAGCACCATACCGCGCGAGGTTCCGTCCATGTCGGAGGCGAACACGTAGCGCTCCGAGATCCAGTCCCAGTCGAACTGCGTTCGCAGTCCGAGGCGGTCGTCGAGGATGCGCCGTGCCCACAGAAGCTGTCCACCGGTCACGGCTTCCGGAATCTGCCAGTTGCTTGCGGTGAAGCCGAGTCGGTCGTCCCGGATCGAGTTCGCAAGCAGAACGGTCTGGCGCAGGGTCAGGGTCCAGTTGCCTAGGGAGCCGCGCGCCGACAGGTGCAGCAACTCCCGGGTTTCCGACTCGTAGTTCGCCAATGCCAGCGCGACGGAGTCGGGCAGGCTGCCGCCCGTCGAACACACGATCGTTTCCCCGGGGTACAACCCGGGGGCTTCCAGCGCGTCGCAGGCTCCCGGCTGCGGGAGCACGCGCGGAAGCCAGTTGTCCCCGAAACGGTGGTGTTCCCAGCGCGCCCCTGCGCCGAAGCGCGCGCTTTCCCACCCCGCGCCGGCGCCGAGGCGTCCGTGCGTGCGCGGGGTCAGTCCGGGGTTGGGGTAGTGGCCGAGAGCGGGTTGCCAGCGGAAGAGCGCGGCGTCGGGTGCGCCTTCGCGTGCCCAGCCGGCCAGCCCTTCGAGGCGAAAGCCCAACGGGAGTCCCAACACCGCGGTGCCATGCGCGCCGCCGAGCCATTCCACCGTGCCGTCGGCGCGCGCGCGCCTCGCCGCTTCGCCGTGCACGTCGAACGTCACGGGATCCGCGACGGGCGCGGCATCGAGGCGCAGCGTTTGACGGTCGCCGCGCGCCGAGGCATCGGGGTCGACGCGCGCATCCCCGCGCGTCCAAAAGGCGCGGCGATGCACGGCATGCTCCGTTTCGAGGATCGCGCGCGGCGCGCCGTTCAGCGCGTGCGCCGTTGCTTCGAGAATGAGGGCGTCGTGCATCCCCGAAGCGTCCTCATGGTGGCGCGCATCGCCGCGCGGCCGCAGCTCGCGTTCCCAGACCGAGTGCGTGAATCCCGCCCGGACTGCAATCCCGGCGGGATCATTCCGCGCGTGCGCGACCTGTGCCCCGAACGCCGAGGCGGAGAACGATGCGGGGTAGAGGCGTTGCAGGGAGTCGTTGCCCGCGGGGTTGGTGGGGTTCGTCAGGGAGCTGTTGTTGTCGAACCAGTCGGCATGGAGCTCGACCACGGTGCCCTCGTCGATCCAGAAGCCCAGCCTCGGGCGGATGTGCCGGGTCGAAATGTGATGCGACGTGTCCTGGATCACCATGCTCGCGCTGTCGCGCCCTGCGCCGAGATAGGGCTGGTGCACGTTGAACAGGTAGTCGTAAAAGCGCGACTCGGCGCTGTTCGAGTGGTACTCGAGCCCGAGGTAGGCGCGATTGCCGACCATGCGCCGCAGGTCGAGGCGAAACTGGTTCATGTCGAGGGCGCCGCGCATCCAGTGCAGTTGGGTGACAGGCGTGTCGAGCGGTTGGACCGGTTCCCAGCCTTCCTCGACGGAGGGCCCCCCGACACGGGACTTAAAGGGAAGGCCCCCCCCGGTCCCGTAAGGCGACTCCGCCAATGCAGGCTGGAAGTGCGGTCGCACGCGCAGCGGCTCCATTCCGGAGAGGTCGAGCGCGCGGGTGCGCAATCCCGGGAAGCCCGTTTCGAGCGGCACCCACAGGGTTTCGTTACGCCAGCAGCCGGTGACCGATTCGAGCGGCTCGCGGCATTCGATGGAGCGGGGATGCGCGGGCCAATCCCATGTGAAGTCGGGAATGACAGGGCGTTCGGTCTCGGGGATTTCGGCGCGGGGGACGGTGTCCTGTTCCGACGCCGGCAGGGGGAGAGGGATGTCTTCCGCCGCGCGGGGGAGTGTGACGGAAACCGCCGCCGCAAGCATGAAACCGGCACAGAACCGTGCAAAAACGGGGCGGAGCATGGACGGCCAAGGTAACTATTGACTGCCATGGGCCCCTCGGCGGGAGGGCTTTCTACCTTTCGCCTTCTCCGGGAAAGCACCCCGGGGCCTCTTTGATCCAGTCATGTCATCCGCTGCCGCAAACCCCGAAAACACTTTCGTCGCCGTCGCCATGAGCGGGGGCGTCGATTCGTCGGTGGCTGCGCTGTTGCTCAAGCGCGCAGGGTATCGTACCGTCGGGCTGACCATGAAGCTGTGGAGCCCCCCTCCCTGCGATGACGAGGACGCGGAAAAAAGCTGCTGCACGGTCGATTCGGCCATGGACGCGAAGCGCGTGTGCGACCAGCTCGGCATCCCCCATTACACGCTCGACATGCAGCAGGATTTCGAGGATCGCGTCATCCGTCCCTTCCACGAGGCGTACCTGCGTGGTGAAACCCCAAACCCCTGCGTGAACTGCAACAGCTTCGTCAAGTGGGACGCGCTGTGGGCGCGCGCCCGCGCGATCGGCGCGGACTGCATCGCCACAGGTCACTACGCCGCCACGCGCGATGAGGAGGGATACCCTTACATCCTGCGTGCCGATCCCGTGAAGGATCAGAGCTACTTCCTGTGGGGCATCCCCCCCGAATCGCTGGCGAAGACGTTGTTCCCGCTTGCGGGACTTTCGAAGCCGCAGGTGCGCGCGCTCGCCGCGGAAGCCGGGCTGCGCACGGCCTCGAAGGGCGAAAGCCAGGACATCTGCTTCGTGCCCAAGGGCGATTACCGCGAGGTGATCGCGCGCCGCGCCGCGGACGAGGGCACCGGCATTCCCGAAGGCGAGTTCGTCGGCCCCGGCGGCGAGGCGCTCGGAACCCACCGAGGCATCGCGCGCTACACCGTCGGGCAGCGCCGCGGCCTCGGCGTGGCGACGGGCGAGCCGCTCTACGTGCGCAAGATCGACGCGGCCGCCAACACGGTGGAGCTCGGCCGGCGCGAGGACCTCTACTGCCGCGCCTTCGTCGCCGACCGTTTCAACGGCTTCGGGCCCGACTGGTCCGCGCGCGAATGCCTGGTGCAGTACCGTTACCGTTCGCCCGCCGTTCCCGCCCTGGTGGAGCGCGGGGAGGGCGGTCGCGTGCGCGTTACGCTGCGTGAGCCCGGCTTCTGCGTCGCGCCCGGGCAGAGCGCCGTGTTCTACGACGGCGACCGCCTCCTCGGCGGTGCGCGCATCCGCGAAACTCTCGACTGACATCGCCGCCGATGTGACCGTCGTCACCGCGGCGGTTGCATTTCCCGTGCAGGCCGCGTCCAAGCGGTCATGCCTTCCCGCAACGCGATCCTGCTCGTCGCCTCCGTCGCCTTGGCGGCCTCCGTCGTCCCCTTCGCTTCCCCGGCGGCAGCCGATTCCGTGCCGCGCTTCGACGCCTCGCCTGCCGTCGTGCGTCATTCGGGCGGGATTCTCGAATGGGAGGCGGACCTGCGTTGTCCCGGGCCCGTCGCGACACAGGGTGCCCGCTTGCTGTTCGGTTTCGACCGCAATCTCGACGGCGCGCCCGATGCCGTCGACACGCTGCCACTGGCCGCCGGAGACTGTCTCGATGGCCTTTTGCGCGTGCGCCGGACGTTTCCGCCGCCCTTTCCTTCCGTGCTGCGCACGGAGATCCGCGATGCACGGGGAAATACGGGGGGATCCCATGGGGTCCTCACAGCCGGCGGGGGCTCGTTGTTGTCGATCCACCGCTATTGCGCGCGCCCGAGAGACGGCGAGCCGGAGTGGGTCGAGATCCTTAACGTGTCCCAGGTTCCCGTCTCGTTGCAACATGCGCGCCTGCAAAGGCGATCGCTCGCGGGTGCGGGCTTGCTCGAGCCCGGTGAAAGCCTGACCGTCGGCCGCGACACCGCAAACCTGCGTGCCTGGCGTCCCGTCGGGCGGCTCTTTGGCACCGGCACGTGGTCGAACCTGCGCAATGCAGGCGATACCTTGCGCCTGTCCCTCGACGACGGGCTTTCGCTTGATTCCCTGGCGTACGGAGCCGGCGGTTTTCCCCTCGAAGCCTGCGCCAGTCTCGATGTGGATGGCGGCGGCGGCTCCGCGGGTGCGGCCTTCGGGTATTCGATCGAAACCGGTGCGCCGCGATGGCGTCGCGGATCACCGCCGATCCGGGTCGAGGTGCGCGCTCCCGAGACGGGGCGCTACGACTTGCGCGCCTACGATCTCGACGGCTTGGAACTCTGCGTTCTCGCGCGCGGCGCCTCCGGAAACACATCCCACGCGTTTCCCGCCCCCGGATGTCCCCACCAACGCGCTGTGGGAACGGTTCTCTTCGTCCTGCACCCCCGTGACGCGCCGGCGGTTCGCGCAGTGCTCCGAATCACCGAATGAACCGCACCGCGTCCCCCCGGATCCTGCTTGGGTTTTTCGTTGCCTGCGGAACCGCCTGGCCGGAGGTTCCGCAACTGCCGTTCTCCGGCGCGCT
Organism: Fibrobacteria bacterium; assembly: GCA_050486505.1. Taxonomy (GTDB): domain Bacteria; phylum Fibrobacterota; class Fibrobacteria; order UBA11236; family UBA11236; genus UBA11236. The sequence continues at coordinate 11,134 of JBJHDK010000030.1, read as the reverse complement.
CGGCGCGACCTTGGGCGCGGGTTCCGTGACCGGTTGGGAGCGCCACGGGGGCGGGAACCCCGCGGCCCTCGGACGGCCCGGCTTCGGGGTGGCGATGACCGGGTACGCCCCGTTCGGCCTCGAGAATCTTCATGTCGCCGAAGTTTCCGTGGTGCGGGATGCCCCCCGTTGGGGCGGATCGATGCGGTATCGCGGAGTGTTCGATCGCATGGCCGCCCCCGCGGGAGGTGCTTCGGAGGCGGCACTGCAGGCCGCCGTCAGGGTGTCTTCGCGCACGGTGTTGGGGACATCGTTAGCGCATGCCGCGGATGTCTTCGGGGCACGCATGGCGTTCGGCGGCGGGGGACTATGGCGCCCGCACCGCGCTCTCGGTTTAGGCGCGTTTCATGAAGCGTGGTTGCTTTCGGCAGCACACGGCTCCCGGAGCGGCCTGGGCATGGACGTCGGCGGGCGCCTCGGACCCGGTTCAGTGTGGCGTGTCGCGGCGGAGACCCACTGGCGCGACGACGGGTTTCGCGAAGACCGCTTCGGCGCGGGCGTGCGCCTGCATCCCTTGTTGTCCGTGTATGTCGGCTTCGCTCCCTTGCACCGGAGCATCGGAGTGGGGGTGCGCTTCGGCATGGGCGACTGGGAGGGGCACAGCGCCCTGCGACGTCACGCGTTGCTGGGGGGCACGTCCATCCAGGGAATCCGGTGGTGGAAAGATCTCGAATAAGGAAAACCCGCGAAATTTCGCTTTAAATCACATCCAGGGCCCAGTATCGTATTGACGATCTGTATATACGAGATTATCGTGAAGTTCGAATGGGATGAGCGGAAGAGACACATTAATCTCGAGAAGCATCGTATCGATTTCGCGGATGCCGTGGAAGCGTTCGATCATCCGATGTGGGAGCGGCTTGATGGTCAACGGGAATACGGAGAAGAGAGATGGCAAGGGGTTGGCTGGATGAAAGGGCGCCTGATCTCTCTGGTGTACACTGAACGAGGCGACGTCATGCGGATCATTTCCGCGAGAAAGGCGATGGAACATGAAAAAAAAGAATACTCGCGGCGCATCTCCTCTTAAGGACAGCACGGACTGGGAATGGCTCGACAAGGCCGCTGACGCGGACATCGACGTTTCGGACATTCCGCCTCTGGGCGAGGATTTCTGGCGTGAAGCACGATTGCGTTTGCCGAAACCCAAGCAAATGGTTTCCATTCGGCTGGACGAGGAGGTGCTGGTGTGGTTCAAGCGCAAAGGGCCCGGGTATCAGACCCGCATCAATGCGGTGCTCAAGACCTATATCGCGGGCATGTCGCGCAAGAGCGGTATTCGGTAATCCGGTAGTTTCCCCGCCCTTGTCGCAGTTTTCGGGGTTAACTTCATTCCACGAAACATCCGACGGGAGATCCCATGGAATCCGGAATTCATCTGAACTACTACGCCATCTTTTTTGCCCTCGTCGCCAAGGCGATCCTCGGCCATCTGTGGTACGGGCCTTTCTTCGGCCGCGCGTGGAACAAGGAACTCGGGAACCCGCCCGACGCGCGTCCCGCCGCGCCGGTGCTGCGCATGGCCACGGCGATCCGCTGGGTCGGCATGGCACTGACGGTGTATGTGACCGCGCTGGCGGTGGAGGTGATTCGCCCCTCGAGCTGGGGCGCGGCGGCTGATTCCCCCGATGTGGTGTACGGGTTTCTGGCCCCCCTTTTCATCTGGGTGGGCTTCTACATCCCGCAGCTATTGAGCGGGGTCGCCTGGGAGGGCGCCTCGTGGAAGCTGTTTCGCCTGCACGCGCTCTACCACGGCCTCGCGCTGCTGCTGGTCGGCCAGATCCTCGCGCACTGGCGGTAGGGGGCGATGATTTCCGCCGGTTCGCGGGTTCAGTGAAGATCGTGACGAGGGGTAACTTTCGCGCCATTCTCACGGGAGGTTAACCCGGGTGAATACGGGTGGTGCCCGGCGGCCCTAGCTTCCGGTTCATGCGCGCAGATTTTACGCGCTGAAAGGAAATGCAGATGAGACCCCTGCTCCATTGGCTGTTTTCTGCTCCGTTTCTTCTCACAGCCTGCTCCACCACTACGGTCATCAAGCGCGGGGATCCGCTGGAGATTCGGGGAAAGGCGGAGTTGCACACGCGCAGCGGGACAAAGGTGGATGTCAGGGATTTGCGGATTCAGGGCGACACCCTGTTTGCCTTGGAATTTTACTCCGGCCATCCCGTGCAGGATCATGTAGCCGATGTGGAAAAGCTGGTCTACAGGAGTCGTGGAGGGGGCGCGATGCAGGGGCTGGCCGCGGGCGTGGCCGCCGGGTATCTACTCAGCGGTACGCCCGCTGGCAATTGCACCGAAAACTGGGGATGGGAGTACAATGGCTGCAACATTTCCGGAGGCACCATCGGGAATGTCATCGTGTTTGGAATGATGGGGCTGATGGCGGCCTCGCTTGCCGGGCACACCGTGTCGCAGGTCGTCATGTTCGAGGGAGATCCGGTACCGACCGGTGACGTCTCGACCTCAGGGGCCGGCTTTGATGATTCTCACGACATCGATGATCCGCTTCCTGGGTTTCCGGAAACAGATGTTGCCCCGTTGATCGAGGCTTCCGAAGTTTCGGAGGCCATGAGAACGAGGCCGCTCGTCTCCGCGACGCAGGATCGCGCGATTCAGGATGGTCCCATGAAGGGGTTGGGCTACCTCGGACTGTACTTGGGACCCGGCCTTGGCAGCATCCCCTCAGGTTCCGGAAACCTGGCGGGCGGTGGAATCGTCAATACAGGTTTTTGGGGTTCCGTCGCCCTGGGCTTGACGGTTCATCCCCATTGGTTGGCAGGGGTGCGCTTCGGCATCGGTGAGATGGAGGCATACGAGGAAGATTGGGCACGGATGTCGACGCTACGGGAATTTCGCCTGGAGACGCTGTACTTTCCGAAAAACGACAAGGTGTATCTGAAGTCGGCAGTCGGCCTCTCACATTACCGGTATCATGAAATTGATTTGCGTCCGGCCCACAATGAGAGCCACTCTCCTCATTCCGCCCTGGGTGGAACTCTGTCTTTCGGGGCAGGGTATGTTCTTTGGCTGGGCCAGCTTCTGAACATCAAGCTGGATGCGGAGGCGGTGGCGGCACGCTACCATGATGGTGCGACCGCTTACAGTCTGAGGCCGTCCGTGGCGTTGTTCTGGTACTAGTACCCCCGGGGGCGGTGTTGTCCGGTTCTAGCTTTCACTCGTGACCCTCGCCGCCGCCATCACCGCGTTTCTTGCCCACCTGAGGGACCAGCGCGCAGCGTCTCCCCACACCCTCGCCGCCTACGGACGGGATCTTGCAAAGCTGAAGGAATATCTCGAGCCCGGCGGTCGCGGGCACATCGCCGTCAAGATCATCGACAAGGCCCTGCTACAGGGGTTTCTGGTTCGCCTCGCGGGCAAAGGCCTCAAAGTTTCCACGCAAACCCGCTGCGTGGCATGCCTCAAAAGCTTCGGAAAATTCCTCTCGAATACCACCGGTCTGCCCAATCCGGCGCGCGGCCTGCGTTTTCCGAAGAAGGAACAAAAGCTCTTCGCCGTGGCAGGGGAGGACATGGTCTCCGCGGCCCTCGAAGCCGCTCCTGCAACGTCGGCCGATGGAGGGTTTTTCGACGCGCGCGACCGGATCTGCATCGAGTTGCTGTATGGGTCCGGCCTGCGTCTGGCGGAGTTGACGGGGTTAAGGTGGGGGGATTTCTCGCGCGCACACGACTTCGTCAGGGTTCTGGGCAAGGGGAACAAGGTGCGGGCCGTGCCCGTCACACGCGGTGCACGCGCGGCGCTCAAGACTTGGCGCACCGAGTGCGCGGCCCGGGCCTTTCCGGCGCAGGGATCGTTATTGCTCAGCATCAAGGGAAAACCTCTCGGGCGGCGCACCATCCAGAAGGCGGTCGAGGCGCGGTTGCGCGCGCAGGGCCGCCGCGGCAAGGCGTCGCCGCACGTGCTGCGGCACTCCTTCGCCACGCATCTCCTCGACAACGGTGCCGATCTGCTCGCGGTGAAGGAAATGCTGGGACACGCGTCGTTGTCCACCACGCAGAGATACACCCATGTGTCGGTGAAGCGGTTGAAGGAAGTGATGACGTCCAAACATCCGAGGGGGTGACCGGGACGGCGGGCCGGGCATGAGGCCCGGCCACGTAAGGGCGAGCCATGGCTCGCCCTTACCGCAGAACCGGTTTACAATACGTCGGCCAATGTCCCCAGGAAAAACCGGTTCTGCTCCGCCGTGCCGATCGTCACGCGGCACCAGTCGGGGAGATCGAAGCTTCTCAGCGCGCGGATGATCATGCCCCGGCGCAGCAGGTCCTCGCAGACATCCACTGCCGGGCGGGGGACCCTGAAGCAGATGAAGTTCGCCTGCGTGGGCAGGAAGGGGAGCCCGAGCTTTTTCAGGCCCTTCTCGAGTTGCGCCTTGCCCTTGACATTCACGGACAGCGAACGTTTCACGAAGGCCTTGTCATCGAGCGCGGTCATCGCCGCGGTCTGCACGAGCAGATTGACGTTGAAGGGTGTCTTCACGCGCAGCGTCTCACGGAGGAGTCCCGCATCGCCTAGCGCATAGCCGAGACGCAGGCCGGCGATGCCATGCAACTTGCTGAACGTGCGGGTCACGATCAGGTTGGGAAACGTTCGCATCAGGGAGGCGCAACGCGGGAAATCCCTCGCCGTGGCATAGTCTCCGTAAGCCTCGTCGACCACCACGAGGCAGTTGCGGGGCGTGCGCTCCAGCAGGCGCTGCAGTTCCGCGTGGGTGAAATACGTGCCCGTGGGGTTGTTGGGGTTGCACAGGAACAGTGCCTTGGGCCGCAGCTTCAGCGCCTTGCCGAAGGCCTCAAGGTCGTAACGGAGCTCGCGCAGGGGAACCTTGACGATTTCGGCTCCGGCAACGCGCCCTGAAAACTCGTACTCGGAAAACGTGTTCTCCGAAATCACGACACGCTCGCCTTCGCGGAGAAAGGCCAGCGCGATCATCAGCAGGATCTCGTCGGAACCGTTGCCGACGACGACCTGATCCCCTGACACGCGATTGTGCTTCGCCAGCGCGGCCCGCAGCGCCCGGCTCGAGCCGTCGGGGTAGAGCGAGATGGATGGCAGCGCGCGCTCCAGGGCCTTGAGCACCTTCGGGCTGGCCCCGAGCGGGTTTTCGTTGGAGCCCAGCTTCACGATGCGGGCGGGGTTGTATTGCGCGCGCACCTCGTCGATGGAGCGGCCGGGCACGTAGGGCTTGAGCGCCTGGATGGAAGGGCGCGCGAGCTTCAGGATTTCGGCGGGGGTGTATGCGGAGGTCGAAGCTCCGGCGGGGGACGCGTTGCGGGCTTTGGGCATGATGGGGCAAAGATAGCAGGGGCACGGGGGGCGAGGGCTCGTGACCCCCGTCACCCCTTCCGAAGCGGGCATTGCGCAGGGTTCCCCCCGTTTTTACCTTGGCTTGCCTTAAGGAGAAAACCGTGTCCAAAATTACCGTCACACTGCCCGATGGCAAAGCACTCGAAGCCGAGGCCGGCGTGTCCATCGGCGACATCGTCAAATCCATCGGAATGGGCCTGTACCGCGACTCCCTCGCCGCCGAGTGGAACGGCGAGCAGGTCGACCTGTCGTATCGCCCTTCCGGTTCCGGAAGCCTGAAGGTGATCACGTCGAAGAGCCCCGAGGCGCTGGAGATCCTGCGCCACTCGGCCGCGCACCTGATGGCGCATGCGGTGACGGAGCTGTTCCCCGGCACGCAGCTGACCATCGGTCCGGTGATCGACAACGGGTTCTACTACGACTTCGACTCGAAGCACGCCTTCACACCCGAGGACTTCGCGGCCATCGAGAAGCGCATGGCCGAGCTGGCGCAGCAGGATCTTCCCGTCGAGCGCTACGAGATGCCGCGGGTCGAGGCGATCACGCACTTCAAGGATCCCGCGCACGCCGAGCCCTACAAGGTCGAACTGCTCGAGGGGTGGGATCACGATTCGGTCAGTTTCTACCGTCAGGGTGCCTTCCAGGACCTTTGCCGCGGCCCCCACGTTCCCTCGACCGGAAAACTGAAGCACTTCAAGTTGCTCTCCGTCGCCGGTGCCTACTGGCGCGGCGATGTGACCCGCCCCATGTTGCAGCGCGTGTATGCCACGGCCTTCCGCACCAAGGACGAGCTCGAGGCGCACCTGTTCCAGCTGGAGGAGGCGAAGAAGCGCGACCATCGCCGCCTGGGCCGCGAGCTCGACTACTTCCACATCGACGAGAATTCCCCCGGCATGATTTTCTGGCACCCCCGCGGCTGGAAGCTTTACTCCAACCTCGTGGAGTACCTGCGGCAAAAGCTCGACCGCAACGGGTACCGCGAGGTGCGCACTCCCGAGGTGGTCGACATCGGCCTGTTCACGAAGTCGGGTCACGTCACCAACTACTCGGCGAACATGTTCCTGACGGAGAGCGAGAACCGCAAGTACGTCATCAAGCCGATGAACTGCCCCTGCCATGTGGAGATTTTCAACCAGGGGCTCAAGAGCTTCCGCGACCTGCCCCTGCGCATCTCCGAGTTCGGAAAGTGCCACCGCAACGAGCTGGCCGGCACCATGCACGGGCTGATGCGCGTGCGCGGGTTCACGCAGGATGACGCGCACATTTTCTGCACCGAGGACCAGGTGGCTTCCGAGGTCGCGGCGTTTTGCCGCATGCTCGCGGACGTTTACGCCGACTTCGGTTTCACCGACATCATCGTGAAGCTGGCCGACCGTCCCGAGCAGCGCGTCGGCGACGACGCCTCGTGGGACAAGTCCGAGGAGGCGTTGCGCGACGCCTGCGCCCAGGCGGGGATCACCTACGACATGAATCCCGGCGACGGCGCCTTCTACGGGCCGAAGCTCGAGTTCACCTTGCGCGACAGCCTGGGCCGCCACTGGCAATGCGGCACGATCCAGGTCGACTTCAACCTGCCGAAGCTGTTGGGTGCGGAATACGTCGGCTCCGACTCGGGCCGCCACCACCCCGTGATGCTGCACCGCGCCATCTTCGGGTCGCTGGAGCGCTTCATCGGGATTCTCATCGAGCACTTCGCCGGCGATTTGCCATTCTGGATCAACCCGCAGCAGGTGCGCGTGCTTCCGGTGTCGGAGAAATCCCTGGCGGCCTGCGCCGCGATCGAGGAGAAGGTGCGCGATGCAGGCTTTTCCTGCGAGACCGACACGCGGAACGAGAAGATCGGCTTCAAGATCCGCGAAGGCGAAAAGGACAAGGTGCCCTACCTTTTCATCGTCGGGGAGAAGGAGGCGGAGTCCGGGACGGTCTCGGTACGCAAGCGCAAGGCCGGTGACCTGGGAAGCTTCTCTTTGGACGACATTCTGGAAAAGTTTAAGTTTGAGAGTTCCGGAAAGGGGCGGGGCGAGGTCCCCGCGACCCGAACCGGCATACACCGGGCCTGACAGCGACGCTGCAGACCCAAGGAAAGGACGAGTTTGCAAAGACCGAGACGCGCTTTTTTCTCTCCCCCGCGGGAGACGATCCGTATCAATGAATTCATCCGGGTGCCCGAAATCCGCGTCATCGACGCCGATGGGGGCCAGCTGGGCATCATTCCCGTGCATCAGGCACTGGAGAAGGCCCGGGAGCGGGGACTCGACCTGGTCGAAGTGTCTCCGAACGCCGCCCCGCCCGTTTGCCGGATCATGGATTTTGGCAAGTACAAGTACGAAATCGCGAAAAAACAGAAGATTTCGAAGGCCAAGCAGCACGTCATCAAGATCAAGGAAATCAAATTCCATCCCAAAACGGGCGAGAATGACTATAATTACCGCCTCGTTCAGGCAAAAGAGTTTCTCGAAAAGGGCTACAAAGTCAAGGCCACCGTCGTGTTTCGGGGCCGCGAAATGGCCCACATCGACTACGGGGCCCGCTGGCTCAAGAAGATGATCGAGGATCTTGAGGGTGTGGGTGCGGCAGAAACCAACTCCACGCAGGAAGGTCGGAACGTCAACATGATTTTTGCCCCGGTGAAAGCCGCGGTGAAGCAGCCCAAGAAGGCGGAGGCGTCCGACAAGGGTGCGAAGGCCGAGAAAGCCGACAAGGCTGAGAAGGCTGCGAAGGCTGAAAAGCCTGCGGAAAGCAAGGACACCGTCCCGGCGGAGTCGAAGTAAAGAGAATCAGGAACGTCGAAAGAGGACAGCATGCCGAAGATGAAGACCCACAGCGGGGCGAAGAAGCGGTTCAAGGTGACTGCAAACGGGAAGGTCAAGTACCGCGCGTCGAACATGAACCACATCAACGCCAAGATGAAGCCGGAACGCAAGAACCGTCTGGGTGGCCCCCACTACGTGGATCCGTCCATGGAAGCCAACATCAAGCGCCTGCTCCGCGTCGCCTGATCGGCCGTACTTTCCAGTCTCCCCGGCATTACAGAGGAATAGAAGACCATGCCAAGAAGCACCTACCGCGTCGCGGCTCGCGCCCGTCGCAAAAAGATTCTCAAGCAGGCCAAGGGCTACTACGGCCGCCGCAAGTCCAACCTGAAGTTGGCGAAGGAGGCCGTCGACCACGCCGGCCAGTATGCCTACGCTCATCGCAAGGACAAGAAGGCGGCCTTCCGTTCGCTCTGGACGGTGCGCATCAATGCCGCCGCACGCGAGCAGGGAACCACGTACTCGAAGTTGATCAACTCGCTGAAGCGGGCCAACATCGAGCTTGACCGCAAGATTCTCGCGGATCTCGCCTTCTCCGACTCCGCCGCCTTCGCCAAGGTGGTGGAGACCGCCAAGGCTGCGGCTTAACAACCATTCGCGCCGGTCATTTCGACAGGCTCAACGACCGGCGTCTTCCACGGCGGTCCAGCAAAGGCGCCCCGACGGGGTGCTTTTCTGTTTTTGAAAAACCGGGTTTTAGCCTGAATTGCTACCCTTCCCCGACATTCACGGAACGCAGGACGCATGGAAACACAGAACGACATGGAAGCCCTGAAGGCCGCCTTGCTGGCCGACCTCGACGCCTGTGAGGCGGCGAACGGGGAAGGGCTCGATGCCCTCAAGGTCCGCTACCTCGGCAAGAAGGGGGCCATCTCAGGGTTGCTTCGTGGAATGGGGGCTCTTCCGGCGGAGCAGCGCCCCGTCTTCGGGCAAAAGGTCAATGAATTGCGGGACCTCGCGGAGGAGCGTTTCGCGGCCCTTGAAACCGTTGCCGCGGCGAGTGCCATCGCCGAAAAACTCTCCGCCAGCTCCGTCGATCCTACGCTTCCCGGCGTGCGGACGGAGTTGGGACACTTGCATCCGCTCACGTTGGTGCGCGAAGACACCATCGACTTTTTCAGGGGGATGGGCTTCGAACTTGCCGAGGCGCGGGAAGTCGATCACGAGTGGTACAACTTCGAAGCGCTCAACATTCCACCCGAGCATCCCGCCCGCGACATGCACGACACGTTTTATGTCGACGAGGGGGTCGTCCTGCGCACACACACCTCCAACGTGCAGGTACACTACCTGCTCGATCGCGAGCCCGCCCCGGTGCGTATGCTCGCGCCCGGCTGCGTTTACCGCGTCGACAACGATGCCTCCCACGCTCCCATGTTCCAGCAGGTCGAATGCCTGGTGGTGGACGAAAATATTTCCTTCGCGCACCTCAAGGGCACCATGCTCCTGTGGGCCGAACACGTCTTCGGCAAGGGGACGCGCATCCGGGTCCGTCCCAGTTACTTCCCGTTCACCGAACCCTCCGCCGAGGTCGACGTCTCGTGTTCCCTCTGCGCGGGCAGCGGATGCCGCCTGTGCAAGCACACAGGCTGGATCGAGGTGGGCGGCTGCGGCAGCGTCGATCCCGCAGTGTTCGCGCAGGTCGGTTGGGATCCCGAACGCTGGTCCGGCTTCGCCTTCGGCTTCGGCATCGATCGCATCGCCCTGCTCAAGTACGGAATCCCCAACATCGGGTTGCTGACGAAGAACGAGATGGGATTTTTACGACAGTTTTAGCTCAATAGAACAATGCAACAATGCAACAATAAAGCAATGAAACACATGTGTGTCGGCTCGTTGAGCAAGGCGTCAGTTTCAATTGAGTTAGCCGTATCCGGGCTTTGTTCTATTGTTGCATTGCCTCATTGTTTCATTGAAAACTGAAGGCTTTATACATGCTTCTCTCCCTCTCCTGGCTCCGCCGTTATGCCGACCTTCCCACCGACCCGTCGGAGATCTCCGCCGCGCTGACTGCCGTGGGCCTTGAGGTCGAGGCCGTGCAGGCGCGCGGCGCGGATGTTTCCGGCGTGGTGGTCGGCGAAGTGCTGGCCTGCGCGAAGCATCCCGAGGCCGACAAGCTCAGCGTGTGCCGCGTGTTCGACGGCACGGAAGAACATCCCGTGGTGTGCGGCGCGCCCAACGTGGCGGCGGGGCAGAAGGTGCTGTTCGCCCGGGTCGGCGCGGTGCTCCCCGGCGACTTCAAGATCAAGAAGGCGAAGCTGCGCGGGCAGGAGTCGCACGGCATGATTTGCGCCGAGGACGAACTCGGCCTCGGAGATTCCCATGACGGCATCCTCGTGCTGCCTGCGGATTCGGTGCCCGGGACGCCCCTGCAGGAGATCCCTGGCCTGTGCGACACCATCTTCGAAATCAGCGTGACCCCGAACCGGCCCGATGCGCTGGGCCACATCGGTGTGGCGCGCGAGCTCGCGGCCCGATTCGATCTTCCGCTGCGCCTTCCCGAGATCCCGCTGCGCGAGGACGGGCCGTCGGCCGACACCCTCGCGACCCTGACCGTCGAGGACGACGCAGGGTGCCCCCGCTATTCCGGTCGCGTGATCCGCGGGGTCAAGGTCGGCGCCAGCCCCGAATGGCTGGTGCGAGCGCTGGCGTCCGTCGGAAAGAAGTCGATCAACAACGTGGTGGATCTCACGAATTTCGTGTTGATGGAGTGGGGGCAGCCTTCGCACGCCTTCGAGCTCGACGCGCTCGAGGGTAAAACCGTCGTCGTCCGCCGCGCGGTGGAGGGGGAATCCCTGGTGACTCTTGACGGGGAGGCGCGCACGCTTGGCGCGCACGACTGCGTGATCGCCGACGCACGCCGTGCGCAGGTGCTGGCCGGCGTGATGGGCGGCGAGGCCAGCGGCGTCACGGAGAAGACCCGCGACGTATTCCTCGAGGTGGCGTGGTTCGAC
>JBJHDK010000029.1:0-28759 GCA_050486505.1 Fibrobacteria bacterium | reverse complement strand
GTATCGTCCACCGTGCCGTCGAGGTCGTCGACCCCGTAGTCGAGCGCCTCGGTGGCCAGGTCGAGGCCGAGCATGGCCCAGTATGCCTTGAGGTGGGGGATGTTGTCCAGAAACAGCCGGGCCACCGCGTAGTTGCGAAGGTCGTCCTCCGGTGTCACTTCGGGGAGGTGGCTGAGGGCGTTGGCATCGTTGCGGTAGCGCAGGGGGATGAACGCCTTGAAGCCTCCCGTGCGATCCTGCAGTTCCCGCAGCTTGAGCATGTGGTCGATGCGGTGCGCGAAGGTTTCCACATGCCCGTAGAGCATGGTCGCGTTCGAGAACAACCCTGCCTTGTGCACCATCTCGTGCACTTCGAGCCACACGTGGGCGGGAGCCTTGCCCCCGGCGATCTTCCTGCGCACCTCGGGATCGAAAATCTCGGCCCCCCCGCCGGGAATCGACCCGAGCCCGGCCCCCTTCAGGCGGGACAATGCCTCCGGGACCCCCACATTGCTCTTCTTTGCGAAATACGCTAACTCCACGGCAGTAAAGGCCTTTATGTGGATTTCGGGACGAAGTTTCTTGATGAAGGCGCACAGAGCCTCGCCATAATCCACGCCCCGGTCGGGGTGAACTCCGCCCGTGATGTGGATTTCGGTCAGGGATCCGGGGGGGTACGCCTCCAGCTTTCGGCGCAAGTCTTCAAGGGTGTAGTCCCACGCGCCACTTTGGGGATCCTGCGCGGCCTTGGGGGGGCGGTAGAAGGCGCAGAACTTGCACGCGTAGATGCAGATGTTGGTGGGTTCGAAGTGGATGTTTCGGTTGAAATAGGCCTCGTCGCCGTGCCGTGCCCTGCGCGCCACCGTGGCCCGTTCCTGCAGCCAGGCGAGGGGCGCTTCGGTGTAAAGCAGCAGGGCGTCTTTTGGCGAAAGGCGCTCCTTGCGGGCGAGTTTGGCGTCGATGGCATCGAGTTGTGCGGTCAGGGCGGGGGATGATGCGGGCATGGAGATTCAATTTTACCAATTCACGGGGAGTTTCTAAGCTGCACGGGCCGAAAGAGCAGAAGACAATACAACAGTACGGCAATACAGCAATACAGCAATACAGCAATACAGCAATAAAGGCATCTCGGGCTGTCGTTCTATTGTTGCGTTGCTGTACTGTTGTACTGTATCTTCGTCTCCCCAATCCCGTCCCTTACCTCCGGAGTCCCCCCATGCCCAACGAAACCGTCGAAGATCTCACCATGAACTTCCAGGACGAGGAGGGGAACCTGCTGGTCAAGGAACTTGACAAAGAGGTTCTGACCAAGGGCGGCTGGGCGACCTTGATCTTCCGGTACCAGGATCTGGACAAGGCGTCGGGCAAGTTCAAGGCGCCGAAGTATGCCATCCGCCGCTACCAGAAAAGCGCGGGGGAGTACAAGATGAAGAGCAAGTTCGTGGTCTCTTCCGCCGCGCAGGCCCTGAAGCTGGCCGAAATCCTCACCCGCTGGGGCACGCAGGACGCTGGCGAATCCGGCGGCGACGAAGCCTAGGCGCATCCTCGAAGCAGAGCGCATGTCGGCACCGATCGAAATCCTGTTCGAAGAGGGGCAAACCGCTCCCCGCCCGGCCGACCTGGCCCGCCTCGCGCGGCGCGTCGCCGAGGGCGAAGGGCTTCGGGGCGGTTTCAATCTCGTGTTCTGTTCCGACGCGAAGGTCAGGGAGATGAACCGGGATTACCGGGGGCTCGACAAGGTGACCGACGTGCTGTCATTTCTGTGGGACGAGGACGATTTCGCCGGAGAAATCTTCATCGCCAACCCTCAGGCAAAGCGTCAGGCGCCGCGCTATAACAACACGTTTTATCAAGAGTTGCGGAGACTGATCGTGCACGGGGTCCTGCATTTGTGCGGGCACGACCACATGAAGGCCGGCGAGCGCCGGATCATGCGTGAACGGGAAGAATTTTACCTGCGTGCACGGCGCAGGACCACGGGGCGGTGACCGCCGTCACCTCCGTTTTTCTCCCGGATGATTATATTCGACAACGTATATGGACCCAGACCCTAGTCGCCGCGCCGCGGTCGGGACGTCCGTGAACTCCGGAAGGGAGTCATGAGCGTCACCCTCACGGCGGCCTCCGCCTTCATCCCCTTCGCGGCATTCCTGACGCTCGGTGTGATCCTCAACGGAATTCGCACGGTTCTCGGATTTTACCAGAAGCAGAATCTTGCCCTCTCGGTCTCAGGCAAGGAGCCGGGCTTCCGCAAGTGGATCGACGATGCCCAGGAGCTTTGGACCCGCCCGGGGTTTTTCGAATCCCTGAGCCTCGGCCGCTTCTTCGCCGACGCCGCCGCCCTGTTTTTCGGAACCAGGGCCATCGGTGCCACCTTCGGCGTGGCCACCGGGGTTGCCTTCGCATGCGCGGGGCTGGCGACCTACCTCTTCTGCCACTGGGGGGCTTCCGTGTTCGGCAAGGCCTTCTCCGCTTTGCTCGGTGGCGCGGCGATCCGCCTCTACAAGATCTACGCCTGGTTCTTCATGGGGAGACTGGGCCGCTGGGTCTACGAGCTCAACGAAGTTCTATTGCGTCGCCTCGGCTATGAATCCCGGTTCAGTTTCCTTGGCAAGGAAGACAACGGGCATCCCGACCAGGAAGGGGAGAACCCCGACCGCAGCGGACTCGAAGAGGAAGAGCGCGAGATGATCCGCTCCATCTTCGACTTGCGCGAGACCCAGGCGAAGGAAGTCATGACTCCGCGCGTCGACATGGTCGCCCTCGAGATCGGGGCCAGCTACCGCGAAGTGATGGACCTCATCACCCACGAGAAGTTCAGCCGCATTCCCGTGTACGAGGAAACCGTCGACCAGGTCAAAGGCATCCTCCACGTCATGAGCCTGATGGGTTTGCCCGAAGAGTCGGTGAAGGAAAACTTCCGCCTGGCCGACTACATCCGCGAAGCCTATTTCGTGCCCCGCACCAAGAAAATCGGCGAGCTCATGCGCGAGTTCCGGCTCAAGCAGGTGCACATGGCCATCGTCGTCGATGAATACGGCGGCGTCTCGGGCCTTGTCACGCTCGAGGACATCCTCGAGGAAATCGTGGGTGAAATCCACGATGAGGACGAAGTCGAAATGAAGCGTATCCGGCAGGAGGACGAGGGCGTCTACCTCATCGACCCGGTGGTGTCGCTCTTCGACCTCAAGGAGGAGCTCGGCATCGACCTGCGTCCCGACGATGAAGAGATCCACATCGACACCGTGGGCGGCTTCATCCTCTACGTACACGGCCGCGTGCCCACCGAAGGCGATGTGATCAGCGCCAGAAACCTCACCTTCGAAATCCTCGAGATGGACGGGAACAAGATCGAGGGGGTACGCATGACGGTCCACTCCCCGTCGGGGGACGCTGCGGCAGACAGGGCCGACGGCGCGGCGGAAGAACCCGCAGTGCAGAAAGATCCCGCGAAGGGTTGAGCAGCAGGGTCAATTACGAATTACGAATTACGAATTACGAATTGAATGCAAGGACGTTGCTTGTGTGAAGTATCCAATTGATAATCAGGCGATGTCACGGATATCCGTGATTCACGGCACCCCCCTTTCATTCGTAATTCGTAATTCGTAATTCTGAATTCTTAATTCCCATGCGCATCCTCATCGCACCCCTCGACTGGGGCCTCGGCCACGCCACCCGTTGCATCCCCTTGATCCGGGCGTTGCGCGCCGCGGGACACGAGCCGGTGGTGTGCGCGGGCGGCGCCGGCCTTCGCCTTCTGCGCGCCGAGTTCCCCGACATCGAAACCGAGAACATCGGGTCATGGCGCATGCGCTACACCCGCCATCGCGCCTTGCTGCCCCTGTGGTTGCTCGCCCAGCTGCCGTTCTTTCTGCTCTCGATGCGTCGTGACCGCGCGCGCGCGCGCCGGCTGACGCGCAAGCACGGGGCCGGGCTCATCATCGCCGACGGGCGCTACGGTTTCCGCACGCCGGGGGTGTCCTGCGTGTTCGTCACGCACCAGCTCGAAATTTTGCCGCCGGGCCCGGCCTGGGTGCGGGCATTGCTGGCCCCGCCATTGCGTTGGCTCAACCGGCGTGCGCTTTCGGGGTTTCGCGAAATCTGGGTGCCCGATTTTCCGGGCGGCGGAAGCCTGGAAGAAACCCTTTCCGGTCGCCTCGGCCACCCCCCGGGAGACTGGCCTTCGGTGCGCTACATCCGCCCGCTGTGCCGCTTCCGTCCCGATTCCCTGCCGTGGAACCGGCCCGCCGATGCCGCCTCCGACGCTTCGGTGGATCTCTTGGCCCTCGTCAGCGGTCCCGAGCCCCAGCGCACTTTGTTCGAAAAATCCCTGCGCGATTCCCTGGCCAGCCTGCCGGGCACCCGCGTGCTGGTGCGCGGCAAACCCGGGAAAGCGAAGGCGGTCGATCCGGGGTTGCCGCGGCCCGGCGAGCTCACAGTGTACGACCATCTTCCCCAAGACCGGTTACTCTCCCTCATCGCCGGGGCCCGGAGCGTGGTCTGTCGTTCGGGCTATACGACCCTGATGGAACTGGCCGGGCTTGGCAAGGCGGGTGTGCTGCTTGTGCCCACTCCCGGACAGCCCGAACAGGAGTACCTTGCGGTGCATGCCCGGCAGGCCGGGCTCGCCTTTTGGCAGGACCAGGATGCCCTCGATCCCGGTGAAGGCTTGCGTCGGGCCCTTGCATCTCCTGGTTTCCCGGCATTGTTCGTGGATCGGGCGAACTCAGGGTTCGACCTGGAGGGTTGGATCGCCCGACACCCGCTGTTGGCCGAGGTGACCTGAGTCACCGAACGGAGCTTTTTCAAGTTTCCGGCCCCTGAACTCGAGTGAAGGAACCGCACCCCCGCACAAATCTCGCGGGACCTGAATTTTTCCTGTGCAAGGCCAGCCGTGGAACTTAACTTGTGGAAAAGCACGGATTTCACGAATCCTGCATCATTTTTCCATGGAGCCAGCATTGGACAAGGACAAAGCCCAGAAGGTTCGTCAGGCGATCGCCGAGGTTGTCGGGTTCGAACCCGACGATATCCAGGACGCCGACCGTTTCATCGCCGACTACAGCATCGCCTACACCGAACGCAAGGCCCTGCTGGAGCGCTTGAACGCCGAATTCGGCAAGGATCTTGATTTTGCGGCATTCTGCGCGCTCGACGACGTGGCCTCCGTGCTGCGCGCCTACGCGGAGTAGTAACCCGCCCCGTCGGCGCGGGAGTCCGGACACCCCCGCACGGTTTCATCCGTCATGCGATTCGAACGCCCCAAGCGCATCGTTCCCGACTCCTGGGACAAGGAAAAGCACCTTCGCCTGAAACGCGCCGACCGCGCGGCCCAGCGGGCCGCATGGAAGCGGCGGGGGCGCGAAGAGTCGCTGACTCCGATGCCGTGCCCTTGGCGCGAAACCCCTGAAACGCCGGTCGTGTTCCGCCCGGCCAAGGTTCTGGCGCATTTCGCCGGCGACCTGTGGCTGGTGCGCTTCACGGGCGGACTCGAGGAGCGCGCGGGGATCCGGCTGCTGCGCGGAGGTATCCCTTGGGTAGAGTGGGGGCCGCACCTCTTGCGCGCCTACGCAGGGGGGCTCCCTGTCCCGGAACCGTTCAGGCCGCTGCGCCGTCTGCCTCCCGATTGGCTCGAAAAAGCTGCCTCCTGGGGTGTTTCCGACCAAAAGGCTTTTTTCGAAGAGTTGCGCAAGCAGGGGCTGCTGCCCGCCGCCCGGGAGATCACCCCCGAAGGGGTGGAGGCCTGGTTGCGCTGGGACGAGGTGCGCCCGCGGTTTATGGACTTCGCGGGCTAAGGGGGCGACCCTCCCGGCCTTCGCCGGGATGACGGGGGCGCCCCTTCGGAAGGACCCGCGGGCGCGCGATTCCGGATTACTCGTAGGCGACGGCCTCGATCGTGTATTCCATCGTGCCGCGCGGGGTTTCGACACGGATGATACCTTCGGGCGCGTGCCCCATGAGGACGGATCCCAGCGGGGAGTTGCGCGAGATGCGCCCGGCCACGGGATCGATTTCATCGTCGCCCACCAGTTGCACGGTCATCGTGCCGCCACCTGTTTTCTTCAGCGTGACGCGTGCACCGAGGTAGATCCTGTCGTCGCGGCGCGTGCCTTCGATGAGCGTGGCGCGGCTGATCTTGCCGTCAAGCTCACGCAGGCGGCGATCGATTTCGCGCAGCTTCTTGCGTCCGTAGATGTACTCGGCGTTTTCAGAGCGGTCGCCCTGTGCGGCGGCGGCGGCGATCTCTTCGAGCAGTTTCGGCCGCACTTCGTGGAAGAGGTGCTCCCATTCGCTCCGGAGCTTTTCGAAACCTTCGCGGCTGATTGGGTTGGACATGGGGGAAGTGAATTAAGAATTGAGAATTGGAGAGTTGAGAATTCCGCCGAGTACGGAAGTGCGGGAGTTCCGCTCCCCGCGTTGCGATTACGGGTCATGAACTTCCCGATTCGCAACCGTTCATTCGCCTTGAGGCTGGGGCGACCCCACGTGCCCAAATTCTTGATTCGGAATTGCAGCCGAAGGCTGCTGAAAAATGGTGCCGCCTCGCAGAATTGAACTGCGGACACGTGGATTTTCAGTCCACTGCTCTACCAACTGAGCTAAAGCGGCAAGGAACGCAAATTTATTCCCATGGAGGGGGAAATTCAAGTGGGCAGTGAGCAGTGTGCAGTGGACAAAGGGTGGGGCATTCGAAGGAAATTGTTGACTGCTTACTGTCCAATGCTCACTGCCGACTGTCTACTTTTCCCCCATGTCCCGCGCCATCCAGACCATGTTCGACGGGATCGCACGCCGCTATGACACCCTGAACCACGTGTTGAGTGCAGGTCGCGACCTCGCCTGGAGGCGCAAGGCCGTGTCCTTTTTACCGCCCCTCGGGGCCGATGCACGCGTCCTCGACCTGTGCGGCGGCACGGGGGATTTCGCTGCGGCCTTGCGCAAGGCCGGCTCGGCAGCGGGATGCGTGTTGGGCGATTTTTCCCGCCCCATGCTGGCGCTGTCAGTGCCCAAGCGGCTTGGTGCCGCTCCCGTGGTGCTCGACGCGCTCGCGCCCCCGCTGAAGCCGGAAAGCCTCGATGCCGTGCTGTGCGGTTTCGGCATGCGCAACCTTGATGATCTCGCGGCGGGAATCGGGGCCGTGCATTCTCTGCTCAAGCCGGGGGGCACTTTCGTCACCCTCGAGTTTTTTCGACCTGATTCCCTGATTCCCCGCTTTTTCTACGGCGCGCTCGCGCCCCTTTTCATACCGTTGATGGGACGCGCCCTCGGGTCCCGCCGCGCGGCCTACGACTATCTCGTCCGGTCCGTGCGGGAGTTCCGCACGGCGGGGGAGTATGCGTCCCTGTGCCGCGCGGCGGGGTTCACCGTGGCGCGCGTGCGCGCGCACGACTTCGGAATCGCCCACACGGTCGTGGCGATCAAACACGGCGCGGCGAAGGAGTAGCGACTCATGGAACCGTTTCTCATCGGCGTGACCGGAGCCTCGGGGGCGATTTATGCGCATCGGTTGCTGACCCACTTGCATGCGCTGGGCGCGGAGGTCCACGTGATCGCCACCGAGCACGGCAGGCAGGTCATCCAGTTCGAGGGGCACAAGGCCATGCTCGAAGAGGCGGACAAAGTGTATCGCAACGACGACCTTTTCGCGCCCGTGGCGAGCGGATCCTTTCGCCATCGCGGCATGGTGATCGCGCCCTGCAGCATGGCGACCCTGGGGAAAATCGCCCACGGCATCGGGGACTCGCTGCTGGCCCGGGCTGCGGATGCCACGCTCAAGGAGCGTCGCCGCCTGGTCGTGCTTCCCAGGGAAACCCCCATGCATGCCGTGCACTTTCGCAACCAGGCCGCCTTGTCCGATCTCGGCGCGGTGGTGCTGCCGCCCAACCCGGCTTTTTATCTCAAGCCGAAGACCATCGAGGATCTTGTCGACACCGTGCTTGCGCGCGTCCTTGACCACTTGGGTCTCGACCACCCCGTGAGCAAGCGGTGGAGGGAGATGGGGACGGGGAGTTGAGAATTACGAATTAAGAATTACGAATGGATGGGGGAGATGTGTTGGAAACCGGTCTACGTGCATTCTATGCAGAGCGCATTGATGTTATTGTGCAAGCACTCTCCCTGTGTTCAACTCTTAATGATTCGTTCGCTCCGCGACCTCATGGGGCCCAATTCTTGATTCCTAATTGATCTTGCTGAATTCGACCATGATTGATGCGCTGTCATTAAAGCTGGACGTGGGTTTCTTAAATGTTCCGACACCCTGTCTTCAATTCTTAATTCTTAATTCGTAATTCTTAATTCGTAATTACCTCGATGCTATCAACCCTCCGTCACTACCTCTCGCTCGTCCGGTTTTCGCACACCCTGTTCGCCTTGCCCTTCGCGCTGGCGGCGTTGTTCCTGGCGGCCCGGGGGTGGCCGGGGACGCGCGTGTTCTTGCTGGTAGTGCTTTGCATGGTCTTTGCGCGCAATGCCGCCATGGCCTTCAACCGCCTCGTCGACGCGGATTACGATGCGCGCAACCCCCGCACCGCCGCACGACACCTTCCCGCCGGCATCCTCAGTCGCGGCGGTGTGACGATGTTCCTGGGCATGAACGCCGCGCTCTTCGTCGGGGCGACCTGGTTCCTGAACCCGCTCGCCTTCGCCCTGTCGGTGCCCGCGCTCATTGCCGTGTGCTTTTACTCCCTGACGAAGAGGTTTACCCATTGGTCCCATCTCTGGCTCGGCCTGGCCATCGGGATCTCGCCGGTGGGGGCCTGGATCGCGGTGACGGGAGCATTCGCCCCCGAGCCCTTGTTGCTCTGCCTCGTCCTGCTGCTCTGGATTGCGGGTTTCGACATCATCTACGCCTCGCAGGATGAGGCCTTCGATCGGGGTGCGGGGTTGCATTCCGTCGTGGTCCGCTTCGGGCGCGAGGGCGCATTGCGCATCAGCATGCTGCTGCACGCTGCCATGCTTGCGGTGCTCCTGCTCTTCGAATTCCTGTTCCGGCAGGGGTGGCCGTTCCAGATCGCGCTGGCGGCGACGGCGGGGGGGATCGCCTACCTGCATTTCTTCCGTCGGGGGGACTCCCTCGACGGTCTCAACCAGGACTTCTTCCTGGCCAACGCCATCATCAGTCTCGTGATCTTCGCAGGATTGACGGCATCGGTTTTTATACACTGATTCCGATGCGACGCGCCGGACTTTACGGCGCAGGCGTCCAGTCATCGTAACGCATTGGGCTGCGGCCCGCTATTCATTCATCAAGGAATCCGTCATGCATCTTTCGCAATCAGGCAACAAACTCGTCCGCATGGGCATCGTCTACGACGGGAACTTTTTCCTCCATGTCAGCAACTATTACCTCTACCACCACGCGCGGAATGCGCGCATCAGCCTCGACGGCCTCCATGCCTTCGCGCGAGGCAAGGTGGCGCAGCTGGAGGGCGTCGACGCGCGCTATTGCACCATCGTCGACGCGCACTACTTTCGTGGCCGCCTGCCTTCGAAGGTCGTGGAAGAGAGGAACAAGCTCCTCAGTGAGCGCGTCTTCGAGGACATCCTCGTGCGCCAGAACATCACCACGCACTACCTGCCGGTGGCTGGATCCAGCGAGAAGGGGATCGACGTCTGGCTGGCGCTGGAGACCTACGAGCTCGCCGTGCTGAAGCGCTTCGATGTGGTGGTTCTCATCGCGGGCGATGGCGACTTCGTGCCGCTTGTGCGAAAGCTCAACACCCTCGGGACGCGCGTGATGCTGCTCGGCTGGGAGTTCCGGTACCGCGACGAGGCGGGCGAGGAGCGCGAGACCCGCACTTCGCAAGCCCTGCAGGCGGAGTGCACCTACCCGGTGATGATGTCCGAAATCATCGATGCTCCCGGGGCGCAGGAGGATCCGTTGGTGAACAACCTTTTCGTGCCCGCCGCTCCCGTGATGCGCCCGGCCCGGAACCAGGCGGATGCCGCCGCCGTCGCGACCGACGACACCGTGTACGAGGGGCGCATCAAACGGATCAAGGAGGGGTACGGTTTCATCGTCGCCCCGCAACTCGAGGGCGACGTGTTCTTCTACCACCTCGATGTCGACGGCGACTTTTCCGCCCTTGCGGAGGGGGACGACGTCGAGTTCAAGCTCGGTCGCAACGAAAAGGGGATCGTGGCGCGCGAAGTGATCCGCGTAGGGGCGACCCATGGGGCGCCCTGACCGCGTAGCGGACGCGCGTCACCCCAGCAGGCGCGCGTGCCAGGAGTCGCGCGCCGGGAGAACGAAGCGTCCCCCCAGCAGGGCTTCCGTCTCGCGGATCGTGGTGTCGATCACGAGCGTTTCGGCGCCGACCGTTCCCTCAGTCGCCAGCTTGCGGAAGCCTGGCCGGTCGCTTTCGACGGGTTCCCCCTGAGGGTCGAGGTGGAAGACACGGGATCCCCCCGTCCACTCCACCCCCGTTACCTTGCCGGCCTCGTTCAGGAAGAACAGAAGCGCGTCGCCCGCGCATCCGGCGAGCTCCTCCGGTTCGTGGGCGACGACGAGAAAACGGTTCCAGGGCATGCAGGCGGCTGCCTTGACGGGCGTTCCGTGGCTCGCCCAGCCTTCGAAGAAGCGCTCCAGGCGCTCAAGCAAGTCCGTGGTTTCGGCATTCGTCAGGGGGCGGGACGCGGGAAAAATCCGGCATGGGGATCCCGCGAAGGCGCGAAGCGGTGCGAAGAGGTCGGGCGTCGTGTCGGTGAGTGTCATTCTGGGCCTCCAAAGACGGTTTTCATTGCGCGCGGATTTCGCGCACGAGGGTTCCGGTCGCGCCGTCGTTCGCCACGGACGCTCCGTACTGCGGCCATTCGGAGCGGTGTCGGACGAGTCCGTGCAGTCCCATCCAGGTCGAAGCGGTGGCGACGAGTTCGTGGTTCCACCACGTGCTTTCGGCAAATGCCCACACGCGGTGGTCTTTTCCGGACTGGCGGAGTGTTTCGGCGCCGCGCAACGCGCGGACGAAGCGCAGTTCTCCGATGATGGTGTCGTGCCGCCATCCCGGCGCGGGAATTTCGGGGAAGGGAAGCGCGGGCCCGGGGTCGACGATCGCGGACGTGTCGAAGGCGACGCGGCGCGGGTCGAAGCCGTTGCGCGTCACGGCTCCGGCATGACTCGGACCGGCCGCGAAGTGGAATGCAAGCAGGGGAATCGTGTCGGTTCCAGCCACGGACGCTCCCTGGTGCTTGACTTGGACGGATGCTTGGCCGAGCGGCGTGGTGGTTTTTCCGCGCCGCAGCGTTTCGCTCCAAGCGAGACTGCGCACGCTGTCGACCGCGAATGCGTCGATTTCGGGACGCAATGTCTCGGGGCGGGGAACCACCGGGCGCGAAGACGAGGAGAACAGGTCGCATCCCGCCAGCACGAGTACTGTGGTCATTGCGATCGGGGCGAGGCCGACTCGTCCGGATTTCATGGCAAGGGCGCGGAACACGGGCACCAATATACTCGCCGGTCGGCGGGTTATTATTCCCGGGATGCTTCCTCTCGAACGCCTCCGCGCCCTCGGCCTTGAACTCCCCGATCCTCCCGTTCCCAAGGGATGGTATGTCCCCATGGTGCGTACCGGTACGCTCGTGTTCGTGTCGGGGCAGCTTCCGCTCAGGGACGGGGGGGTGGCCGTGTCGGGAAAGGTGGGAGAGGGGGTTTCCCTGGAGCAGGGGCGCGAGGCGGCGCGGCTGTGTCTTCTAAACATCCTTGCCGCCCTGGAGGGGAACGGGGTTCCGCTGGCGTCGATCCGCCGCGCGGTCAAATTGACGGGCTTCGTGCAGTCGGCCCCGGACTTTCACGACCAGCCCAAGGTGTTGAACGCAGCTTCGGAACTGCTCACGGACATTTTCGGCGAGGCAGGGCGCCACGCCCGCGCGGCGGTGGGCGTCAACGCGTTGCCGTTGAACGCGGCGGTGGAGATCGAAGCGGTGTTTGAGATCGCGCAGGCGCTGTAGGGGCGAATAATTATTCGCCCCTACAATGATCAACAAAATTGATCGATCGCCTGCGCGATGTCGGCGCCGATCTGTTGCGCGTCGCGGCCGGAAATCTGGTACCGCTCCAGCATGAACACCACGTCGCCGTCCTTCATCAACGCGATCGACGGGGAAGACGGTGCGTAGCCGGCGAAGTGCGCACGCGCGGCGGCGGTGGCCTCGCGGTCGTTCCCCGCGAACACGGTGATGGCACGGTCGGGCTTCTTGCCGGTGCGCTTGAATGCTTCCGCCACTCCGGGACGGGCTTGGGCGGCGGCGCAGCCGCACACGGAATTCACGACCACCAAGGTGGTGCCTCCGGCCTTGATGGCCGCTTCCACTTCATCGGGGGTGCGGGTTTCCTGGACGCCCAGATCGACCAGTTCCTGACGCATGGGGGCGATCATCTCTTCGTCGTACATCATGGCAAACCTCCGTGTTTACGCGGGTTATGAAATCCGCGTAATGTTTTTGTTTTTCAATGTGTTAGGACAAGGTAGCAATTTCGCTCCACGCCTTCTGACACGCCTCGATCTGCCTTTCCTTGCGCTGTTTTTTGTGCCAGGAGGGATCATTCGGCAGCAGCCCGAAGTTGAAATTCATGGGCTGGAAGTCGGGGTTCTCGCTGGTGAGATGCTCCGTCAGGGCCGCGACGCAGGTTCCGTGCGGCCAGCGGAAATCATCGTTCCCCGCCAGGGCGGCATGCAGGCACGAGGCGGCATACAGCCCGGTGGAGATCGCCTCGGTGTAGCCTTCCGCGCCGGTGATCTGCCCCGCGCAAAAGATGCGCGTGCCCTTGAGGCGCAGGGTGGGTTCCAGCACCTTGGGCGCGTCGAGGAAGGTGTTGCGGTGCATGGCCCCGAAGCGCGCGAATTGCGCCGTGCGCAGGCCGGGGATCTTCGTGAGCAATTCCTTTTGCGTGCCCCATTTGAGACGCGTCTGGAATCCCACGAGGTTGTACAGGGTGCGTTGCTTGTTTTCCGCGCGCAGCTGGATCACGGCGAAGGGCGTCTTGCCGGTCTCCGGGTGGCGCAGTCCGATGGGGCGCATGGGGCCATAGCGCAAGGTCTCGCGCCCGCGCCGCGCCATCTCCTCGATGGGCAGGCAGCCTTCGAAGAGCTGCCCTTTCTCGAAGGGCTTGGCCTCCACGGTGTCCGCAGCGATGAGGCCGTCCACGAAGGCGAAGTATTGTTCCTTGTCGAGGGGGATGTTCAGGAAGTCGGGGGTCTCTCCCTTCTCCCAGCGATTCTTCGCGAAGACATGCTCCATCTCGAGGCTGTCGGCCATGACCACGGGTGCGATGGAATCGAAGAAGAACAATCTCTTGCCCCCGCCGACGGCCTCTACCCGCGCGAACAAATCCCGCGCGAGGGCTTCGGAGGTCAGCGGCCCGGTCGCAAGGATGGTCCACGCGTCCGGGTCGAGGGCGCGAACTTCTTCCCTCACGACACGAATGTTGGGACGCGCCTCGATGGCCTCCCGCACCTTGGAGGAAAAGGTTTCGCGATCGATGGCAAGGCTCTCGCCGGCGGGCACGCGCGCCTCGAACGCGAGGGGCAGCAGTTTTGATCCCGCGCGCGCCAGCTCCTCCTTGAGCAAACCGTGCGCGGACGTCAATGCGAGTCCCTTGAAGGAGTTGGAGCAGACCAGCTCGGCGAAGCCGTCGGTTTTATGGGCCGGAGTCCCGACGCGCGGCCGCATCTCGAAGAGTTCCACGGAATGGCCGGCGTCCGCCAGTTGCAGCGCGGCTTCCGATCCGGCGAGACCGCCGCCGATGATTTTGATGGGGGGCATTCGGGGAAAGTTAGCGACTTGCCCCGATGCGCCGCGGATCTATTCCTCGTAGCGGCCCATCGCCACGAGATTGTACAGGGGAAGGACCAGCAGGGTTTTTTTCCGCATTTCCGGATCCAGATCCCGACGGAAGTACACCGTGTAGGTTTGCCGTGCGCCCGCGGCGTTCCAGGGAAGAAACAGGGGAAGGATCACGGCATCGGTCGTGTCGCCCCTGCGAACGCGCAGGATCTCGTAGCCTCGCGCGCTTCCATCCGTCAGTCCGGCATGAATCACCGGGTATCGGTTGTTCGGGACGGGTGCGCCTCCGGCCGTGCGGCCCTCCCATTCCAGTGCCAGGGTATCGTCTCCCCAGTAACCCGTCACGACGGGCATGCCGCCGGGTGCTGGAGCATGCGACCCGGGATTCAGGGTGTACAGGAAGATGCCGACTTCCTCTTCTTTGCCGGTCCGTGATTGTTCCGTCAGGCGGATTTTCCAGGCCATGTCCTGATCATGGCAAACCCAGGAACTGTCGCTCGATGTGATCAGGCGGATCATCCAGGGATACCGGCACAGCTCGACGGATTGCGTCGCGGTGGCCTCGTAACTCCGGCCATCGGCTTCGTCGCGCACGGTCGTACGCTTGCGCGTTTGCCGCTTGTCCGAAGAACCTCTCTGCGTGACCATGCCTTCCTTGACGCCGATTTCGAAGCGTATGTCGGCGTCTGCGTACACGAATGGCCGGGACTTCCAGGGCATGCCGGCCTTGGCTTGCCGCAGCGTGCCCGCGTCATGTCCGCCCGGAAAGTCTTCGACGGGATCGTATCCAGGTGCCGGAAACGGGGCCGAGAAGTTGAAGAGTGAGAACGAGCCGGATGTTCCCGAAGTGCCTTGCCACGGTGCACACCCCGCGAGGCATCCGATTGTGACCACAACCAGGGTGTTTACGTGAAACCCGATCCGGGGGCGCAGGCGGGAAAACCTCATGCCCGAAATCTACTTCATGAAAAACATAACGAAATACGGCAAAAGAACGGCATGGCGGCACGGCAATACAACAATACAGCAATAGAACGCATTACAGGCTCGGATCATGATCCGGCACCCTGTGTTGATTGCTGTACTGCTGTATTGTTGTACTGTTGAAATCCCCTAGTGCCTGAAATGCCTCGTCCCCGTGAAGGTCAACGACACGCCCAGCTTGTCGGCCGTGGCGATCACCTCCGGGTCGCGCAGCGAGCCACCGGGCTGCACGATGTGGCGAATGCCGCCGGCGTGCGCGGCCTTCACGTTATCGTCGAACGGGAAGAACGCGTCGGAGGCCATCACGCAGCGTCCCATCGCCTCGTTCACGAATGCGTCCGCTTCCGCGCCCTTGAGGCCTTTCTCCCCCGCGATGCGCCCCAGGTTCTCCCGGGCGCGGGGCTGGGCCAGCTTCAGGTTCGAGTCGATGCGGTTCGGCTGGCCGGGGCCCATGCCCACGAGGGTGTAGGCCCCGGGCGCACACTCGTAGCCGAGCACGATCGCGTTCGACTTGACGTGCTTGCAGGCTTTCCAGGTGAACTCGGCGAGCGGGCGCATGGCCTCGGGCATCTTCGCCGCGGTGGGGGATTCCCACTTGCGGAACAGGTCGACGTCGCGATCCTGCTCGAGCATGCCGCCGAGGATGTGCTTGTACACCTTGCGGTGTTTCGGGGGCGCCATGGTTCCGATGTCGAGCAGACGGATGTCCTTGCTCTTCTTCCGCAGGTATTCCAGCGCATCGGCATCGAAGGCGGGTGCGATGAGCAATTCCACGAAGCGTCCCTTGAGGCGTTCCGCGGTCGCGAGGTCGACCTTGCGCGACACCGCGATCACCGAGCCGAAGGCCGAGACCGGGTCGCCCTGCCAGGCCGCCTCGAAGGCTTCGGACAGGGTCGTGCCGGTGGCGTAACCGCAGGGGTTCAGGTGCTTGATCACGGAGACGGCCGGAGCGTCCTGCAGGTCGCGCACCGATTCGAGGGCGGCGTCGGCGTCGACCAGGTTGTTGTAGCTCAGCTCCTTGCCGTGCAGTTGCCTGGCCGTGCCCAGGTTCGATTCCCCGCCCGAAGCCGCGGGATGCTCGGGGTAGAACACCGCTTTCTGGTGGTCGTTTTCCCCGTAGCGGAGCGTCGACCCGGGACGGAACCCCAATCGCAACACCTGCGCTCCCAACAAGGCCTTCGAGAGGTGCGCGTCGATGGCCGCGTCGTAGTCCGCCGTGTGGCGGAAAGCCGTGACCGCAAGGCGTCGACGTGTCTCAAGCGAAGTCGCGCCCGAGGCCTTCAACTCATCGAGTACGACGGCGTAGTCGTCCGGGTTGCAAATCACGGTGACATCGGCGTGGTTCTTCGCAGAGGAGCGCAACATGCTGGGGCCGCCGATGTCGATGTTCTCGATGGCGTCCTCCAGGGTGACGCCTTCCTTGGCGACGGTCTCGCGGAACGGGTAGAGGTTCACCGCCACGAGGTCGATGGGGGCGATGCCGTGTTCGCCGAGTTGTTTCACATGGTCGGCGTCGGAGCGGCGCGCGAGGATGCCACCGTGGATTTTGGGATGGAGGGTCTTCACGCGGCCGTCGAGGATTTCGGGGGATCCCGTGTGATCCGACACCTGCGTCGCGGGGACACCGTTGTCGTTCAGGAACTTGAGGGTGCCGCCGGTGCTGAGGATTCGCCAGCCGAGGGCGTGGAGGCCTTGGGCGAAGGGGAGGAGGTCGGTCTTGTCGGAGACGCTGATCAGCGCGGTTTTCACTGCGGTGTTCGCGGCGTTCTTGGCTTCAGGCAACTTTGAAATCCTTTCCGGTCAGGAGGCGAAAGGCCTCGAGGTACTTGTCTCGGGTGTTCTTGACGACCTCGGGCGGAAGTTCCGGGCCAGGCGCGGTTTTGTTCCAGTCGAGCGTCTCCAGGTAGTCGCGCACGTACTGCTTGTCGAAGCTTTTCTGGTCGCGCCCGGGGGTGTAGTCCTTCGCGGGCCAGAAGCGCGACGAGTCGGGCGTGAGCACTTCGTCGATCAGGATGATGTCGCCGTCGCCCTTCGAGTCGAGCCCGAACTCGAACTTGGTGTCCGCCAGGATCACGCCGGCGACCTTGGCGTAGTCGCGCGCGCGCTGGTAGATCTTGAGGCTGCGGTCGCGCAGTTCCTCGGCCACGTCCTCTCCGGTGATTTCGATCATTTCCTCGAAGGAGATGTTCTCGTCGTGCCCGGTGTCGTTCTTGGCGGCGGGGGTGAAGATCGGCTGGGGCAGCTTCGCGCACTGCTTCAGGTCGGGGGGGAGGATTTCGTCGCAGATCATGCCGGTGCGGCGATAGTCCTTCCATCCCGACCCGGCGACGTAGCCGCGCACCACGCATTCGACATCGAAGCGCTCGGCCTTCTTGACGAGCATGGAGCGCCCCCGCAGCCAGTCCTTGTGCTTGTGCAGCCGGGAGGGAAAGTGGTCGACGTCTGCGGTGATGAGGTGGTTGGGCTCCTTGAGGAACTCGAACCAGAACAGCGAGAGCTGGGTGAGGATGCGCCCCTTGTCGGGAACGGGGGTGGGAAGCACGACGTCGAAGGCGGAGATGCGATCGGACGCGACGATGAGGAGTTGGTCGCCCAGGTCGTACACGTCGCGAACCTTGCCGCGGCGGAAGAGGGGGACCTCGGTGATTTCGGGTTCTGTGTTGGGGTTCGGCACGGGGCGCAATTTAGCATGATACGCGTGCCGTGTCGCGACGCCGCGGGGGCGCGGCTTTTGATCCGGCCTCCGGATACCGCCTGTTACATTTTCCCGCGTGAAAACGCCGGATATGATCTCACGTTGGTCCGATGCGGGGAATGCCGTGTTCTCCCCTCCGGCAGGGACGATGCGGTTGCAGTCCCCCCAAAACGAGACGGAGTTGCGCGATGTCCTCACCGGAGCCGCGCGCGAGGGCACTCCGGTGACTGTCACCGCGGCCCTCACCGGCCTCGCGGGGGCGGCCGTGTCCACCGTTCCGGGAATCCGCCTCGACATGACCGGTTTGCGCTCTCTTCCAGACAGGCCGGGATGGCGCAAGGTGACCCCCTGGTTCCATCTTTCCGAATCCAACCCGCTGTCCGCGCGCGTCGCGCCCGGCGCTTCCATCGCGGAACTCGACGCGGTGTGCGACGGCCTGGGCCTCTGGTACCCGCCGCCGCCGGGGGAATGGCGGGCCCTTGTCGGCGGCAATGTCGCCACCAACGCCTCGGGGCCGCGCGCCTTCGCCTGCGGGGTCACGCGCGATTACGTCGAATCGCTGCACGTGGTGCTCGCCGACGGCGACACGCTGGACCTGCGGCGCGGGCGCGAGCGCGTCTCCGGCGGTGGTTTCTCCGTGCGCACCGCATCCGGCCGTGTGATCTCCGGACAGGTTCCTGCGTACGTGATGCCCCGCACCAAGCACGCCGCGGGACTGTACGCACTTCCGGAGATGGATGTACTCGACCTGTTCGTCGGTAGCGAGGGGATACTCGGGGTACTCTCCGAAGTCGGTTTGCGCCTTGTTCCAAAACGCAAGCTCCGTTCCGAAATCTTCTTCTTTCCTTCGATGGAAGCTGCGCTGGACTGCGTCGACGCCTTGCGGCCGTCCAAGGCAATCCTGTCACGGGATTTCATCGGCAACGGCATCGTCTCGCTGGAATCTTTCGACACAGGCGCATTGCAGCTTGCACGCGCATCCGGGCAACCCGTGCCCGACACGGCACGTGCGGCCATCGAGGCTGAAACCTTTGCGGACGACGACGCAATCGGGGGGATCCTGCGCGTTCCTCTCTCCGCCGGGGGATGCCTCGGGTCGCTCCCTGCGAATCAGGTCGAGGCCTTCCGCTATGCGGTGCCGCGCCGCGTCGCGGACTTGCTGAAAGAAACCGGTCAGCCCAAGCTCGGCACCGACTTCGCCGTGCCCGTCTTGCGCTTCCGGGAGATGTGCCGCGCCTACGAAGAGGCCGCGCGGGAGTTCGGGATGCGCGCGGGGCGCGTGCGCACGGCGACGTGGGGCCACGCGGGGGATTGCCATCTGCACATGAATTTCTTGTGCGAGGACGCGGACGATCTCGCGCACGCGAGGAAACTCTATCTCGGGCTTGTACGCAAGGCCGTGTCGTTCGGCGGATCCATCAGCGCGGAGCACGGGGTGGGGAAGAAGACATTGGCCGACGAGGATGGCATCGTGCGTCCGTACCTGTGGTACCAGTACGGGGATGAGGGGATCCGGCAGATTGCGGAGGTCAAGAAGGTGTTCGATCCGCAAGGGATATTGAACGGGGGGAACATGGGTGTGAATGGTGCGACGGTGCGTGGGCGGGTGTAGGGGCAAATAATCATTTGCCCCTACAATCAACCCGTCACGTCCACCCCGCCCACACCTCCGCCTTCATCCCCACCGTCGCTTCCCGTCCGTTCCGCACCATCGGGGTTTTCAGAAGCAGGGAGTCTTCCGCCATCGCGGAGCGGATGCGCGCAGGGGGTGCGGCGGAGAGTCCTTTTTCCAGGAAGCGCTTCGACCCGCGGTCGATGAGGTTGTCGATGCCCACCGCAGCGGCGATGGTCTCGAACTCGCGGGGCGCGAGTCCTTTCACCTTGAGGTCGACGAATTGAAAGGAGATGCGCCGTTCCTTGAACCAGCGCTCCGCCTTGCGGGTGTCTGAGCAGTCACGGCGCCCGAAGATCTGGATGTTCACAACAGCTTTTCCAAATATTCAATCACCGGCGGATAATGGTTCGCGACGACACCGATCATGCACAGCACGGAGAGCGCCGCAGCGAAGAGGGAGAAGATCAGGCCGAGTAGCAGTTCGGTGACGCTGGCGGCCAGCACGGCCACGGAGATACAGAGCAGGAAGAGTGGAACGGCCGCGACGGGATTCCGGAAGAGTTCGATCCAGGCGAGCAGCCATTCGGCCCTGCCCGAGGGCAGCGCCTCGGCGAACCCCGGGGTTTGCCACATCAGCAATCCGGCTCCCAGCAGGGAGAGCAGCGAGACCCCTCCGCACAAGACCTTGATCATGGGGGGAAAGATACGCTGTTGACGATTCCGTGTGTGGTTGGAGGTCTCGCTGCGGGCGAAGCAACCCCAACCCTACTACCTTCTTCCTCCGTGACCCCTCGAATCCCACGCCGTGAAAAGCCCGCGAGTCTCTTCGCCGATGCGGCCGCGCGCAACGCCAAGCCACCGCTGGCGGACCGCATGCGCCCGCGCACTTTGGATGAATTCATCGGGCAATCGCACATCCTGGGTCCGGGGCGGCTGCTGCGCCGCGCCATCCATGCCGACCAGATCACCTCGTTGATCTTCGCCGGGCCGCCGGGTACGGGCAAGACCACGCTCGCGCGCATCATCGCCAACACCACGAAGTCGCAATTCCTCGCCATCAACGCCGTGCTCGCGGGCGTGAAGGAGATCCGCGAGGCCATTGAATCGGCCCGCGAGGCGCGCGAGTTCCGCAGTCAGGGTACGATCCTTTTCGTCGACGAGGTGCATCGCTTCAACAAGGCGCAGCAGGACGCCCTGCTTCCGCACGTCGAGAACGGGACCCTCATCCTGATCGGGGCCACCACCGAGAACCCCTTCTTCGAGGTCAACAAGGCGCTGGTCTCGCGCTCGCGCGTCTTCCAGCTCCGCTCGCTGGAGGAGGCCGACCTGCGCGCCGCGCTGGAGGTCGCCATTCGCGATCCCGAACGCGGTTACGGCAAGCTCAAGGTCGAGGCCGACGACGAGGCGATCGATCACATCGTGCGCACGGCATCGGGCGACGCACGCAGCGCGCTGAATGCCCTGGAACTCGCAGTGGAGACCACTCCGCCCGATTCCGCCGGGATCATCCGTCTCACGCTCGGAGTCGCCGAAGAAAGCATCCAGCGCAAGGCCGTGCTCTACGACAAGGACGGTGACGCGCATTACGACACCATCTCCGCCTTCATCAAATCGGTGCGCGGCTCCGATCCCGATGCGTCCCTCTATTGGCTGGCGAAGATGGTCGAGGCGGGGGAGGATCCGCGCTTCATCTTCCGCCGCATGATCATCCTCGCGGCCGAAGACGTGGGCCTCGCGGACCCCGACGCGTTGCGCGTGGTGATGGCCGCTGCGCAGGCCTATGACTATGTCGGCTTGCCCGAAGGGCAGTTCCACCTCTCCGAGGCCTGCCTCTACCTCGCGACCGCGCCCAAGAGCAACAGTACCATGGCCTACTTCGACGCGCTGGAATCGGTGCGGAACGAACGCGCGGGCGAGGTGCCCGATCCGCTGCGCGACGCGAACCGCGACAAGGAGTTGGGCCACGGCCAAGGCTATCTCTATCCCCACGCCTACCGCGATCATTGGGTGGAGCAGCAATACCTTCCTTCAGGATTGCGGGGGCGCGTCTTTTACGAACCCGGTGCCTTGGGGCACGAGGCGGGCCTCCGCGACGAGGTGCTGCGGCGCCGCGAGGCGCAGTGGGCCGCGCTGGAGGAAGCCGCGCCGCGCGCCGTCTCCGCGTCGCTGAAGTCCGACTGGCTGGCACGCGCATCCGGCGTGGGCAGCGAGGCGCTACGCGCAGTGCGCAACGCGCTTTGCGACGCGGCGGGCCTGCGCCGCGAAAGCCTTGTGCTCGATCTCGGCGGCCATCACGGGTTCCTGACATGGGAAGCGCTGCGCCGTTGCGTCGAAGGAGGCGTGTGGACGCGCTGCGACGATGCGGAGGAAGAAGCGGAACTCGCCGCCTGGATCCGGCGGGCGGGACCCTTGCAGCAGCCCGAGCTGCGCGTCGCGACGCTCGAATCGCTGCCCGAAGTCCTGAGTGCGGAAGGCGAACCGCCGCGTTTCGATGCGGTTCTCGGTCTCGGCATCGAGCCGCCTTCGGTGGAGTGGATGAAGGCCTTGTGCAATGCCGCCGCCCCCGCCGCACGCTGGGTGCTCGCCTTCCGTCGCCCGCTCGACCCCGCGGAGATTCCCTGGAACGAATGGCTCGCTGCTGCACCGGCGGTGTTGCGCGAGAAGGCGGCGGCGATTCCCCGCGCCCCTGCCCGCCGTTCTCCCGGCGAGGAATGGGAAAAGTGCCTGTTGGATGCGGGAGGCTGGAAGGTCCGCCGTGCGGAAAGCCGCCACGCGGACCGGCGCCGCCTCACGCCGACACAGGCCCGCGAGTGGCTGGTGCGCGCCTCGGAAGGCGAAGGTTCCCTGGCGTCCCTGCGCGCCGCGCTGGGACCGGGTGAGTGGGACGCGCTTGCTGGCGTTGTGTCGGCATTTTTCGCCGGCGGATCGCGCACCTTCGTCGCGGCGTTTGATGTCGTCGTTGCCGAACCGGTTTGAAACGGGCAGGAGCCGGTATAAGGCAATCGTTTGCTTTCGGCGCGGGCGAATCTTCAAAAGTCTTTCAAGCGACTCCACCGGTGCATGCAGCGCGTTCCCCAAGAGTCTATTTTCGGCACGGAGCCCCCCATGAAATTCCCGACACAGGCAACGCATTGACGCACAAAAGCAAATCACCCGGCCCCCGCATCGCCGCACTTCTGCACCGTCTCGAACGATTGCATCACCGCCTTTGGAAAGCCCTGGCCCGCACCGCCGAGGCGGGCGCTTCGCCGCGCGGCTGGAAAAACCGCGTTGCGCGCTTCTTGCGTGTCGTGATCCTTTCAGCGCTCAGCTTCAACATCAACGAAGTGCCGGTGCGCTCCGCCGCCCTCGTCTTCACCACCTTGCTCGCCTTCATCCCCCTCACCATCATCCTCTCCTCGGTGGCGGCATGGCTTGGATACTTCGAACTGGTGCGCACCATGATCCCGTACTTCCTGCAATCCTTCGGCATCGAAGTTCCGCTCGGCCCGCTCATGAGCCTGCTCGAGCGCGCGGAGAACATCAGCTTCCGGCAACTCGGGATGTGGGGTTCGATCGCGTTGCTCGTCATGTTCTACTTCTCCATGAGCAGCATCGAGGCGGCCATGAACCGTGTATGGAACGTGTCCCGGAACCGCGGGTGGGGTGGACGGTTCGCCAGCTACACGCCGTTCCTGCTGATGCTGGCCGGGCTGGTGGTGATTACCGTGATCGTGCTGTTCCGCATCCACCAATGGATCGAGGATTGGTGGGGGGGGCACATGGCGGCCTTCACGCTGCCCGGGGGCGCCTATCTGTTCGGCCCTTGGAACATCATTCTCTTCCTGTGGGCCCTCATCGTGCTGATGATCGTGCTGCTCCCCAACACCAAGGTGCGCTGGAGTTCGGCGATTCTTGGCGCGACGGCCGCGACCGGGTTCCTCTACCTGTTCTCGCGCGTGTTGCTGCTCTTTCCCATGCTCCTCATCGCGCGCAACCAGATCCTGTACGGCTCGCTGGTGATCTTTCCGGTGGCCTTGTTGCTGGTCTACGTATTCTGGGTCACCGTCCTCTTCGGCGCGGGCATCGCCTTCGTCCACCAAAAACTCAGCCCGCGTTCGGGCCGCCTGCTGTTCTTCACGCCGAGCCCTTCGGGCATGGTCAAGGATTGGAAGACCGTGGTGCGACAGAGCCAGCGCCTCTATCTGCTTCCCGACGACGATGACGAAGAAGAAGAGGCTGGAAAACGCGCCACGGGGAAATCCGGTGACGTGAAACACGGTTGATGTTCGTGGCGACGCTGCTTTCCGAGCCGCTGTTTGTTTATGGCCTGCTCGTGCTGGCGGGCGTGGCGGTCTCGTTCATCAACTCCGTCTCGGGCGGCGGATCCATCCTGAGCCTTCCGCTTTTGATGTGGCTGGGCCTGCCCGCCGCGGAGGCCAACGGCACCAACCGCCTCGGCGTGTGGGTGGGCTCCCTCGGCGCGGTCTTCGGCTTCAGGAAGCACGGCTACTTTCAGCCCGACCTGATCGTGAAGGTGGGGGTTCCCGGCCTCGTCGGTTCCCTGTTCGGGGCGCTGACCGGAGTCTTTCTCCCCGACACGCTGTTCCGCCCCGTCCTCGGCGTCGTGATCGCGTGGATCGTGTTCGAAACGGTGCGCACGCACCGGCGGCCATCCGCGGAGCGCACCGGGCCCGCCTTCCTGCGCACAGGCATCGGACCGTTCCTTGTGTACGCGGCCATCGGGTTCTACGGAGGCTTTCTGCAGGCGGGCGTGGGCCTGCTCATGATGTACGGCTTCTCTCGCCTCGGGAACCTGAACCTGCTCGAAACCAATGCGCTGAAGGTCGCGAACAACCTGATGTTCGCGTCGCTATCCGTGTTGATCTTTGCGCTGTTCGGGAAGGTCGCTTGGGCGATGGCGCTCGCCTTCGCCGCGGGCAACCTCGCGGGCGGGTTCCTCGGCAGCGTCATTCAGGTGAAGA
The DNA here is from genome assembly GCA_050486505.1 of Fibrobacteria bacterium. Classification (GTDB taxonomy): domain Bacteria; phylum Fibrobacterota; class Fibrobacteria; order UBA11236; family UBA11236; genus UBA11236. Next base: position 4,734 of record JBJHDK010000029.1, on the reverse strand, counting down.
AGGGGGAGGGCTTCATCCGGGTGTTCCTCGCGGTTTCGGGAACCTTGGTGGCGGCGAAGTTGTTGTGGGACGCGTTCTTTTAAGGTCCTTTGTCCGGAGCCGAATCCCGTCTTGTTCCCTCAGGATTTCTTTCGGGATTTTCGCGCCCCTGGGCCGGGGTGACGTGACGGGCGTAGAGCCGCAAACGAACCCCCTGGGAGAAGCGCCAACCGCGGGGGATCCCCCACGTTGCAGCTTCCCCTTCCGGGGGCTACATTTCGCGGCTTAAATCGCCAAAAACGTGCGAAAAACGGGGGATTCATGTACAAGATCCAGACGCTGAACAACATCTCGCAGCAGGGGCTCAAGCTTTTCTCGGGCGACTACTCCGTCACCTCCGAAAACGGCACCCCCGATGCCCTGCTCGTCCGCAGCGCCCTGGTCGATGCCGAAGGCTACCCCACCGTGCAGTGCATCGCCCGCGCCGGCGCCGGTGTGAACAATATCACCATCGACAAGGCCACCGAGCGCGGCATCTGCGTCTTCAACACTCCGGGTGCCAACGCCAATGCCGTCGCCGAGCTCGTCTTCACCATGCTCGGAATGTCGGCGCGGCGCGTCATGCAGGGCATCGAGTTCACCAACGCCCTCGCCTCCGAGGACGACGACAAGGCGCTCAACGAGAAGGTCGAGAAGGGCAAGTCGCGCTTCAGCGGCTTCGAGCTCATGGGCAAGACCCTCGCCGTGATCGGCCTCGGCAAGATCGGCGTGCTCGTCGCCAACGCGGGCATCCGTCGCGGCATGCACGTCATCGGCTACGACCCGTTCCCGACCCTGACCAACGCGCACGCGCTCGACAGCCGCGTCGAGATGTCGCACAAGCTCGACGAGGTGGTGCGCGCCGCCGACGTGATTTCGGTGCATGTGCCGCTTGCGGAGCAGACGCGCGGGCTCATCGGCGCCAAGCAACTCGCGACCGCGAAGGACGGCGTCATCCTGCTGAACTACGCGCGCAAGGGCATCTACGACGATGCGGCCGTGCTCACGGCTCTCGACGCGGGCAAGGTGCAGTCCTACATCACCGACTTTCCGACGCGCGCGCTGCTGGCGCACGACAAGGTCGTCTGCACGCCGCACCTGGGCGCGAGCACTGCCGAGTCCGAGGAAAACTGTGCCGTGATGGCCGTGAAGCAGGTGCGCAACTATCTCGAGTATGGTGTGGTCAACAACTCCGTGAACTTCCCCGTGGTGGAAGTCTTTCCGCAGGAGTCCACCCGCACGCGCATCATCGTGATCAACCGCGACGTGCCCAACATGATCGCGCACGTCACCAAGCTCGTGGGCGACGCCGGGCTCAACATCCAGTCGTTCACGAACGAGAGCAACGGCAAGGTCGGGTACAACATCATCGACCTGGAGCAGGATCTGCCGTCAGGGCTTGAGGAGAGCCTCGCGAAGATCGCGAACGTCATCCGCGTGCGCGTCCTGAAGTACCCCGGCAAGTAAAAGTGGTCGGCGCTCGCCGGGGGTGGTATTTTCCCCCCGGATTCCGACGGAATCGCCCCGCCGACGGGGCTTTTTTGGTTGCTTGACAAGGCCCGCGGCCATGATATATTTGCGGCAAAATCGGCACCTTGGGTGTCGGGGAGGAGGGGTTCCATGAAGCGCAGGCGTAGTCCGCGTGATCCGCGTCGTCCGGAGTGGCATTTCGGTCGCAGACCGAAGCACGACGACTTCGATGATATCGATCCGTTCGAGAACGAGAACGAGGACGTCGACGAGGACAACGAAGACGAAGACGAAGAAGTCGACTTCGATAACCCGAAATTCAAAAAGTCAGACATGTGGAACGATTATGCGGAAGACCTGGATTTTGAAGAGTAGCCCGTCGGCCCTCGTGGCCGGCTGGCTCGCAGTTGGATTGAAGCGGGGCGCGAAGGCGCTTCCGCTTTTTGTTTTTTTGGCGGCCGCCCTTGTGTTGGCGTCCTGCGCGGGAGGCTCCCAGTCGGGGGCCGCCCGCACGGGTTCCCCCGCCGGAGTCGCGTACGACGGGGAAGGCCCCGACTTCGACTTCCTGAACTCCGATGCGGCCGTGGAGGCTTCGGAGTACCTGCGCCTGGGGCGCGAGCGCATGCAGGACTCGGCCTGGATCGAGGCAGCTGAATTCCTCGACAGCGCCATGATCCACCTCTCGCTGCTCGAGATGCTCTACCCACTTTCCGAGGGGCAGCTCGCCGCGGTGCAGGCCTACCAGGACAGTGTGCGCGAGTGGCTGGTCGAATCGGTCAACCAGTCGGGGAACATCGGCGAAGCGGATGCAATCACCGATTACATCGACCACGAGATCGAGGAAGTGTCCCTGGCTTCGCTCGAGGATCTCGAGGCGTTGATTCCACGCCTGCCCAATCGCGATTTCGAACTCTACCTGCCTTCGCCCATCCCGCATTCGGTGCTGCAAGCCATGCGCGTTTTCACGGGCTCGGGCCGGGGCTACTTCGAACGCTGGTTGCAACGCAAGGGACGCTATGAGGAGTTGATCCACTCGAAGCTCGAAGAGCGCGACATGCCCAGCGATCTTATTTACCTCGCGATGATCGAGAGCGGCTTCAATCCCCGGGCGTGGAGCCACGCCAGCGCCAGCGGACTGTGGCAGTTCATCAGCGCCACCGGGCGCCGCTACGGCCTCGAAAACGACTGGTGGGAAGACGTGCGCCGCGATCCCGTGCGCGCCACCGACGCGGCCCTGAGCTATCTCGAGGACCTGTACGCGGAGTTCGGCGACTGGCACCAGGCCATGGCCGCCTATAATTGCGGCGAGGGTCGCATCCGTCGCCAGTTGCGCATCAACCCCGAAGCCACCTATTGGGACATGCAGCTGCCGCGGGAAACCCGCTACTACGTGCCCAAGATCCTGGCGGCCATGATCATCGGCCGCAACCCCGAGGTCTTCGGCTTCGACATCGGCTCGATGGACATCCATCCGCCGCTGCGCTATGACACCGTCACGGTCATCCACGCCCTACCGCTCGCGGGCGTGGCCTCGGCCGTGGGCATCACCGAAGACTCGCTCCGCTCCTACAATCCTTCGCTGCGGCGCTGGTCCACCCATCCTTCGCGTCCCACCTACATGCTGTACCTCCCGTACGGCTCCCGCGACACCTTCCTCGCCAACTACGCCTCCATCGACACCTTGCCCCGCGTCTCCATCCGTCGTCACGTTGTTGCGCGGGGGCAGACGCTGTCGCACATCTCGGCGCGTTACGGCGTGTCCGTCGCCGCCATCCAGCAGGCGAACAATCTGCGCGGCACCACCATCCGGGCCGGCCAGTCGCTGACGATTCCGGTTCCCGGAGGTTTGGCGCTGGCCGACCCCTCGGGCGGCAGGGAGATCCGATCCGGAACCGTTCGCCACACCGTGAGAAGGGGGGAGACCCTTTCCGGGCTTTCCTTCCGGTATGGGGTTTCGGTGGCGGCGATCCAGTCCGCGAACAACCTGCGCGGCACGACGATCCATCCCGGGCAGGCGCTCAGCATTCCCGCACAGGGTGATGTCGGCCCGCGCATCGCGGCGACCGCCGCGCCGAGCAGCGGGCCCTCGGTGACGCACACCGTGCGCAGCGGGGAGACCCTGTCCCACATCTCCGAGCACTACCGCGTCTCCATCGCTGCCATCCAGCGGGCCAACGGTATCCGCGGCACGCAGATCCGTGCGGGGCAGGCGCTTGCCATTCCCGGAGCAGGCGCGGCCCCCGCGCAAACCAACCTGACGTCGTCCTCGCCTGCTTCGTCCGAGGCTCCCGCACGGATGTCCTCGGGTGGAACCCACACGGTGCGCGCCGGCGAAACCCTCTCGCACATCGCCACCCGGCACGGAACTTCCGTCGCGGCGATCCAGCGCGCGAACAACCTGCGCGGCACCCAGATCCGCATCGGCCAGGCGCTCGCCATTCCTGGCACGGGCGCAAGCGCCGTGGCGGCCTCGCAGGCCGCCCGGGGAACGCACGCCGTCCAGCGCGGGGAGACGCTCATCGGCATCGCCCAACGCTACGACGTGACCGTGAGCGACCTGCGCCGCGAGAACGGCATGACACCGCGCTCCGTGCTGCAGGCCGGCCAGGAACTGCGCATCCCAGCGCCCTCGCGCCCCCCCGACGGCGATCGCGTGGCCGCGGCCCAGCCGACCCGGCGGGTGTACACCGTGCGCGCGGGCGACAACCTCTCGACGCTTTCGCGGCGACTCGGCGTCAGCCAGAACGACCTGATGAACTGGAACGGCTTGCGCAATACGAACCTGCGAGTCGGCCAGAACCTGGTGTATCACGTCGATGGTTCCGGGCCCGCCGTCGCGGATGCCGGAAGCGAGTACTACCAGGTGCGCCGGGGAGATAACCTATGGGTCATTTCCTCGCGGTTCGGGAACTCCGTGGAGGAGATCCGCCGGCTGAACGACGGCCTGGGTGACGTGCTGCATCCCGGCCAGCGGATCCGGGTGCGCTGATGTCCGGCGCGCCCGACTCCGCATCTGCAGGGCCCGGGCGCATGTCGGGGTTCGCGCGCTTCGTCGTCGTCCTGCTCCTGCTCGTCCCGATCACGTTCTTCTTCATGATCGCCTCGCTGGCGGGCATGCTTGGCCGCTTCGCGGGAGAGAATCCCCACAGCCGTCCCCACATGGTGCTGCTCCGCATCGACGGCCCGATCTTCGACGCCGACGCCCACCTCGCCATTCTCAGGCGCCTTGAGAAGGAACCCAATCTG
>JBJHDK010000028.1:0-29918 GCA_050486505.1 Fibrobacteria bacterium | reverse complement strand
GGCGTTGGTCGTCCCCGTGAAGCGCATGAGCGGGGCCAGGCGATGCGCGAACCGGTCCACGTCGGGCGAGGGCGAAAAAGCGCTGAAGCGGGATTCTTCCCGGTAGTTGTAGTTCGTGTATGCCGTCAGGGTGCGCAGTTGGTCGCGCAAGAGGGGGACCTTTTGCGCGAAGTTATTGAAGTTTCCCGTCACGGTGTATTCGGGCCAGACGATGGTGGTATCGGAGGAGCGGAAAGCGCGATAGAGGGTGTACTGCTTCGAGTACTTGAGGTTTCCGGTGAGGTCGAGATTGAGCGGAGGCACTGCGAACCCGCTCATCATGTCGACGGAGCGGTTCACCACGTGGTTCATCTCCGTCTGGCCGAGCGCGGGGTCGGGCTCCGAGAGGTAATCGAAGAAGGTGGGGTCGGGCACGCCGTCGAAAATGGTCCCGAGATTGTCGAGGCTGTACAGGAATCCGAACTGGTAGGCAAGCAGGCTGGTGGCGTTGACACCCTTGCGTGCGAGGTGCGCGTAGGTGAACGCTTCGCTGTTGTAGCGGTTCGAGACGATGTAGGTGAGGTCGACGCTACGGACGCGGTAGCGATCCATGACCCCGCGCACGGCGCGGGCAGGGGTCTCGAGCGGCCCGATCGATGACGCCGCGGATGCAAGCTGTCCCGGATCGACGCCGCCCGTCAGGCGGATTTCGTGGTCAGCGTTCGCCCGGAAGTGGCCCGGCCGCACGCCGCCGCCGAACCCGGCTTCCTGCGTGTTGACCCATGTGTGCCGGTAGCCTGAATTGAACCCGGCACCGGTCCTCAGCCATGAAAGGGGGGACGCGTTGAAGTCGGCATGGAAGCTTTGGGACCGGTTCCTCTCCCGCGCGAGAATGCCGTAACTGTCGCCGTACCGCGTCGTGTCGATGAATTCCCCGTTGGGGCCGATGTACCCGCCGCGACCGAGGGCGGGGCCGTCAAGCGCGAAGATGTGGCTCGCCGCCATGGGGCCTCCGCATCCCGATCCGAAGAAGTTGCCTGCTCCGAAGCATTCGCGTTCCGCGTCGAAGTCGCGGTTGACGTTGATGCGGTACCCGAAGTTCAGGAAGGAGAAAAGCCGCCATTCCAGATCGAAGCCGTGCGAAAGTTCCACGGTGTAGTCCGCGGGAAGGTTTTGCACCGGCTCGAATTCGTTGCGCGGCTTGTTGAGGGTCTGGCTGCGCACGAAGGAATAATCGGCCAGCACGAGGTTGACGCGGTCTGGGAGCGGGGAGAACTCGATGTTCGCGAGGCCGTCGGGAAGGAATCCGAGCGCTTCGAGCGGCACGAAAACGGGCGGGGCGCGCGGGGACAGGTTATAACTCATCCGGTACTTGTAATCGCGCGACTCCGATTCCCTGTAGAATTCGGTGCGCTCGGTGCTCGCATACCGGTATTCGAGGGAGGGACGCTCGAAAAGGGTCCGGTTGATGAAGCTCTCGGACCGGAACTCCTTGCGGTAGCTGATCGAGAACCGCTCCTCGTAGGTCGTGGTCTGGTATACGCGGGCGTACCTGTTCTCGATGTCCTGCAGGCTGTCCTCGGGATTGTGGATCGAGGAAAGGCGCCCGTCGAAAAGGTCCCGCGTGATGTCGAAAAGTCCGGTTCCCTCCAGGCGCATGTCGCTGAACGGCCGTGTGAAGGGACGGTCGAGCGCGCCGCGGTACTGCAGGGTGATCGGAATGCTGACCCCCCAGTCATCGGGGAAGACCTTGTTGGCGAACACGGAAATGTTCGTGTTGTAGTCGATGTTCGTCACCGAATTCGCGGGAGTCGAGCGCGTTTGGCTCATGGTGGTGAAGTTGCCGTTGGTGTATTGCAGGTTGCCCGAGACGTTGATGAAGTCCGCGAATTCGAGCTGGATCTGGCTGCGGATGGCCGTGCCCGAGGAGCGGTCCACGCCCTCGAGCCGAAGATCATTGACCCAGATCTCGCCCTTTTGTCTCTCCACCGCACCGGAATCCACGTAGATCACCAGGCGCATCCAGTCGATGGATCCGAGATTCGGGTCGCCCACCACCGAAAGCGTCAGGGATGAGTCGCGCCGCCCCGCGTGCCAGGCCGAACGCGAGATTTCGCGCCCGGTGAATGCGCGGTAGCGCGGGTCGTTTTTCAGGTCGGTCAGATCGGAGAGGCGGACGGTGAACGAGTTGCGCTCCCAGAGTTGGCGGTGTTCCGGATCGAGTTCGGCCGTCGTGTCCATGGGAATCCGGATCTCGTAAAAGTCGCGCGATTCGCGGTTGCCCTGATCCCGTCCGAGCTGGAGGCCGAAACTGACCCGTCCCTGGTTGTTGAGGAGCCCTCCCGGCACGGCCGCGGAATCCCCGTGCACCTCGAGGCTGAGCCGGTCGTAGCGCGTGAAATCCTTCGCGTCTCCCGAAAGGATCCGCGTGGCATGCACGATTTCCCCTGGATGGAGGTTCTCGTAGCGCAAGACAAGGGCGCGTTCGGGCAGGGGCTCCCCTGTCCTGCTGTCGCGTTCCCGAGGCGTGTTGGGCGACTGGATGTACCCCCGGTCTTCCTGCCGGTTGATGACGTCGACGCGCAGGCTGTTGCTGTCGCGGATGGAGGGAGGGACGCGGATGAAGTTCGAATCGAGGTCTCCGCTGCCGAACACGTTTCCGGGAACCTCGTACTGCGTATTCCGCTGTCCCTCTTCCCAGCTGTTGCCCACGATGTTGACGCGCGCCAGCTGCACGTTGGTGCGGGCCACCCGGGGGGGGAGGCGTCCGATCCACATTCTGATGAACTGGCCGTTGGCGAGCAGCGTCTGTTCCGTCTCCGTGTTGCTGGGGTCGATGACGTATCCCGACCCGTACAGGGGGATTCGGTAACGCCGCCACCCGTTGCGTAATTCCTCGCAGTGGAAGCGTGCCGTGCATGCCGAGTCGAGCGGCATGGCATAGCGGATGTACCGGTTCAGGGTGTCGAGCACGCCGTTGCGGTTGATGTCCTCGGTATCGTAGGCGACGCCCTGGCTACCGCGGTTGTTGCCTTCGGTTCCATTCACGCAGGCCGGTTCCTCCGTGGCCCCGGGGGTGGGGGGGCACCAGTTGTCAAGCCCCGGGTCGGGATGGTCGGGCGGATTGGGGATCCAGTAGCACACCGGCTTGCACTCCCAGCGGCCGCCCGTTTCCCCTTCGCCGGTGAGTACTCCGTCGAGTCCCGCATCGCGGCGATTGACGAAGTCGCCCGAACGCTCGTCGACTTCGGACTGCAACTGTCCGTCGGGTTCCCCGCGGTTGATGCCGGGGATGCTGATGTCTTCAGAGATGCGCCCGAGGTCGATGTGCAGGGTTCCCTCGCGCCCCTGCACGACCACGTCGAGCGTGCGCTTGCGACTGTGGTTCGACAATCCCTGGGGGAAGGCGCGCATGACGCCGCCCCACGAATTTCCCAGCAGGTTGTCGTTGGGTTGAAACTGAAGGCGCAGGATGTTCTGCTCACGGCTGTTCGTGTAGCTGTTCCCCGTGTTTCCGTAGATCTGCGCGTAAGGCAAGGTATAGCTGCTGTGCCAGACCAGTTGCCCCTGATGGCGGAAGTCCAGGGTCTGCTCAGGCCTGCCGTCGTTCCCGAACACGGGCGGCGAGGCCTTGGTCCAGCTATAGATGTGCATCGGCGAAGTCGTCACGTTTTCGCTGAAGTTGAAGTTGTCGATGTAGGCGCTGTTGCGGGTGTTCGGGTTGTAGAGACTGTGGGCGATCTCGAATTCGAGGTTGGCGCGCGAGCGGGCCTCGGTGTGCACGAAGGGGAACATGTTCACAAGGCGGGTCATCCACATCGGTTCGCCGGCCAGCCGGGTGTTCATCCCCATGAGCAGGTGATTGAAGGGCTCGTATCCGAGCTCGGGCTGGCGCTCGGTCGTGGTTTGGCTTTTGAAGAGGACGGTCGCTCCGATCAGGCTCTGTTCCGAGATGTTGTCGAGCTTGTACTCCATGCGTGTTCCCAGGAGCACCTTGTCCTGGATCTGGAAAGGCGGGTCGCACTCGTAGCTGATGTCGATTTCGGCGTTGGGATCCCTGGCCCGTGCGGAGAGCAGGGAGATTTGCCCCGTTTCGTAGATGACCTCGTAGTCCACGCCGCGCCGCAGCCGGGTGGATCCGTTCAGGACGATGCGCTCAGTGCCCGGGTTGATGTCGAAGCATTGCTGGCCTCCCGCGGCGAGCGTGTTCTCGCGCACGTCGAAGCTGCTCTGGCGCTGGCGCCCGAAAACAATGAAGCGGCTGGCGGTGGGCCCCGACTGGATTTCCTCAACGGTCGCGTCGTAAAGCCGGATTTGGGGACGCACGCGCCTCATCGGGGTCAGGCAATTCGCCGGGTCGCCATCGCCCACACCGCTCGAGAGACAAGGCAGCACGAGCACGCCTTGTTCCAGCTTGAAGACGTAACGGTTGTCGATGTCCAGCCGTCCGCGCTGGTCGCGGCGCTCCAGGCCGAGCCTGCGCACATAGGTGATGCTGTCGCCGGGCGCGCTCTCGCGCCCCTCGTTGTCCACGATGCTCAGGCGGAAGTTGTCGCGGTCTTGCGGGGTTACCCGGCCGATCGAATAGACGTTGCGCCACATCAGGGGGTCCAGGTCGGGGTGGTCCTGGTGGCTGCGGGAGTAGATGAGGATCTTGCGCGTGGGGTCCCTGCGCGGGGGCGCGTTCGGCTCGGACTGGATGTGATCGCCTTCCCAACGTACGGCCAGCGTGATCTCGCGGTGTCCGCCCGGGACAGAAAGCATGCGCAGTTCTTCGTCGTACGAGAAATCCTGGCCCTCCACGAGAGTCTTCCAGCGTCCCGAGACGCAAACCGTCGGCTGGACCGATTCGTTGTAGGCGCATGCCTGGGCCGAGTCGGTGAGCACGGGCTCCTCGCCCGCCGTCAGGAGGCGGAATACCTCGACGGGACGGCGCACGCGCGCGCCATCCACGTAGAGCGGTCCGGATCCGTCCCAGCTGGCGGGGTTTCCATACTCCTCGCGATCGGACAGCGTCAGCCAGAAGTGGCGGTAAAAATCGATGGCGCGATCTTCGAGCGGGAATTCGCGGGCTTCGGTTCCCGCGCCGAACTTCTGCCGCTCCTGCGTGCTTCCTTCTTGCGAAGCGATGGTCGTGATTTCCAGGTTGCCGATCTTCATCCGCATTTTCATTCCGAACAGGCCGCGATGCTCTTCGGTGTAACCGGTCAGTTCGGTTCCCGAAAGGCTTAGCGACGTGTTTCCGATCTCGATTTCCTGGATGATGTCGTCTTCGAGTTCATCACCCTCACCCCGGTAGCTCAACTTGAGCTGGTCCTGCATGTTGTTGCCGAATCCCTCCTCGCTGTTGATTTCCACGGAGATCAACCTGCCGATGGTGCCCCGCACCACGAAGGCGGGTTGCTGGTCGAGGGTCAGGCTGGGGAACCAGCTGCTGGAATGTGGAACACCCGATCCGCTCCGGCGCGTGCCTTCGGTGACCAGCTTGTACGATCCGTTGATGGTGAGGCGGGGATGGTCGACGCCGATGCGCCGCATCCAGTCGGGAATGCGGAAGGGCAGGTCGAAGACGAAGGTTCCGAATTCCCCCGTGGGGGGCGGTTCTTGCTGCCCGGCGACTTGCAGCATCCAACGCCGGTCGAGCAATTGTTCGTTGAGTTCGGACGTGTAGTCGGAAATCTCGGGAGCGGCCTTCCACACGATGGTGGTGTCTTCTCCCAGGACCAGCATCTCGGTGATTTCGACGCGCCCGGTCTCGAGGTTCGCGCGCACGTCGCGTCGCAGCAATTCGCTGTTGACCTCAAGCACTCCGCCCGGAGTCGCCATTCCGGCGGGGGGGGTGAGATCGGAAAAGGGACGTGCCACGGGGGGAACCGGCAGGTATTGCGGCGCGTTCGCCTGCACCGCCGCGCCCAGGAACAGCGCAAAGAGGACACAAGGATGCCCGGCCGCCCTTCCCGCGCGGAGTTCCGATAGACGCAGAATCCTCAAAATATTGCCTGTCCCGGTCTTGTTCCGGAGAGTCCCCGATCGTTCGCGCGTGACCGCACGGGCTCCCCCCGCGCGCCCTTTTCACAAAAGGGCTAGTATTATACGAAAAACGCCGGTTTTTCCATGCGATTCCGCGACCCTGCGGCTCTTTTCCGGGAAGGGACATTCTGATGACGATCCGCGGACAAAACGACCTCGACGGGCTGCGTGCGGCCGGCCGCGTCGTGGCCGAGACACTGGAGATCATGAAGGGTGCCCTGCGGGAGGGCGTCACGACGCGCGAACTGGATGCGATCGGCGCCGAGGCCCTGAAAACGCGCGGTGCCCGCTCGGCCCCGGCGTCCCTGTACCGTTTTCCCGGCGCGACCTGCATCAGCGTGAACGAGGAGGTCGCGCACGGGATCCCTTCGGACCGGGTCATTCGCCGGGGTGATCTCGTCAATATCGACGTTTCCGCCGAACTGGAGGGGTATTTCGCGGATACGGGGTTTACGGTTCCGGTGGGGCTCGAGGCGGGACGGCTCGTGGATCTGTGCGCCTGTTCCCGCCGCGCCCTGCGAAGCGCGCTTCGGGCCGCGCGGGCGGGGGAACCCCTGAACCGCGTGGGCGCGGCGGTGGAGCGCGAGGCGCGCGCATCCGGCTTTTCGACCCTTCGCAATCTCGCGGGGCATGGGATCGGGCGGGTGCTTCACGAGGCTCCGGAGATCCTGAGCTACTACGAGCCGCGTCAGCGCGGCCGCTTCGGCCTGGGCATGGCCGTGGCCATCGAGACTTTCGTCTCAACAGGCGGCACCTTCGCGGAAGAGACCGGAGACGGCTGGACCCTGGTCGCCGACGACGGGGGATACGTCGCCCAATACGAGCACACCGTGGTGATCACGGACGGTGAGCCGATGGTGATGACAAGGGTGTGATTTCCCGCAGCCGTTCCGCAAGCAGGGTATTCCGTTCCACCGCCGGGTTGTGTTCGACGCAGCGGCGCAGGGCCGCCTGGTGTCCCACGATGACCAGCTGTTCCCGCGCGCGGGTCAGCCCCGTGTAGAACAGGTTGCGCTGCAGCATCACCCAGTGGCTTTTCGACAGGGCGAAGACCACGGCACGGAACTCGCTGCCCTGGCTTTTGTGGATGGTGGCCGCGTAGGCCAGCGCGAGCTGGTCGAGTTCATCCTCGGAGTACTGCAGGCGTTCCCCGTCGAAATCCGCGACCAGGGAGCCGTCCTCCGTGTCGATCGACACCACGCGCCCGATGTCGCCGTTGAACACGTTCTTCTCGTAGTTGTTGCGCAACTGCATGATCTTGTCGCGCGGGCGCAGCAAGCGCCCCCGGTGATTGAGGGCGGGACCGGAAGGATTCAGCCGTTCCTGCAGGGCCGCATTGAGGGCGATGGTGCCCAAGGGTCCCTGGTTCATCGGCGTGAGCACCTGCACCTCGCGCGCGGGATCGAACCCGAAACGGCGCGGCAGGCGGTCACAGGCCAGTTCGACCACGGTCTGCAGCAAGCTGCCCGCCTCGTCGCGCCCGACGAAGTGACAGTCGCCCCCGTCGTCGGGCTCGCTGAACACGGGCATCTCCCCGCGATGCACGCGGTGGGCGTTGGTCACGATGTGCGATGCCTCCGCCTGCCTGAAGACCTCCGCCAGGTGCAGGTGAGGGATGGTTTCGGAACGGATGAATTCCGCCAGCACCTTGCCTGCCCCGATCGAGGGCAGCTGATCCGGGTCGCCCACCAGCACGAGGCGGGTGCCGGGTTTTACAGCGCGCAGCAGGGAATACATCAGAGCGGTGTCGATCATCGAAACTTCGTCCACCACCAGAGCCTGGCAGGGCAGGGGGTTTTCTTCGTCATGCACGAATCCCCGGGTGGACGGGTCGTATTGCAGCAGCCGGTGCAACGTGGAGGCGCGCCGTCCCGTGACCTCCGCCATGCGGCGCGCGGCGCGGCCCGTGGGCGCGGCCAGCTTCGTCTCGAGCCCGGCCGCCGCGAAGACGGCCAGCACCGCCGCCACCGTGGTGGTCTTGCCCGTGCCCGGCCCGCCCGTCAGCAGGAACAACCCCTCGTTGGCCGCGCGCTCGATGCCCCGGCGCTGGTCCGCGCTGAACCGGAAGCCTTCCCCCGCGCGCTGCTCCGCCGAAGCGATGGCCTTGTGCACGAGGGCCGTGTCGAGCGGGCGCAGGCCGAAGCGGAGCATTCCCGCGCGGCGGGCAATGCCCGCCTCGGCGTGGTAGAGCCAGGGCAGGTAGCAGTTCCCGTGTTCGTCGCGCAGAACAGTCTCGGTCGAGGCCATGTTGTCGAGGGTGTACAGGATGGCGTCGGTCTCGAGGCGCAGAAGCTCCGCCGCCTTTTCGATCAGGGCGTCGCGCGGCAAGAAGACGTGGCCGGAATCCGTTCCCCGCGCCAGCGCATAAGCCAATCCCGCGCGGATGCGCTCGTAACCGTCTTCCGGAAAGCCGAGCTTGCGGGCCACGTCGTCGGCCTTGAGGAAACCGATCCCCCACACCTCGTCGGCGAGGCGGTAGGGGTTGGCCTTGATGACTTCGGCGGCGCCGGGACCGTACTGGCGGATGAGTCGGTGGCTGAGGCCGAGACTCAGGTTGTGCGCCTGCAAAAAGAACATCACCTCGCGGATACCCTTGCTCTCGCGCCACGCCTGCAGGATTTTCTCCTTGCGGCGGCCGCGCAGTGCGGGAACCTCGTCGAGCCGTTCCGGGGCATTGTCGAGGATGTCGAAGGTGTCTTCGCCGAAGCGGTCGACGATCTTCTTCGCCAGCACGGGGCCGATACCCTTGATGGCACCGCCGCCGAGATAGCGCTCGATGGCCGCGTTGCCTTCGGGAACGGCGAGGCGGTAGGCGTCGGCGCGGAACTGTTCCCCGAAGGTTTCGTGGCGAATCCACTCGCCGCGGATGTCGAGCGTCTCTCCCGGGGCAAGGCGCGGAAACCCTCCCACCGCCGTGAACGGGTTCGGGTCGCCCGGGCGCAGCATCTTCAGCACCGACCACCCGTTGTCGGGGTTATGAAATGTCACGGTTTTAACGGTGACTTTGCGGAGCTCGACGGAGGGCATGGCGGGAAGTTAGACGAAAAAAGGGTCTCCGTTGGAAACCCTTCTTGAGGTGCGGAACTGCGATCAGGCTGCCGGGCAAGACGCGGCAAAAGCCGCGCCGGGTTACGACAGCTTCTTCTTGTGACGGTTCAGACGGCGGCGCTTCTTGCGCTTGTGAGTCGCCATCTTTGCGCGCTTGCGCTTCTTACCACAGGGCATCGTTACCTCGTTGGGGTCAAAAACAGAGGCGTAAAGTTCATTACCAACTCGGGGTTTGTCAAGCGTTTACGGGGGGAACCCCTGAAATCAAGGGGTTTTCGGGGAATCCCCGCCATCCCCGCCCAGCGCGGCCAAAACCCGCCGCGCGAACGCCGCCAGACCCGGATCGCGGGCGCCCATCGACAGCACCCGGTCGCCCGGGCGGGCTTCCGCCGCCACGACTGAGATCACATCGTCCTTCGCCGGAACATGCCGCGCCACGGGGTGCACGGCCACGGCATTGAAATGATCGACCAGATCCGCCGATGAGATCGAGGCATCTGCGGTTCCGCCCGCGTAGTAGATGTCGGGAAGATAGAGCCGGTCGTCGGGGCCGAGCACCGCGGCGGCGGCCTCCATGATGTCGCGCCCCACGAGTTTCATGGGGGCGAAGCCGTGGGGATGGAAGATCGCCAGCACGCGGCGGTTTTCCCCGGAGGCGAGGCCCTTCGCCGTCGCCAGGGCGGCGGCCACCTTGGCCGGGTTGTGCGCGAAGTCGTCGATCACGGTGACGCCGCCCCCCGCGCCGACGCGCGTCCAGCGGCGTTCCACGCCGCGGAAGTCCCGCAATCCGCGCGCGCAGTCGGCGAGCGGGACGCCCAGCAGGCGTCCCGTGGCGACGGCGGCCAAGGCATTCTCGAGGTTGTGCCGCCCCGGAGCGGCGATCCCGAAGCGCACCCCGTCCAGCGTAAAGGTCGTCTCCCATTCCCCGAATACGGCATCGCGCACGGAGAGCCCCCCCGCCGACATCCCGTCGAAAAAGGCGTCGCCCAGCTTCTTCAGCCCCAGGCAACGCGGATCGCCCTGATGGATCACCGCCCGCTTGGCCTGCTCCCGGAAGGTGCGGAACAGCGGCATGAGAGCCTCGATTTCCTGATGATCCTTCTCGATGTTGAGCAGCACCGCCACCTCGGGGTGGTAGCGCACCAGACTGCCGTCCGACTCGTCGGCCTCGATGACCAAAAAGTCTCCTGCGCCCGCGACGGCGTTGCCCGGCAGGTCGAGCCCGGTGAGCGCATTGAGGTTCGCCCCGGTGATGAGCGAGGGCCCCAATCCTCCCGCCTCCAGCACGTGCCAGGTCATCGCGGTAACGGTGGACTTGCCCGAGGTGCCGGCCACGGCGATCGTCTTCTTCTCCGCGGCGAGGTGCGCGAGCAACTCGGAGCGATGCAGCACGGGGATGCCGAGTTCGCGCGCCCGCGCGACCTCGGGGCTGTCGCCTTCGATGGCAGTGGAGACGACGAGCACGGTGTGCTCGGGTGAGGGGCCGCTGCCGTCTTGTGGAAGGATCATGATCCCGGCGGCCTCCATGGCCGCGCGCAATGCCGGGGCGCCGTTGCGATCAAAGAGACGGTCCGACCCGGAGACCGCGCGGCCGCCTTGACGCAGGTACCACGCGAGGGCGCTCATGCCGCCGCCGCCGATGCCGGAGAAGAAGCCGTGGTCGAGGTTCGGGGAGGGCACGGGAGCGCGCGGGCGTGCCGCTAGTTGCCGTTGGGATTTTCGAGCATCTCGTCGATTTCGCTCAGGATGATGCGATCATCCCAGATGTCTTCGCCCCTCTCCATCATGCTGCGCTGCTTGAGGATGCCGCGCGCCTGTTCGAGGGCCTCGGCCACATCGGCGGAGTCGCGGTTCTCTGCCTCGATGGTGCGCAGCACTTCGGGAAGGCGGTCGAGCCGGCCCACGGTTCCAAGGGCGACCACGGCCTCGTAGCGCACGTCGACATTGGGGTGGCGCGCCAACTCCTCGAGGCGCTTTTCGGCGGCGCGCAGCTGCAGCATGTGCGAGGCGTGCGCCGCCTCGATCAGTACGTGATCGTTCGTGCTGTAAAGCTCCTCGAGCAGGATGCGCTCGAACACGGGGTCGCGCACAAGGCCCATGGCGTAGAGCGCGCTGACCTTGACCCAGGGGTTGGGCGCCTCGCGGTAGAAGCGCAGCACGATCTCGCGCACCTCGGGCTTCCAGGCGAGATAGCCCAGCGCCTCCACCACGCGGCGGCGAACCTCCATGCTTTCCATCAGGGCATCGACGCGCGCGAGGAGAAACTCCTTGACCGCGTGGTAAAACTCCGGAGCGACGCGCGGCGGGGGGGCCTCGGCGTTCTCGGGAAGATCCTCCTCGTATTCGAGGCCGTCGTAGATCACGTTGCCGAGGCAACTCGCGGCCATGCCGCGCACCTCCTCATCGGGGTGCCGCGCGGCCATCGCGAGGATGGCCTCGAACAGGGGGTGGTCAGTGACGAAAGAACCGCTGGCCTGCAGCGCGGCGATCACGATCTCCGCGTCGGGAGACGCGAGATACGCGCGCAGCATGCGCGGCGAATCGAGTGCATCGGCTTCACGATTTCCGATGGCTTCGATGCGCTTGAGGATATCGGGCTTTTCGTCCCTGGAGGCTGCGTTCTCCATGGTGGCATAAATATTAGAAAAGGCCGTCGCAGACCTCCCGGGAGGGCGTCGAAACGGGAAAGTCGGGGGGTGCGCGCTTTTATATGTTGCCCCGACCATGCTTCGCACTCTCCCCGTTTGGGCACCCCTGTTGGCCTTCTCCCTGTTTCACGCCGCTCCGGCGCGCGCCTCCGCTTCGACGAACCTCGCCGAGGCGCGCGCCGCCCTGGAGGCCCTCGCCGAAGCCCAGCGAACCGCCCCGGCAGTGTCCCTCGACTACGAGTCCCGCGCCATCGGTGCGGCCGGGACCCCCATGCCCTCCGTCCGGGGCTCCCTGATCGCCGACGGGCTGGGCCGCTTCCGGCTGGAGCACGGGCAGGGCGTGGTGGTCAGCGACGGCGAAACCCTGTGGCAATATTCAGAGGCGACCCGCCAGGTGGTGATCCGCGATGCGGCCCGTGCGGGCCGCGCCGGGAACGTGCTGCTGCGCTTTCTCGACGCGCAGCCGGTGTCGGCCTCGCGCACCGGGGACGGGATCCTGCGCGTGGTGCTCGACCCCGAAAGCGTGGGCGAATCGCTCGACAGCCTCGTGATCACGCTTTCCGGGGACGGAAAGACGGTGCGCAGCGTCGAAACCGAGGATCCGGCGGGGAACCGCATCGAATACCGCGTGCGCTCGCTGCGGCACGATGCGCGCCTCGCGGAGGGCGTTTTCCGCTTCACGGCGCCGCGCGGGGCCGAAACGGTGGATATGCGGTGAACCCCGAAATCCCGTTTTTTCGGGCACCGGCGCTGGCCTGTTTGTACATTGGCACACCGTGTTTTCCGCGGCGCCACGCCGCGCTCGCACAGCCGTTTCTCCTCCATCACGCCAAGGAAGGCAATCATGGCGACCGAATCTTCCTTTGACATTGTCTGCAAGGCCGACTTCGAGGAACTGCGCAATGCCGTGCAGCACGCGCAGAAGGAACTCTCGACGCGCTTCGACTTCAAGGGAGGCAAGTCCTCCATCGAGCTGGACAAGGAATCGGTGACGTTGATCTCCGATGACGAGTTCAAGATGGAGCAGCTGCGCGACATTTTCGAGAACAAGCTGATCAAGCGCGGGCTCTCCCCGAAGATGGTCAAGTATTCCAATCCCGAAGCCGCGGCGAAGATGACGGTGCGCCAGGTCGCGACCTTTCAGAAGGGGATCGCGCAGGAAGATGCCAAGAAGATCGTGAAGTTGATCAAGGACCAAAAATTCAAGGTGCAGGCTTCGATCCAGGGCGATCAGGTACGCGTCACCGGGAAGAGCAAGGACGACCTGCAAGCCTGTATTCAGGCAGTGAAATCCGCCGACTTCGACTTCGCCTGCGAGTTCACCAACTTCCGCTGAGCCTCGATGACCCGTTTTTTGCTTCCGGCCGCCTGTGCCCTGCTCGTTTCCGCGCCCGCGGCGCAAGACTCGATTTCACTCGCCTCCAAGTCGATCTCCCAGGTCATCGCCATGCAGGAGGAAGGGCTCGGAAGGGTCTTCGCCTTCTCGGAGGACGGCCGATCCTACAGTGCCCTGGATCTCTTCGTCGAACCTCCGGTCATTCGTACCCGTGACTGGCCGCTCGACGGCAACGTGCAAGGGGGAGCGGCGTGGGGGCAATCGCTGCTTCTGCGGTCCAACTTCTGGATTTCCGATTCGCAGCGCGTGGCGCGCGTGGCGGCCATGCGCTTCGAAGGCACGGTACGGGGAGCGGACAGCCTGATCTTCAGGGATCCTGTCGATACGGCCGCCGGCCTTGCCGACGGGACGACGCTGTCGGCGCTGGCCATCCGCGAAGCGGCGGGAGACACGTCGGTCGTCTTCGCCTTCGGGCGCTTGGGCATCGCGCATTCCGGCCTCGCTTCGCAAATCGCCGTGCCTCGCCCCCTCGCGGACGATTCCGTGCGCTTTCGGGCCTTCCCTTGGGATGCCGACACGATCCTGGAACTGACCACCTGCGCGTGGAATTCCCTGTGCCGCGCGGACACCGTGACGCCCCCCCCGATCGGCCTTGACTCGGTGATTTCCGTGGCGCTCTCAGCCTCAACACCTGACAGCGTGTGGATCTTGGTCGGCACGCAGCGTGGCGTGCGCCGCGGGCTGTGGGGCTCGGATTCATTCCCGTACGTGGCCCTGCCGGGCGTCGACACGGCCGGAGGCTCGGGGCTGGCCATCCGTGCCATCTCTGCGTCACCCGATGGCGGGCTGGTCTGGGCTTTTTCAGCCAACCGGTATTTCTTCAGCGACGACAATGGCGTGACCTTCCGCGATTCGCTCGAGCGCGGCCCGGGAGTCGACACGGATCCCGCCGGCTTGCGTGGCTTCCTGCCCGCGCCTCACCCCGCGCCGCAGGCGGCGTTCGCCGGCGACACGAGTTACCTCAATCTCAACCTCGACCGCCCGGGACTGGTCGTCTTCTTCCGTGACACGGTGCTGGCCAACAGCGGTTCTTCCGCGAATGGGGGGGACGTGCGCCTCGATTTCGAGGACGGCCTCGATATCCGCCGCGAAGAGGGGGCCCTCACCGGAGTCGTTCTGGCCCGCAGGGGAACCGGTGAGTCGATTCTTGTCGTGAGTTCCAATGTCAAGGGGGTGTTCTACCGCCGCCTCGACCTCGTCGACACCACCTTCGAGAACCTCAATCGCCTGCGGGTGCTGCGTGGCGCGCTTGAGGAGGTGATCACTTACCCCACCCTCTATACCGGCACGAACGCCGCGGGCGCGCCCGAGTTCGTGCGCATCGGGTACCGCCTGCGCCGCGACGCGCGCGTGACCATCACGGTGTACAATCCCGCCATGGAACGCGTGCGCGTGGTCGTGCGCAATGCACCGCGCCGGGGCGGCGTGGCCCGCAGCGAGAATGTCGCCGAGGATCGCTGGGATGGCCGCGACGACAGCGGTCGCCGGGTCTCGGTGGGAACCTACTATGTGCTGGTCGAGAGCGACCGGGGCGAAAAGGCGTTCGGCAAGGTGATCGTGACGCGGGGGCGGAGATGAGCGCAGGTTCCCTGCAGGTGTTTCTTCGGAGGGTTTGGGAGCCCCTTGCGGGCCCTCCCTCGGAGCGTTTGGGGGCTCCCTGCGCACGGGCTGGGCGAGCCGCTGCTCGCCCATACGGAAGGGTTGTACTGCTCACCGTGGCTGCGGCGCTTCTTGTCTCCGTCTCCGCGTTTGCGTCCGACCGCGCGGTCCTCGGTGGCTACGAGGGGTGGCTCGACCGCATGGGCGCGGGCGTGCGGGAACTGGGCCGCGGGAACACCGGCACCGCAATGCAGGATGCCGCGCCCGCGGCCTTCTGGAACCCGGCGCTGTTGCCCTTCCACCGTCGCCCCGAGTTCGCCATGGGCGGCGAGGTGCGCAGCCTCGACCGCAACGGCGGATTCCTTTCGATGCAGTGGCCTGCGACCAACAACCTCGGCCTCGGCGTCGGCGTGGTCAACCGGGGGGACTACAACGTGCGCGCATACGATTCCGACGAGGATTTTCTCGGGACGGCGCGTCCGCAGGCCTTCGCGACTTACTTCGGCATGGGCATGCGGACCTCACGCCGCAATGCCTTCGGTGCGGCGCTGCAAGTTTATACAAGCACCCTCGACCTGGGGGATCGCGTGGGCGATGTGGACTTCGTGGGAGGCGTGAACCTCGGCTGGTACCGGCGTTACGACTCCTTCAGCCTTGCCTCGATCGTTCCCGAAACCTGGGGGGCGCTTCATCGCTGGGCGGGGGTGTTTTCCGGAGAGTTCAGCACCGCCGTGGTCGTCCGCAACCTGGGCTTCAATTCGCGCATGACCTCAGAATTCGACCAGACGGTCACCGGAGAGGATGTGGGTTTCGGATTCGTCTCGACCGGCGGCGACTACTTTCCCAAAACCGTGGTGGCGGCCGTGGAGTGGCGCAAGACATTGTGGGAGAGGCCATGGACTTTTGCCGCGGAAGTCATGAATTACCAGTTGAAGGACGCGTTGTTCACGGCGGATCCCGCCTACAACCGGCAGGCGATGCGCCTTGGTGCCGAGTGGGAGATCGCCGAGCGCACCCATTTCCGTGCGGGGCTCGATCGGTTGAACCCGACGTTCGGCTTTGGATACGCTTATCGCTGGAGCCGGGCACGCATCATCCATTTCGATTACGCGCTGACCCTGGAGCGCGGCTGGATGACCTTCAATCCCTATGCCGTCGGGGTAAAAACGCACTTCTGACCTCGTTCGGAGCCTTCGGCGCCCGCGCCCGCAAGCCCGGACTTTCATAGATTATCCCCCTCATGCGCCCCGCTTTTCCTTCCTTCCATGGTTCCCGCGCGGGCATCCTCGTGTTTCCGGCGTTGTTTGCAGCCTTCCTCGCGATCCCCTCCAGTGCCGCGGAGATGCAGCTCGGGGCATCGAGCTTCCAGTTTCTCAAGTTGTCCCTCTCGCCGCGTTCGACGGCGATGGGTGGGGCAGGGGTTGCCCTCGCCGAGGGACCGGGTGATTCGGAGATCAACCCCGCCGCCGCCGCAAGATCGGCAGGGACCCTTGTCCTTGGCCAAGAATACCCGCCCAGCCAATTCGGCACCAGCGGCAGCCATGTTTCCTGGAGCTTGCCATGGGATACGCGCCGCATCACCCTGCATGCGCGCTACCTCGGCTTCGAGAAGATTCCCGGATGGGATGCGGACAATGCCGCGACGACTCCGTACGATGCCTATACCATGAAGGCACAGGCGGGCCTGGCCGGGAACGACTTCGGTTTCGCCTGGGGTGCGAGCGCGGCCTACGCGTTGAACAACATCGCGAACGCGACCTATGCCGCAGGGCTCGTGAATGCGGGATTGTGGCGTGAGATCGGAAACGGCCTTTCCGTCGGCGCGTCGGTGATGAACCTCGATTTCTGGACCTCATCCACCGAGGAAGCCGGCGAGCGTGTCGATGCACCGACATCGTGGCAGGCGGGGATCGGTTACCAGCGTCCGCTTCGGCAAGGATCCCGCGTCGCCTTTGCCCTCGATGCGCGCAAGGTCAACGAAGAAGATCCCGTCTTCCCGCTCGGGGTGGAATGGATGACGCACGATGTTCTTTTCCTGCGCACGGGCTATCCGTTGGGCGACCCCGACAACGGCCCGGCCTTCGGTGTCGGGCTCGTCTGGGCCCGCTTCGCCTTCAACTACGCCTACAAAGGGCACTCGGTCCTTTCCGGAGGGCACGGGTGGACGTTGGAGATACGCGATCTATAGATCAGTTACGAATTACGAGTTACGAGTTACGAATGAAACGCAGGGGGTGAAGTCCTGAAAATCATGCCGTGGCAAGTTGAATCCGGTCAATGCATTGTGATTTGGGCGTCATCGCCCCGCGCCACATCGTCGCTGACGCTTCCCGGAATCAAACTCAAACACGCGATCCGGTTTTCACAAGCTTATTGCACGGAAGTCGACGTCCGTACTGTCCCCGCGTTTAATTCGTAATTCTTGATTCGTAATTCGTAATTAAAACCCGCGCGTCACCAGGGAGTCACCTCCCCACCACACCCGCCAACAGCGCCAGCAACCCTCCGGCGATCACGCCCTTCAGGAGTTTCTGGCAGCGCGTGTAGTCCGCATCGGGACGTGAGAGTTCTCCGACGAGCGGTACGATGAATGGACCGACCAGTACGATCGCGCCCAGTGCGTAAGGCCAGCGATGGCCGAAGGCCAACATGGGCCAAGGCAACAGCAGGAGCAGGATCACCACAATGATGAAAGCGGCACGTCTTGCGACGTCGGGACTCGCGACGACCGCGAGCGTGCGCAGACCCGCGGCCTTGTCGCCGGGGAAGTCCTCCGCATCCTTGACCAACTCGCGCGCGAGGGTGGCGATGAAGGCGAAGGCCAGCGCGGGCAAGGTGTCCGCAGGGACTCCGGGAAACTCCGTGAAGTACACTGCGATCGCGCAAAGGACGGCAACGGTCGCATTACCCGCAATGGGAAGGGCCTTGAGGACGCGATTGTAGGCGACCAGCAGAAGTGCCATCAACGCCGCAAGCAGGCCATGCAGCGGCGCGGCCAACCATGCGGCCAGGATCGCCCCGAGATAGAGCGTGACGGAAAAAACCCTGGCCGCGCGGATCCCGACGGTACCGGAGGCGAGGGGGCGCTCGGGCCGGTTGATGCGATCCGTCGCGACGTCCAGGACGTCGTTATGAACGTTGCCTGCGGCGACGAGAAGGAACATGGAGAGGGAGCCCCAAGCCGCCATGCCGACGCCGGGGGGGTAGTAAAGGCTCGCCCATCCGAGCCACACCGCGGCGGCGGCGATGAGTGCATTCCAGGGACGCAGCAGCCGAATCCAGGGATTCATGGCCGCAAGGGTAGCAAAGACGGGGGTTTTCTCCGCAATCGCCCCTGCCGGGCGGGTCCTGCAGGGCGCCCCCCCTTCCTACCTTTACCGCTCCATGCTTGAAGCAAACGCCATCTCGCTGGCATTCGGCCCGCGCACGCTCCTCGACAATGTTTCCTTCCAGCTCCCGGATCGGGGGCGGCTTTGCCTTGCCGGCTCGAATGGTGCCGGCAAGTCCACCCTGTTCGGCATTTTGATGGGCGAGGTTCCCTGCGACTCGGGCCGGGTCATCCGATCCGGCGGCCTGCGCATGGGGATGCTGCGCCAGCACGCGGAATTCCCTGCCGATGCGACGGCCTTCACCGGCGCGATGCAGGCGTTTTCCGATGTGACGACAAAAGCGAGGCGACTGGAGAAGCTCCATCTCGCCATGGGTGAGCGCGAGCTCGACGACAAGGAAATGCACGATCTCGACGTGTTGCAGGATGCGCTTGTTCACGGAGGTTATTACACCGCCGAGGCCGAGACCCGGTCGGTGCTGCACGGCCTTGGCTTTCAGCGCGAACAGCAGGACAAGCTGCTTTCGGAGCTTTCGGGCGGCTGGAAGATGCGCGTGGCGCTGGCGCAGCTGTTGTTGCGCAAGCCGGACGTGCTGTTGCTCGACGAGCCCACAAACCATCTCGACCTCGAGTCGATCCTGTGGCTTGAAGGCTATCTGCGCAATTACCCCGGCGCGGTGCTGCTGATCTGCCACGATCGCCGCTTCGTCGACAACGTTTGCGACGGGGTACTCGACTTGCGCATGGGCAAGGTGGACCTGTATTCCCTCCCGTACGAGAAGTACGAGGAGGAGCGTGCCCTGCGCGTGGCGCAGCAACAGAAGAGCGCAGCCAAGGCGCAGGACGAGATTGATCGCCTGAACAAGTTCATCGAGCGCTTCAAGGCGAAGGCCAGCAAGGCTTCGCTGGCGCGCAGTGCCATCAAGAAGCGCGACCGCATCGAGGTTGCCGAGGTGGAGCAGGACGGCCCGTCGATGCGACTGCGTTTCCCCGCGCTCGACTACGCTGGCGCCATCGCCTGGAAGGGCGAGGATCTCGGCAAGCGCTTCGGGGAGAAGGTGATCTTCACCGGCGGCAACTTCACGATCGAACCGGGAGACAAGGTCGCGCTCGTCGGCCCCAACGGCGCGGGCAAGACCACATTGATGCGGCTCCTCGCCGGCGAGCTCGAGCCGGAGGAAGGCGAGCTTGTCCGCGGCGGCGCCCTGCGCGCCGGCTACTACGCCCAATACGTCGAGCACACCGACGCCGAGAAAGCTTCGCCGATTCTCGAGATCTTGCGGGAGGCCTTCCCCCTGGCAGGGGACAATGCCGCGCGCGCCGCATTGGGCGCGATGATGTTCTCGGGAGATGATGCAAAGAAGCGCTTCGGCGTGCTCTCCGGTGGCGAGCGCGCGCGCGTGCGCCTGGCGCGGCTGCTGCTGGCGCCGGGGAACGCCCTGCTGCTCGACGAACCCACAAACCACCTCGACGTGCGCTCCAAGGATCTGCTTCTCGATGCGCTGGCCGATTACCCCGGAACCGTCGTGTTCGTCTCGCACGATCGCGACTTCACCGAATCTCTCGCCACTCGCGTCTTGCGGGTCGCCGACGGATCGATCACCGAGTACCCCGGCGATTACGCCTATTACCTCCACAAGGTCGAGGACGACCTGCGCCGCGAGGCGCAGGAGGAGAAAGCGGCAGAGAAGAAAGGCGGCGGCAAGGGTCAACGGGGGACTGTAGGGGCGAGGCATGCTTCGCCCGAAACCGCGTCCGACCAGCGGGATGACCACAGGGCTGCCGACAAGGCCCGCCGCCGCCGGGAGAAACGGGAAGCCGAGGTCGTTGCGCGCATCGAGGCCCTTGAGGAACGGAATGGCGTGATCGACCGCGAGTTGTGTCGCGAGGAGGTTTTCACCGATCCCGAGGCGGTGCGGCGGCTGGCGGAGGAACGCGAAGCGGCGAACCGGGAACTCGAAGACCTCTACAGGGAGTTGGAAACCGTGGAGAGCGGCGCCGCATGAGCACCGCACCTTCGCGCCCGGCCACGCGCAGGGGGCTTCTGGTGGAGGTGCAGCGGCGCACCGCGGTGGTACGCGAAGAGGACGGTGCGGAAACAGCGTGCGCCTACAGTCCCGAGATCGATCTCACGGAGTTTTCAAACTTCGCCGTGGGAGATCACGTCGAGTTTTTTCCGGGGGATCCTGCGCAGGAGCCCCTCATTACGGGGATTCTTCCACGGGCTTCAAAAATTTCGAGGCCCGGTCCCGGCGAGCGGCATGCCCGCGAGCTGATCCTTGCGGCCAACGTCGACTTGCTGGTGGTGGTCGCCGCCGCGGCCCAACCGGCGTTCAACCCTCGCCTGCTCGATCGTTACCTTGCCGTTGCCGAGCGCTTCGGGATCGAGGCGCTGATCTGCATCAACAAGATCGACCTGAACCCGACCCTGCCCGTCGAAGTGGATTATCTCCGCAAGCTCGGATATTCCCAGGTGTCGTGCTCGGCCATTACGCATGACGGCCTGGATGCCTTGCGGGCCGCCTTGCGCGGCCGCATCGCCGTCCTCTCGGGCCCTTCGGGCGCCGGGAAGAGCTCGCTGATCCGCGCGTTGGTGCCGGGATCCGACCCGCGCGTGGGCGAAGTCCGTGATCGCGACGGCAAGGGGCGGCATACGACGACGACCAGCCACCTCTACGCAACCACGGATGGCATTCGCATCATCGATACTCCGGGTCTGAGGGAGTTGGGGTTGTGGAATGTCGATCCGGCGGATGTCGCCGGGTACTGGCGCGATTTCCGCCCCTTTCTCGGCAAATGCCGCTTCACCGATTGCAGGCATCGCACCGAACCTTCTTGCGCCGTGCGAACGGCCGTTGAATCCGGTGACATTCCGGATTTTCGCCTTCAGTCCTACTATCGCGTGCTCGAGACCCTCGCTGGAGACGACGGCTGATGTCGCTCGGTTGCGCCAAGACCGCCGCGGTGTTCAGCGTGATCTTCGCGGGCATCAACGTGTACCAGATGACCGCCGGGTACCATGGCGTCCGGGAGAAGGCAGCCGCCTTCTCGGAGATCGTCCGCGAGACGGGTGCCTACGGGCGCGTCGCCTTCATGCGGATGCTGCTCTACGTGGTCGCCCCGCTGATTTACTTGTGGACCTTGCTGTGCGCGGGCCTGCCACTGGCGTTCCTGATCGCGGCCGCGGTCAAGTTCTGGCTTTCGTCGTTCCTGGGGATCTGGACGGAACGCAAGTTGATCGCGGGCATGGACTACGCGCCCGCCGACCATGTCCGCGCACGTGCCGATGCGGCCGCGAATCTCGTGTTGGGAGCCGCCGCGATCTGGTTGATCCTGAGTCTTTGGATGTGAAGACTTCGTACGCGCCCTGATCCCCCACGGCCCTAATGGGCGGCGCCCCGGCGGAGCATGGCACGGGTTCGATGGGCGAAGAAATCCACCATCGCGGCTTTTTGTTCCTGGAACCCTGCCTGCCCTTTCAACCATTCCAGGGCGTCCGTTTCTCCGGACCCGTTGTAAAGCCTGCGGTAGAATCCTTCAAGCAGCTTCGATGCGTCCTCTGCACCGCGCCGCCGCAATCCGGTGAGATTCAGCCCGCCCCAGCGCAGCGGGCTCCCCAAGGCGCGGCAGTAGGGCGGCACATCCTGGTCGACGCGCAATCCGCCGCCGACGAAGGCGCCTGCGCCGATGCTCGAGAACTGATGCACTCCAGTCATTCCCGAAACGATCGCCCCGCTGCCCATGCGCACGTGACCGCCGAGGTGCGCGGCGTTTGCAAGCACGGCACCGTTCCCGAGTTCGCAGTCGTGCGCGACATGCGCATAAGCCATGACGAGACAACCTTCGCCCACGCGCGTGGCGCCTCCGGGCGTCGAGGAACGGTTGATCGTGGCGTATTCGCCCACACGGGTTCCCCTTCCCAGAATGGTTCGCGAAGGCTCCCCCCGGTACTTCTGGTCCTGCGGGACTCCTCCGATGACGGCTCCGCCGTCGAGCCGCACATTCTCGCCGAGTTCCGACCCGGAATGTATGCGGCAGAACGCGCCAAGAGCGGACCCCGATCCGATCGTCACGTTGTCCTCGACGACGCACCACGGGCCGATGGCCACATCGGAAGGGACGGTTGCACCGGGATGAATGAGCGCGGTAGGGTGGATCACACCATCGTCGCCTTGAGGATGGCCTCGGCGGCGCGCTCGCCGTTCACGGCGGCGTATGCATTGGCCGTGGCGAAGCCGCGACGGAACAGGACCAGTTCCACGTTCAGTTCGAGGAGATCCCCCGGACGCACTGCGCGGCGGAAGCGCACGTCCTCGATGCCGGCGAAGGCGGGGCGCTTTCCGGCCGCGGCCTCGGGAAAGGATTCGGCGATGAGAATGCACAGGGCCTGCGCCAAGGCCTCGATCTGCAAGACTCCGGGCATGACGGGCTCGCCCGGGAAGTGACCGGCGAAATAATCGTCGGTCGCACGGATCTCGCGCACGGCACGGATCGTTTTGCCCTTCACCAGCTCGGGAACGGTGTCGATGAAAAGAAAAGGAGGACGGTGGGGGATTGCCTTGAGGACGGCATCGTGGTCGAGAGAGACGGTGGTCTCTGAGCTTGTCGAAGAGTCAGGGGTGGCTTCGCTCATGGTGCAGGCGCTCCAGAAGTAGGTGGTTGAGGGCGTGTCCGCCGTTACGGATCTCGAGGCGCAGTTTCGGGAGCGCCAGCCCGTTCAGGGCAAGATCGCCCAGCAAGTCTAGAATCTTGTGCCGCGCGGGTTCGTGCGGGAAGCGCATTGCTGCGGGATGCAGCAATGGAAAGGCGTTTCCGGAAAGCGTGGGGTACTCTTTGCGGGCCTGCGCGAATTCATGGGGACTCTCCGCCAGCAGAAGACCGGACTCCTCGCCCGTGCCGCCGAGAAGAGCGCTCCCGTCCGTCGCGGCCGATGCGTGTCGCTTCAGGGATGCCCAGTCGCGCAGGAAGATGAAGGTGCGTGCGGGCAAAACTTCCGCCGGGGCCGCGCCAAAAGTTTCCAGCCGGAAGGAATCGCGAAACGCGCCGCGTTCGATCACGGACTCCACGGAAAATTTTTCTGCGGGCAGCGCGCGCAGGAAACCCTCCGGCCCGTCATGCATCCAGCCACCCGCAGCGTATTCCGCATGCGGCGCGGACGCCGGTGCGGCCATGGCCAGCGCGGTGAACCACGCGCGCGCACTGCCGTCGAGCCCCGGCGGCTCATCGGTGTCGCAATGCACGTCGAGCGGTGCGGCGGCGAAGAAAAGCGAGGCGGCCAGCAGGTGCTCCGGGGTTCTCCAGACGGCACCGGTTTCCGGGTGGGTCAATATCGTGGCGCGCCGCGCGGACCGAAGCATCGACCCGAGGTTGCGGGCATCGAGTGGTTCCGGGAATCCGGGGACATGGAAACGGATGCCGAGGCCGTCGTCGTCCCGAAGGACGGCTCGAACGGTCGAGGGAGATCCGGAGTGGAGGGAGAGGCCGGAGAGGGAGGTCATGGGAATGCGAAATCCAAAAAGAGAAATGCGAAAAATGGAACAACGCAAGCGCGCATGGTGCGAGAACAGCGGATGTGCCGGGTTGTCATTTCGCTTTTCTCATTTCTCATTTCTCATTTTGACCTCGTCCCGCCGCCACTCCCCGATCGGCCGTGCGGGGAAACCGGCCACGGTCATGCCGTCGGCGATATCCTTGGTCACACCCGCCTTGGCCGCCACGGAGACTTGATTTCCGATTCGTAAGTGCCCGGCCACCGAGGCTGCGCCACCCATCCGGAAGTTTTCGCCGACCACCGTGGATCCGGCGATCCCCGCCTGGGAGGCAAGCAGGGCGCCTTTCCCGAGGCGCACGTTGTGGGCGATTTGCACGTGGCTGTCGAGTTTGCACCCGTTGCCGATTTCCGTGGGATGCAAGACCCCGGCGGCGATCACGGTGTTCGCACCCACGAAGCAGTCATTCCCGATGCTCACGCCCGAAGGATGAGGCATATGTTCCAGCCCTTTTACACCGCCGAAGAACCCGAAGCCTTCGCTTCCGACCACCGCACCCGACTGGATGATCGTGTTCCGCCCGATGACGCAGCGTCCCCGCACCACGGAGTTCGCCTCGAGGCGACTCCCCAGACCTACGAAACTTCCGGCGGAGACGAAGACGCCGGCCTCGATGACAACGTCGCCTTCCAACACGCCTTCGACGACGGCGGAAGGATGGATGCGGTTTCCCCGGCCTGCAGGAAAGGGCGCGGCGAACTCCGCCCGGGCGGCGAAGGTGCGCAGCAGGTCGGCGAGCAAGCGGCGCGCGTCGCGGATGCGGGTGACCGGAACGGACGCGGGAAAACCATTGACATCTTCCTCGGCGAACAACAGGCCGGCCTGCAGGCGCTTGAGCGTCTCGAGGCGAACTCCCCTGCCCGCGATGGTGCAGGAGCCGGGACTTGCACGATCCGGATCGTCCAAAAACACAAAACGCCGGAACAGTTCCGGCGCTTCGCTTGCAGGGGACGAAAGGTGTTGCGCAAGGTCCGGCAGTTCGGCCGGAACGATTCCTTCAGGGAATCGCATGGCTCCCCGTGGAGGAAAAGGCGCGGGTTATTGCCCCGCGCCCGCGGCTTCCTGGTTCAGGATGTCGAGCACGCGGTCGGTCAGGTCATTGTCCCGCTTCCAGTGGATGACAGCTCCTCCTGCCCGGTCGAGCACCATGTCGTAGCCCTCGCGGTTGGCGACGTCGACGATGGTGCGGCGGATTTTCTGGACGATGGGATCGGTCATTTCCTGGTTTTTCTGGTAGAGAAGACCTTCGCGACCGTAGATTTGCTGGACGAACTGCTGGTACTCGCTTTCCCTGCGGGCGAGTTGGGCCTCGAGTTCCCTTTTGCGCTCCTCGGAAAGCATCAGCGCCTGGCGCTCGATGCGTTCCTTGAGCTCGACGAGCTCGCGCTGTTTCGTCTGGGCTTCCTGCTCCCATTGCTGGACCTGCCGGTCATACTCGCGTTGCGCACGCGGAGTTTCCGTGTACCTCTCGAAAATCATCTTGGTGTCGACGTGGGCGATCTTGATGTCCGCCAGGGACACCGACGCCAGCGCGAGCACCGCCATCAGGAATCTCATGTCATGCCTCCTCTTTCAGCCGTTTCGGGTAATTTAAAATCCCTGCTCGATCGTGAACTGTACCTGCGGGGCGCGTCCGGATCGGGGGACCCGGTTTCCATTGAAGTCCTCGAGATCGTCGAGCGGCCAGGCGAAGTCGAAGCCCATGCCGAAGGGCGCGACCATGGGGACGACCACGCGGAAACCGAATCCGACGTCGCGACGCAGGTCCGAAAGGTCGATTTCGGACCAAGGGCTGGGAGCCTCGTCCTTGGGGATGGGATTGAAGATGCCGCGCTGCGCCTGATCGTATTTTGCGAGCCTTCCGAATGCGTTGCCCGCGTCGAAAAAGGCCAGCATGTAGAATGTGTTCTGCACCACGGGATAGGTCAGTTCGGTGGTGAAGGAGAGGTAGCTTCGCGCCACGCGTCCGCCCCCGACGGTGCCCGCCTGGTACCCGCGCAACTTTCCTTGGTACCCCAGCAGGCCGCCCATTTGGTAGAGGGAGAAGCTTTGGACGTTGTCGCCGAGAATGATGCCGAACTGGGATTCGACCCCAAGCACCAGCCTCTCGATCACAGGGAACCACCAGTTTACCCGCGAGTCCCATTGGTTGTAGTCGAAGTCGCCGCCCATGAATCCGCCCACGCGCGACCAGCTGAGGGAGTAGCGTGAGCCGTCAGAGGGGAAGAACGGCAGGTTCTTGTCGTCCCGGATCACGGTCAGATTCACCGAGGATTCGATGCCCGAGGCGACGATGAGGAAGTTTTTGTCGCGAGCCTGGCCGTGGTCGTTGTACGTGAAGTTGTAGCTCGCGCGCACGACGAAATAATCGTCGGGCCATGTCAGTCGCCGACCGACCGTGACCCGCAGGCCGTAGCGGAGGTAATCGTTGTAGAAGTCGAATTGCGAGCGCTGGTCGCTGTAGAAAAGGCTGCCGCCCAGAAGCGTCGGGGTGTCGAAGAGCCAGGGCTCGGTGAAGCCGATCGAGTAAAGCCGCTTGTACGGGCCGATCTCCATGTTGGCGTCCGCACGTTGGCCGTTGCCCATGAAGTTCGGGATCTGGAGACCGAGCGTTCCAACCATGCCGTCGCGGCCGCTGTAAGCGGCGCCGGCAGAGAACGTTCCCGTGCCGGCCTCCTTTTCGGTGACCTGGAAGATCAGGTTCACGTCGGAGCCGTCGCCGTCCTGCGCGCGCTCGATGTCGGGCTCCACGTTGTCGAAGAAGGCGAGTTGCATGATGTCGCGCTGCGAGCGCATCAGAAGCGACTGCCTGTAGACATCGCCCGGGAAGAGCTTGATTTCCCGGCGAATGACCTTGTCCTTGGTTTTGGTGTTTCCCCTGACGTCGACGCGGTTGATGTGCGCCAGGTTGTTCTCGCGGATGCGAAAGGTGACTTCGACCAGCGAGTCCCGGAACTCGAGGCGATCGTCGAGCTCGACGAACAGGTATCCCTCCTCGCGGTAGAGGGAGGTGATCTGGAACTTCATCATCTCGTACGTGCGCTGGTTGAACACGGCTCCGCTGTCCAGCATCACCTGCGCGCGCAACGCCTCGGTGCGCACGATGTCGTTGTGGACGAAGTTCGCGCGCGAAAAGTAGTAGCGCTGGCCCTCACGAACCCTGATCCTGATGTCGAGATGGCGCCCGTCGTCGGAGTACGCGATGGTGTCGCGAACGACCGAGGCATCGAGATGGCCGAGCTCGCGGTAGTACTCCCGGAGCGCGTCGAAACCCATCCGGTACTCGTCCTGGTCGAAGTCCCCGGATCGCCACCAACGGTTTTCCTTCACGGGAAAGCGCTTGCGAAGCCGCTTGTCGGGGACGTTGCGGTTTCCTTCGAAGGTGATGTAGCGCACCGAAACCTTGTCCCTTTCCTGGATTTCGAAAACGACGACGGGATTACCCGTCTCGGGATGGGCTTCCTGCCGCGCATTGACGGAGGCCAGCAGGTAGCCTTTCTCGCGGTACACGGCGAGCATTTTCAAGCGGGAGCTTTCGACCGCGCCAGGGGAAAACACGCGGCCCTCGATGAGGTCGATCCGGTTGCGGAAGTCGCTCTCGCGCAGCTTGCGGTTGCCCTCGTAGCGCACGGCCTCAAGCACGGGAAGCTCGGTCACCACCACGTAAAGGACGACACCGTCCAGGGCGAAGGCTTGTTCCTCGTCGATGCGGATGTCGGAGAAAAGATTCAGGCGATTCAGGGAGTTGACGGATCCGCGGATGCGGTTCGCCAGCACCGCCGGCATGTAGCTCTCGCCCAGTTCGACCTGGAGCGCGTTGAGGATCAGCGCGGCATCAACGGTCTGGTTCCCTTCGACCCGGATGTCGGCCACGCGGATCTCGCGAGACGGACTTTGCAAAATCCCCGGTTGCGCCGCGGCAGGCATTGCCGCCCAGGCCAGCAACGTGACGAGACAAACACGAATGGAAAGCTTCAAAATCTGCAAGACGCTGTCCTTGGGTAGCGGCTGATGTGTTTGGGAACGACCGAACCCAGGGCCGTGGCCCGGTCGGGCCGTCGCGCGGAACGCGACCCGCCATGTTCCGCACGGCGAATGCCGCCAGAAGCCGGACTAATATAAAAAGGAAGGGGGCGGGGGGCCCCGTCCCGGTCGAACTTCGGGAAGGGGCGCCTCCCGTTCAGCCCGCAGCTTCGGCAGGCTCGGGATCCTTTTCCGGAGCCTGGGTCGGGGTTGCGGAGAACGTGAGTTGTTCTCCCTTGCGTCCGACCTTGAGCACCGAGTTGTCCGTCACCTTGCCGCGCAGGATTTCATCGGCCAGGGGATCTTCCAGCAGCTTCTGGATGGAGCGGCGCAATGGGCGCGCACCGAGCTGGGGGTCAAACCCCTTCTCGATGATGAGCTCACGCACGGGCTCGGTGACCTGCACCTTGATCTCGCGGGCGGCAAGACGGCCCTCCAGCTCGGAGAGCAGCAGGTCGACGATGCGCCCCATGTCCTTCTTTTCGAGCGTCCGGAAAACGACCACGTCGTCGAGGCGGTTCAGGAACTCCGGGTTAAAGGTCTTCTTGACCTCTTCCCGCACCATCTTCTCCATGCGCTCGTATTCGCTGTTGGCATCGTCGCGACCGAAGCCGAGCCCCGTGCCCTTCTTGATGTCCTTCGCGCCGAGGTTGCTCGTCATGATGATGATGGTGTTTTTGAAGTTCACCTTGCGGCCGTAGCTGTCGGTGAGCTGCCCGTCGTCCAGGATTTGCAGCAGGAGGTTGAAGACGTCGGGGTGCGCCTTCTCGATCTCATCGAGCAGGATCACGGCGTAGGGGCGCTTGCGCACTTTCTCCGTGAGCTGGCCGCCTTCTTCGTATCCGACGTATCCCGGAGGGGCGCCCACCAGCCGCGACACCGCAAACTTTTCCATGTACTCCGACATGTCGATGCGGATCATCGCATCATCGGACTCGAAAAGGAAGTTCGCAAGCGCCTTCACCAACTCCGTCTTGCCGACGCCCGTGGGGCCGAGGAACATGAAACTTCCCATGGGGCGCTTGAGGGAGTGCACGCCCGATCGCGAGCGACGGATCGCCTTCGAAATAACCTCGATCGCCTTCTCCTGCCCGACCACGCGCCGTCCGAGTTCATCTTCCATGTGGAGAAGGCGCTCGGTCTCCGCGCCCGCCATCTTGTTCAGGGGGACGCCGGTCATCTTGGCCACGACCTCGCGGATCGCCTCCTCGTCAACGACGAGGCGTTCTTCGCGCTTCTGTTCGCGCCATTCCTTCCGCATTTCCTCGAGCTCTGCCTTGAGGCGCTCCTGGCTGTCGCGCAGTCGCGCCGCCGTCTCGTAATCCTGGTGCTCGACGGAAGCTTCCTTCTCCTTGACCACGGCCTCCAGCTCGGCTTCCTTCGCGCGCAGCTCGGGCGGAATGGAAAGGCTCGCGAGGCGCACCCGCGCACCCGCCTCGTCGATCACGTCGATGGCCTTGTCGGGCATGAAGCGGTCGTTGAGGTAGCGATCGGCGAAGCGCACGGCCGATTCGAGCGCAGTATCGGTGTAGGTCACCTTGTGGTGCTGCTCGTAGCGGGCACGCAGGCCCTTGATGATGAGAAGCGTTTCCGACGGGCTGGGCGGATCCACCACTATGGTCTGGAAGCGGCGCTCGAGGGCGCCGTCCTTTTCGATGTACTTGCGGTATTCGTCCAGCGTCGTTGCCCCGATGCACTGGAATTCGCCGCGAGAGAGTGCCGGCTTGAAGATGTTGCTCGCGTCGAGCGAGCCCTCGGAGCCCCCCGCGCCCACGATGGTGTGCAGCTCGTCGATGAAGACAATGACGTTGTCGTTCTTCTGCAACTCGGTCATCAGGGACTTCAGCCGCTCTTCAAACTGTCCCCGGTATTTCGTGCCGGCGACAATGCTTCCCATGTCGAGCGTAACCACGCGCTT
Organism: Fibrobacteria bacterium; assembly: GCA_050486505.1. Lineage (GTDB taxonomy): Bacteria > Fibrobacterota > Fibrobacteria > UBA11236 > UBA11236 > UBA11236. The sequence continues at coordinate 400 of JBJHDK010000028.1, read as the reverse complement.
GTTTTCGAGGACCTCGGGAATATTGCGCTCCACGATCTTCTGCGCCAATCCTTCGACGATCGCGGTCTTGCCGACACCGGGCTCGCCGATGAGCACGGGGTTGTTCTTCTTGCGGCGGCTCAGGATCTGGATGACACGCTCGATTTCCTGTGCGCGGCCGATGATCGGATCAAGCTGTCCCTGACGGGCGAGTTCGGTGAGGTCTCGGCCGAAGTGGTCGAGGAAGGGGGTCTTGGACTTCTTGCGCGGTGCGGCGCCGGCCTCGCCCGCGGCGGAGGAGTCCCCGCCCCGCAGCACGCGCTCGATCTCTTCCTTTACGCGCTCGTACTCGATGCCGACGGCCGCCAGCGAGTTGGCGGCGGCGCTTTCATGATCCTTCATCAATGCGAGAAGCAAGTGC
>JBJHDK010000027.1:17718-30377 GCA_050486505.1 Fibrobacteria bacterium | reverse complement strand
GTGCAGGTGTTTCATGGCCAGCTCGCCGATCGACTTCGAGTCGATCTCGCCGTCGGCATTCGGCTGGAGCTGGTTCTCGATGGCATCGGTCATCTGTTCGATCACCTCGGTCGAGACCGGACGCTTGATGCAGGCCATCTTGAGGCCGGCGAGCACCTTTTGCCGGTCGTAAGGCTCGCGTCGACCGTCATGTTTCACAACGGTGAACGGAGTGGTCTCGACGTATTCGTAGGTCGTGTACCGTTGTGAGCAGCCCAGGCACTCACGACGGCGACGAATCGCCTTGCCGTTGCGGCTGGCGCGGGAGTCGACGACCTTGTCCTCGTCGCATTGGCAGTAGGGGCATTTCATTGTGGAACCGTGAAATTCTTGACCAAATGTACCCGAACACTCATGATTTATCAACAGGGATGTTGAAAACTTGAGCGGGTATCTCCTGAAATCAGCGGTTTTTCGGGGGAATTGCGAACCTGCACATCGCAAGTCACACTCTGTCCACAGGGTCTAGAAATAATAGCGCAGGCCCAGACCTCCGGCACCGCTCATCTCGGTGCGAGGCAGAACGCTGATTCCCGGGGCAATTTCGAAAAGAACCCGCACAGGTGCGTCCGGGAGGCGGTAATCGACGCCGACCACGGCGCGCGCGCCCAGCACGGGATCCCCGGAAATGGTCGCGGAGACGCCCGGGCCGTAGTACAGCGAGAACGCGCCTTTTTCGACCGGGGGGAAGACATCGTGGCGATGCCAGACGTAATCCCCGTGCAAATAGAGGTTCGCATTTTGGGTGATGTCGTAACCCAGCAGCATGTTGAACGCGTTCGCTTCACCCACGGGGAGTGATGCCGAGATGCCGGTGGGCGCACCGAGGATGAATCCGATCCCGAACCCCTTGTCAGGGGAAAAGGCCGCGTGCGGGCCCCCCATCCCCAAAAAAAAGGCGAGGGATGCCAAGGTCAACTGTTTCCTGATCCGGAGTTGATTGCGGGGGTGAAGTTTCGTGAGCATGGCGAACAAGATATCCGGATGCGGTGTCGAAGGCGAGTTTCGGGGTTGGTAACTTTGCGCCATGGAAGTGGAACGCATTTTGATCGCCCTGCTGCTCGTCGCGGGCTTCATCTGGCTGCGGGGGCGGATCCGTTCCCTGAACGATGAACGACGCCCGCGCGCACTGTACGGCAGCTTTGTCCTGTTGGCGGCGGGCCTGATCGCCGGGAAGTGGCTTTTCGGTCGCCTGCCATTCGGGGGGTGGGGCAGCTTGCTCGTGGAATTGGGGGGACTCGTGGCGCTCTTTGCGGTCACCGCCGCGATTTTCACGCCCTTCGGTCGGGGACGCTCCGGTGGCCCCTCATCGTCGGGTCCTGATGCGCGCGTCGATTAGCGCCTCCAGAGGGACGGCGCGAAGAGCACGAGCACGGTGAAGAGTTCGAGGCGCCCCATCATCATGCAAAGCGAGAGGATCCATTTGCCGGCGGAGGCGATGTGTGCGAAGTTCTCGACGGCTCCGACGGTGCCGAGCCCGGGGCCGATGTTGCTGAGGGCGGAAATCACGGCGCTTGCGCCGCTGACGGGATCCATGCCGAGGGATACCATCAGCAGGGTTGCTGTTCCGAAAAGCGCGATGTAGGCAACCAGGAAGCCGTAAACGGCCGTGATGATGTCGGGGCTCACCGCGCGGTCATTGAAGCGGATCACGAAGATGCCTTTGGGATGCACGAGCTTGCGCAGTTCGACCTTCCAGCTTTTCAAGAGAAGGACGACTCGAGCGACCTTCATGCCCCCGGACGTGGAGCCGACGCATCCGGCATGAACCATCAGATAGAGCAGCAGCAGTTGGAGAGCGTAAGGCCACAAGTCGAAATTGTTGCTGACGAAGCCGGTACTGGAGACCAGGGAGACGACCTGAAACAGGGCGCCGCGGAAACGTTCCTCCCAGCCGGAGTGCAATCCTGAACCGACACCCACGAAAACGACAAGGGTCGCGATCACCGCCGTGAGGGCATAGAAGGTGAACTCGTTGTCGCGCGCGTAGGCCTTGAGGCTGCGCCCGCTGAGCGCGCGGAAGTGCAGCATGTAGCTCGCGCCCGAAAGGAACATGAACACGATGATGACGTAGTGGACGAAAGGCGACTGGAAGTGGGCGATGCTGGCGTTCTTGGTGGAGAAACCGCCCGTGGCGATGGTGGTGAAGGCGTGGGCGATGGCGTCGAAGAACCCGAGCCCCCCGACCATGAGCAGGGCGGTCACCATGACGGTGAGCACGAGGTACACCGTCCAGAGAATGCGCGCGGTCTGGCTGATGCGCGGCGTCAGCTTCTCGACCGTGACGTGGGTGACTTCCGCGGAGAAAAGCTGCATGCCGCCCACGCCGAGCATGGGAAGGATGGCGATCGAGAGCAGAAGAATCCCCATGCCCCCGATCCACTGCGTGGTGGCCCGCCAGAAGAGAATGCCGTGGGGGGCAGCCTCGATGTCGATGAGAACGGTGGCGCCGGTCGTGGTGAACCCCGACATGGTTTCGAAGTAGGCATCGGTAAAGGAGGGGATGACTCCCGAGAGCAGATAGGGGAGACAGCCGAAGAGGGATGCGACTGCCCAGCCGCTGGCGGCGATGAGGAACCCCTCCCTTTTTCCCATGAGGTGTCGGTGATCCTTGAAACCGAACCATAGCGCGCTGCCTGCCGCGATGGTGATGAAGGCGGACGCCAGGATCGGCCTCGCGCCGCCCTCCTCGAAGTGGAGGGCAAAGGGAAGCGACAGCAGCATCATGCCGCCGATGATCAGGAGCAGGAAGCCGAGGATTCCGAGAACGGCCCGGAAATTCACCGTTGTTTACCGGAAGAGCCTTTCCACGTCGTGGATGGCCTTGGGCAAGGTGAACACCACCACGCGGTCTTGCGGCATGATCTGGGTGGTGCGGACGGGGATGGAGACGGCGTTGTCGTGCACAACGCAGCCGATGATGGCTCCTTCCGGGAAACCGAGTTCGCCGATGGGCTTCTTCGTGATGCGCGACTCGGGCAGGGCGACGAGCTCGATGACTTCGGCGCCGACACCATGCAGCGTCGCGGCCGTGACCACCTCGCCCCTGCGGATGAACTTGAGAATGGCGTTGGCGGCGGAGAGTTTCTTGTTGACCAGGGCGTCCACGCCGATGGCGTTGGAGAAAGGGATGTAGTCGACCTTCTCGACCAGGGAGACGGTCTTCTTGACGCCAAGGTGCTTGGCCATCAGGCACGAGATGATGTTGCCTTCCTCGTCCGGCGAAACGGCCACGTACGCGTCCATGCGCATGATGCCCTCGCTGGCGAGCAGGTCCATGTCCTTGCCCTCGTCGTGCAGCACCAGCGTTTTGCGCAGGGTGGTCGCCAGCTTTTGCGAACGCTCGAGGCTCGACTCGAGCAACTTGATTTCAAGCTCGTTCTCGAGTTCGCGGGCGACCCATTGGCCGATCTCGCCGCCGCCCAGAATCATCATCTTCTTGAGCTGGGCGGCGCTCTTGCCGGACACGTGGAGCATGTCGGGCACGGCCTTGGTTTTCGAGATCACGAAGAGCTGGTCGCCGCGGCGCACCATGCTGTCGTGTTTCGGGATGATGGTCTGCACGCCCCGCAGAATGCAGACGACCCGGTACGAGAGCCCCTCCTGGGGCTGGGGAATCTCCTCGAGTTTTTTTCCGATCAGGGGGCTGTCGGGGTCGACCTTGAGGCCCAGCAGCTGCATGCGCCCGTCGGCGAGGTCGAGCACCTCGGTGGCGGCCGAGCGCCGCACGAGCCTGACGATTTCCTGCGCGGCGATGCCTTCGGGATAAATGACCAGGTCGATGCCGAAGTCGGCCGCGCCCGCCGGCCCCTTGGCGAAGAGAAACTCCGGGTCGCGCACCCTCATGATCTTCTTCTTTGTCCCAAGCTTCGATGCCAGCATGCACGCGACGAAGTTCACTTCTTCCGAGGATGTGACGGCGATGATCATGTCCGCGTCCTTGGCGCCGGCCTTCTCGAGCAGGTTGATGCGGGTTCCGCTGCCCTCCAAGGTCAGTACATCCAGGGTTTCGCTCACCCTTCGCAGGCTCTCGGGGTATTGGTCGATGACCACGATGTCGTGGTTTTCCTGGGCGAGGATCCGGGCGAGGTAGGTTCCGATTTCGCCTGCTCCGACGATGAGGATTTTCATTGGGGGGGATCCCCTGCCGACCCCCGCCATGAAGGGGGCTCGGTGCACGCATGCGGCTTATGGTGACGGTGGCAAACCATGGGAACCGCCGAGAAAGGTAAAAGCCGCACGATGCTTTTGGGCGGGCGGGCTGCCCTGGTCATTTTCTCTGCTCCGCCCGGAGAAGCACGCTGGAACGGGACTCGAGGTGACAGCGCGATGCATCGGGCAATGGGGTCGCATGGCCGGCTACCGTGATATCCCTGGGGGAAGGAAGGGCGGTGTCCGCCACGCGCCTCCACTCCCAGGGCGGAGGCAGCACCGGCAACTGGAAAATTTCTTCCTGGTGGCCAGGATTCAGAAGGAGGTAGTGCAGCGCCCCGGTGGAAGGGTCCGGATGTTCCTGCCATGCGCCGATGACGGGCCGGGCGTGCAGGAGGAAGGCGACCTGCCGCGACTCGGGCGCGAGGTCGCCTCGCCAGGGCTTTCCCGTGGGAGAGAACCCCTGCCAGGTGCGCCCCCAGGCGCGCGAAGAAGCGAGCCCCCATGTGTTGGCCGGGGCGATGATGCGCCTCCAGGCGAAGGCTTCTTCTACGAATCGCAGAAAGCCCGCGTTTGCCTCATCCCATTGCAACCACGAAACCGGGCCGTCCTGACAATAGGCATTGTTGTTGCCGCCCTGGGTTCGCAACAACTCGTCTCCCCCAAGGAACATGGGCGTGCCGCGCGCCAGCGTGAGCAGGAGGATGAAATTCCGGATTTGCCGCGCACGGATCGCCTCCACGCCGGGGTCCTCGGAAGGGCCTTCGTGGCCGCAGTTCCAGCTGTGGTTCGCGTGGCTGCCGTCCCGGTTTTCCTCGCCGTTCGCGAGATTGTGCTTGCGGTCGTAGCTGACAAGATCGCGCAGCGCGTAACCGTCGTGCGCCGTCACGAAATTGACGCTGGTCCAGGGTTCGCGCAGCGCGCTTTCGTACATCTCGGGCGAACCTTCCAGCTTGTCGAGCAGGGCGCCCGCCAATCCCTGTTCGCCGCGCACCCATCGCCTGACGGTATCGCGGAAATCGTCGTTCCACTCCATCCACCCTTCGGGGAAGCGTCCCAGCGCGTAGGTTCCGGTGTCCCACGGTTCCGCGATCAGCAGGGCATTCTGCAACACGGGATCCTGCGCGACGGCGGTGAAAAAAGGCGCGGCGGGATCGAAGCCCGCGTCGCCGCGCCGGCCGTGCACCGTGGCCAGGTCGAAGCGGAAGCCGTCGACGCGCAGTTCCTGCGCGAAATAGCGAAGGGAGTCCATCACCAATCGCAGCGCGGGCCGGCTGGTGATGTCCAGGGTGTTGCCGCAACCCGTGTGATTGCGGTAATGACGACGCGGAGCGTCGTCGGGTCCGGTCAGGGAGTAGTAGGATCGGTTGTCGAGCCCGCGCAGAGACAGCGTCGGCCCGAGTTCGTTCCCTTCGGCCGTGTGGTTGTAAACCACGTCCAGGATCACGAGGATTCCGGCGCGGTGCAGCTCCCGCACCATTTCCTTGAACTCGTTGAGTTCACAGCCGGGTGAGCCGCCGCTCCCGTACGAGGGTTCCAGCGCGAAGAACGATGCGGTGTTGTATCCCCAATAGTTGGAGAGACCCTTCTCGAGCAACATGTCTTCCGAGTATTTCGCGTGCACCGGAAGCAGCTCCACCGCATTCACGCCGAGAGACTTCAGGTGCGGGATTTTCTCGACCAACCCGAGGAAGGTTCCCGGGGAGCGCGCGCCCGACGAAGGGTCCGCGGTCATCCCCTTGACGTGAACCTCGTAGATCACCAGATCTTCGCGCGCGACCACGGGAGCCTCGACGCCCTGCCAGTCGAAGTCGTCCCCGCGCACGACGAGTCCGCGTGGCATGAATTGCGCGCTGGGCCGGTGATCCCGCATGAGGTCGGCATCCTGTCCGGCTCCGGAGACATGGCCGCACAAAACTCCCTCTTCGTTGCGGAAGGCGCCGCGCAGGGCGCGTGCATACGGGTCGATCAGGAACTTGCGCGGGTTGAAGCGATGCCCGTGCCTCGGGTCGAACGGACCTTCCGCGTAATACCCGTATTCCCATCCCGGCCCGATGCCGGGGACGAATCCCTGGAACACGTGGCCGTGACACGAAGGGAGGGCGAGCACAGCGGCGGGTTCGGAGGCCCCGGGAGGATACAGCGCCACATGCACACTGCGTGCATGCTTCGAATACACTGCGAAGCGAACCCCCGTGTCGAAAACCTCTGCGCCCGGATTTCCCGTGCGGCAAGGCAGGATGGTCAGCGTGGGGGTTCCTTCGCCGACATCGGCGGATCGGGGTGGCTCCGGAATGCTTGCCGGGCCGTTCGGGCCGATGGTTGGGGTCGCGGGCATGATGCTGTGAATGTGAACGCAGGAACTGACATAGCATTTGCATCCGGTTCGGGCAATGGCGAGATCAGGGAACGCCATCTACCGTCCTTCGTCCCTTTTTTCTAACCTTGCCAATCCTCGGGATTTCTGGAAGGGTGGCCGAGCGGTTTAAGGCGTCGGTCTCGAAAACCGATTTACGGGCAACCGTAACGTGGGTTCAAATCCCACCCCTTCCGCCATTTATCCCGGTTTTTGTATTCTCTCCGCGAGTGTTTTTCAAACTCCTTTCCCCGGCCTTGTTCGCGGTTTCGGCGGTGATGGCCGCTCCTGCGTCCCGAACGGCATCGCTCGATGCCGAGGCGGCCCTGTTGCTTTCGCGCGCGCGGCAGAACCTTGTTTTCGCCGATCATGCGGCAGAGGTCACTTGGATCCGTGAATCCTTCCTGAACGGCACCGATACGCTCAAGGGGCGCATGGACTTTCTCGAACAGAAGGGGGAGCGCCGCCTGCAACTTTCCGGCATCGCAGGTGAAATCGAGTGGTGGGCACGCCCTGCTGATGCTCAACATTGGGTGCGCGAGGGGACAGCCTCCCGGCTGCGGCGACTGCCTGCGCATTCGTTGCGGAAACCCGTCTTGTCAGGTCCCGCCAGTTTCGAAGATCTCGCGCTGCTTCCACTCGGTTACGCTCGTGATTTTCGCGCGTGCCTTCGCCTGCAGGAGACGGATTCAACCTACGAGCTGACCTTGCTTCCCCGTCGTGGAGTCGCTTCACTCTACGCATCGATCGACCTCACGCTGGGGAAGTCTCCGGTTTTGCCCCGCCGCATCGTGTTCACCGGCGAGGACGGGCGCCCACCCCGGACGATGGAGATTTTGCGCTACCATCGCGGAAGCGACGGGTACGTGCCCGTCGAAATCCGCTTCTTCAGGGAAGACCATCTCGTCGACGCGCGGATCTTGCTGCAACCGGTGCGTGCCGCTCCCGTTCGTGACCATACGCGCACCGTTACGGGGCGCTTTACCGTGAGGCCGGAAACCTACTGGGAGACCAGGGATACGGAGATCGGGAATGGCGAGGACGCCGCCGGAAAGCCGGCTCAGTAATCCGCCAGGTCGAGGATCTGGATGTTCCAGGTCCACCGCAGGTCGATGTTCAGGCGTTCTCCCGGGCCTCGCCCCTGCAACTGGACATGATCCGTCCAGTAACCGACCCATCCATCGAGACCGAGGTAGAGACGTTCTCCGTTGCGACCGCGGCGCAGCCCCGTGAAGCCGGCGGAAAGCAGGCTCTGTGAAAGGTCCGTCTGTACGGTCTGCCGATATTGGTGTCGGATGCCCCAGCCAGCCGCAGTGAAGCCGAGAATCGACGATTCCGGTTGCGGAACGTACAGGGCCTGCGCGTGAAGCGAGGAGATGCGGTCACGACGCTTGATGAGCAGCCCCGTGGCGTAATCGAGCACCAGGTCGTGTCGGTTCGAGGCAACATCCCACATGCTGTAGGCCCAGCCCCCGTGAACCTGCACCCGGCCGAGATCGAACGTCAGGTTCGCGTGGTAGGTGAAGATATCGGCACCTGCGGCCTCAAGCCTGTCGAGGTCGAAGACCTGCGGAGGGCGCCAGGCTCGCGGCTCCGGAAGCCAGCCTGCCGGGGCGGTATCGGGAGTGCTGAAACCCGCCAGCGTATAGGGAAAGAAAAGGCGGTTGTAAGCGATGCCGAACTCGGCGAAGCGAATGGGGCGCAGGTTGAAAGCGACTCCGAAATCCGTCTGCCCGGGCGTTACCGTGACGTTTCCCTGGGTCTCGATGTAGCTGCCCCGAAAGAGCGCTCCCGGCACGATGGCGATGGGTTCCATCCACCCGGCCTGGAGGTTGTATCCGCCGAAGGGAAAGATCCGCTGGTAGCCGGAGGGGTTTCCCTCGAGCGTAAGACTATGCTGCAGAAAGGGACCGAAACGCTGGGGGCGCACGCCCTCATTCGGGAACGCCCCTGCCATGCCGATGAGCAGGGACAGGGAGAGGGCGGGAAATTTCGTCATGTCAGGGTGAAAACGCGTCCAGGTTCTATTTTGGGTGGTTCGGGGCCACCCAAGTATAGCAAGCCCGATTTTCCACCTTGAAAACCCCAACCACCCCCTTGTCGGTCGATGGTGCCGTCTCCTCCGCGCAGCAGGAGCTGAATCCCCTGATCCCCGGCGCGCGACCGGCCTTGAGGGCGTGGTTCCGTGCGCACGCGCGTGCGCTTCCATGGAGGGCTGCGGCCGGTCGGGGAGGCACGAAACCGGTGTCTCCCGTGCCATCGAGGCGCGATCCCTATCGCGTTTGGATCTCCGAAATCATGCTGCAGCAAACCCAGGTTTCCGTGGTCATTCCCCACTATGAAAGGTGGATGGGGGTGTTCCCCGATGTCACCACCCTGGCAGGGGCGCCCGAGGAGGCCGTGCTGCGCGCCTGGACAGGACTGGGATACTACACAAGGGCACGCAACATCCACAGGGCCGCACGGCTTCTGGCCGGATCAGGGCACTGGCCCCTCGGTGCGGTGGAATGGCGCAGGCTTCCCGGAATCGGACCATACACCGCGGGCGCGATCGCGTCGCTTGCGTTCGACCAGCGGGAGCCGATTCTTGACGGCAATGTCGCGCGAGTCTTAAGCAGGTTCGCAGGGCTTGAATTTCTTCCGGGTGACGGGGCTCGGGAGGGGAAGGTTTACTGGGAGCTTGCGCGTCTGTGGGCCGATACTCCGAAGCCCGGCGAGATCAACGAAGCGTTGATGGAGCTTGGCGCCTTGGTATGCGTTCCGGGAACCCCGCGCTGCGACCAATGTCCGCTTCGCCGCATCTGCCGTGCCCGTGCCCACGGGTGGACCGGGATCGTGCCTCCCCCGAAACGACGCAAGCCCGCGTCAGCGACCCCCGCCGTGGCCGTACGCGCCCGGCGCGACGGCCACTTGCTCCTGGAAACCCGCCCCCCCGGTTCCTTTCTGGCCGGCCACTTGATGTTTCCGTTCTTCACGGGCACTGATGCCGCCCGCTGGAAGAAACGCTTTACGGAGAGCTTCCCTGGCTGGAAGTTGTCCCGGATCCGTGCGGCGGGAAGCCTGAGGCACATGATCATGACGACCCGGTTTGAGGTTGAAGTCGTCGATGCGGTTGCGGTGCGCACCGGTGCGACAGCGGCAGCAGAGGTGGAAGTCGAGGCGGATGCCGCCGAATCCCTTCTGAGCAGCGCCTTGGCGCTCAAGATCCTGCGAACCTGATCCTCCCCGAGCCTTCAGGGAGGTGGAGGGGGAACCGGGTCGCTGCAGCAGCGGAAGCCCAGGGCTGCGTTGGAGTAGTATGCTCGTGCCGGGACTCCGCGCATGCGCGTGTACGCGTAGAGGTAGTTGATCGCGTAGTTCCCGTTCTCCTTGCGAACAGACCAAGGGGGGGCAGCCTCGCGCGAGAAAATCGCATCAAGCATGGATTCGCTCGCATTGCGCAACTCCGAGGCATCGAGGGTGTCAATCACCGTTTCCAGGGTTTCGGAGTTTTCGAAGGTGACGATCGCCAGCGACAGGGGAGTCAGCAGGGCTTCCCTGGGGCGCAGCCCGGGCCCGGTATACACGCTGTCGGGTGGCAGTTGAAAAATGACCGGCTGCACCACGCCTTCGAGAAGCACGAAGATCTGGCTGCTGTCGGCGGCAGGCGTGACGTCGGTGATGTTCCGGTTGGCGAGGGAATCGGGAAGGGTGAGGCAGCGTGGCGGCTTGGTATCGTTGTTGTAGATCACCACGAGCATCGGGGAGGTCGAGTCGACGCATCCCTGGTAGGGGCGCGGCCGTGGTTGCACGGGATAATCCCTGTTGGAACAACGTGCATAGCGCAGCAACGTGCTCGGTGGCTGCAAGGGATTCAGATAGTGATATCCGCGGAACCCGCGCCGGGCTCCCGCCGAATACGGGGAAGTCAAGGGAACCCCGGGTTGCAGGGTGTCGCCCGCGTTGCGGTAGGAAAGGGAGTCGTATGGATCTAGCACCCATTCAGCGAGGTTGCCGGCCATGTCGAAGGCGCCGTCATGGCTGATGCAGGTGGGATCGCGCAACGAGCTTTCGAAGGCCATCGTCGAGTCCCCCGTGCCGATGTTGCAGCTGAAGCGGATCTCCCCGGGAGTCTGGCGTTCCGACTGGATCCCGTAGACCAGCGGGGGCTCCTGCGTGCCCTTGCAGGCGCGCTCCCACTCCGCCTCGGTGCACAGGCGCGTGTTGTGCGCGGGATCGAGAGCCGCGCACATGTCGTAGGCTTGTTGCCAGGTGACCCTGTTCACGAACCGGCCGGTCACGGGATCGGCGTGCTCATAGGGTTCGATGCAGTATGACCCGATGTGGCGGGGAGTCGTGGGCAAAAACCCCGAGGGTCGCTCATCGGCACCCGCTGCCGAGGAGGTGTCTCCCAACAGAAAGTTCCCCGCGGGCATCGGGATGAAACCCGGAGGGCAGGTCGCGCCGCTGTCGGCGCCGGAGAAGGCGGATTCGAGCGTGGAGACGTCGATGGAATCGCGCTCCGAAAGGTGGCCGGTCGAGTCGACGGCCTGCACGTAGAGACGGTAGTCGGCGCCGGGCGGCAGGTAACGTACCGTATCGATGAATAGCGTGTCGGCACTGTTCGATGATGTCACGCGGATGACCGTGTCGCGATCGGCGACACCGCCTGCGGATCCGCCTGTTCGCCTTCGCGAGACGCGGTACTCCATGATGTTCGCATTGGGGAGTGGTGCGGGGGCGAGCCCTTGGGGGGTTTCCACCAAATCACGGCTTGCCGTGAAGGCATAGATAAATCCGTTGCGCGTGACGCTGCCGGGCTGGATCCGCAGCAGGGGAGTTGTTGGTTGCGTGGTGTCGGTCAGAAGGACACGGGTAAAGGCGACAGAGTCCGTGGCGTTTCCCGCAAGGTCGAGCGCCCAAATACTGATGTCGACCGTATCCATCGGGTAGAGACTGTCGATCACGACCCGCATGCTGTCGCGGGGATCGGTGCCGAGACGGTTGAAGACGCGTTGGGAGTCCGGCAGCACGAAACGCCACGCAGGTGCCCGTCGGACCCCGAAACTGTCGGCGTGCACCTCGGCGCTTCGATCAAGTCCACCCGAGATGTATGTAACCTGCGGCCTGAACACTTCGGGAGGACGGTTCGCATTCAGAATCCCCCCGCGGACCACGCGAAGGGTGTAAGCCAGGATGATTCCTGAATCTGCACCAGGATCGAAAAAACTGGTCGGATCGAGCGGGCGCATCCAGCTGATTTCGATACTGTGGGAGCGCGGTGTCATGACCGGCTGCAACGGAAAGGGGGCAAAGCGGTCGTCGGTGATGACCCATGTGTAGCGTGGTAGCCCGGTGCGTCCCGATTCGCCGTATGCCGCCAGGACCGCAAAGACGAGGCGCCCCGACGGATCGATGCGGCCCGTGGTATCAAGGGAAAAGATGCGGGGAGCTTCGCGATCCACGACATTCTGTGCGGCTCCGCTGTCCGCGATCACGAAGACGATGCTGTCGGCGCGGAGTGCAGGAGCACCGAGGAGATAGGTGGCCAGTGTACGATCCCGCCGGACCTGGCTCCACGGGCGCCCCTCGAGGTCGTTCGGGGGCATCGTATCCACGTACACACGGTACTCCACGAAGCCGACGGTATCTTCAGGACGCTCCCAGCGAATGACGTACTTGGCCGCATCCCTGCATTCCTGGACGCTTGCAAAGGGGGTGCGATCCGGCGCATTGCAGTAAGGGTGTTCCGTGGCGGCGGGATCGACCCGGAAGGTCACGGGTGAGCGCAGGAAGTCGGAACTGTCGCGGCGTGAATCCGTCGGGCAGCCCGCCAGAAAGACGGCGGCGGCCCCGGAAAGGAGGAGGAGGCGTGATCGTGCTGTCTTCATGCGTCGGTTGCGAAAAAAGCCCTTCCGGTGTGGAAGGGCCGACTCGTGCACGAACAGGATACGAAGGAAATGAAGAAGCGGCCAGCCCGGGGTGCGGATCTCCGCGCCCCGATGGCCTGACGGAACATCATGCAATGGTGTCGGCTCAAGCCGACACGACGCTGACCTTCTGGTTCGAGGTGCCGCGGCCTTCGAAGCGCACCACGCCGTCCGCGAGGGCGAACAGGGTGTGGTCGCGACCG
>JBJHDK010000027.1:0-17708 GCA_050486505.1 Fibrobacteria bacterium | reverse complement strand
CGTGCCAGCGCGTGCCGCGCTGGCGCACGATGATATTGCCGGCGATGACGGTCTCTCCACCGTATTTCTTGATGCCGAGATACTTCGGGTTGGAATCGCGACCGTTATTAGTGCTGCCGCCACCTTTTTTGTGTGCCATGCGGGTTATCCCTCCTGAGCCTGCGCGGCGATTTTTTCGCGCCGCGTGGGCTTCTTGACTTGAATCTTCATGTTTTCGAGCGCGGCGGCGCGGGCGCGTGCACGCTCCACCACAACGTCTTCTGCCACTGCGGATTCGCCACCGCAGGAGATTTCGCGCACGATCACTTCGGTGAAGTGCTGGCGATGCCCTTGCGTCTTGCGGTAGCGCTTGCGGCGCTTTTTCTTGAAGACCTTGATCTTGTCATCACGATCGTGCTGGAGAATCTCCAGCTTGACCAGGGCGCCTTCGACCATGGGGGCACCGACCTTGACCGTGTCGCCGTTTGCGAACAGCAGGACATCGGAAACCGTGAGGACTTCGCCCACGGGCGCGTTGATCTTGGACAGCTTGACCCGTTCGCCGGGTGTGATCTTGTGCTGGAAGCCGCCGGAAGCAATCACCGAATACATGGAAATACCTTGGCTGAAAAGAGGCGGGAAATGTACCAAGCCGGAGGAGGATTTTAAACCCCCGGTGTCAGTAAAGTCCGCTTTCGGAGACATCCCTGTAATTCGGGAGGTGAAAGGTTACGGGATACTTGGAGGCCAGTTTTTTGAGAAATTCCCGCATTTCCATGCCGAGACGCAAATTCCGCTGGGCCATCAGGTTCTGTAGGCTTTGGAGACGGTAACTTTCGAATTTTCCGTCGTATTTCTCGATGAGAAGGACAAGATGGAAGCCTAGCGGGGTCCGGAAAACGGGGGAAACCTGCCCGACCTGCAATCCGGTCACGTGCTTTCTGAAGTCGGGATGAAAGTCCGCGGGGTGAAAGCGTTCCAGATCCCCTCCCTGACGTGCCTCGGGACCTTCCCCGTGCCGGGCGGCCTCGGCCATGAAGCGGCGGAGCAAGGCAGGGGTATCCGTGCTGTCCTCACCCAGAACGACGCGCCTGATGTTCTCAAGGCGCGACTGGAGGGAGGATACTTGTTGTTCCGATGTCGTGGCCCCGGCCCTTAACAGGATCTGGATCGCACGCAGTGAATCGTTCACGGGAAAGGCATCTTTGTTCTCTTCCCAGAAGGCACGCATTTCAGCCTCGCTTGGCGCTCCCGAGAGCTGCATGTTGGCTTCAAGCACCTTGTCCGCCCGGATCTGGCGGGCCAGTTTGGCGCGAACCTGGGCCTCACTTTCGCCGCTTTGACGCATGGCGCGTTGCCATGCCGCCTCGTCGGGGAACTGTGCTCTCAAATCCCGCATCGCGGAGTCGATTTCGCGGGGGGATGCCTGAATGCCGGTGGCCTTGGCTTCCAGCTCCAGCAACTCCTGGCCGATGAGATTTGTCGTGATGAGCTGGCGCATCAGGTCGAGTTGTTCGGTTGAGAGCTCCCGTGCCTCGGTTCCGCGCGCGCGCGCCATGAGCGTCGCCAGCGAATCGATCTTTCCGGCCGAGATGCGGACATCGCCGACACTGACGGCGTGACGCGAGGCTTCGGCAGCGACATGTTGTTGGCCGGCGGGCACGGCGGGCTTGGGAGGCAGCAGTGGCTGGCCGGCGGCGGTTCCCGCGCAGAGTGCCAGGGCACCGAGCACGATCGGGAAGGTGCGCCACGTTGTGGATGCATTCATGACAAGTCCCCTTGATCTGGCGAAGTCGAACAATGTAAACAGGGGGGCGCCGACGGGGTAGGTCGTGGTCAAAACAGCGCGAAGAACGACCGCCTGAGATCAAGCAGCCGGACGCGCACCGCAAAGGCGATTGAAACGGTGCCCTCCAGTCGTCCGGTGCAATCTTCTCCGTCCACTTGGTCGGGGGTGCCGGGCGGGAGGTGCAGGGTGACCTCCCTTGCGCGATGTCTCGGAACCCCGATCCAGCGGGCGAGGCCCGGCAGAATCCGGGAGCCTGCCGTCACCAGGGCATAGCGCCACAGCGAGCCGAAGACGACGACCTCGAGCAAGCCATCGTCGAAGCGATTCCCCGGAACCGGGCGGGCTCCCGCGGCATAGGAGTTGATGTTGGCGACGAGGACGGCGCAGTGCCCCTCAAGATCGAGTTTTACGATTCCCTGGTCTGTTTTGACATCCATGCGGGCGTTTGCCGGAAAGCGGTAATTGCGCCTGGCCACCAGGGCCTTGAGGTAAAAAAGCTTGTTGCCGAGGGCTCCGCCCCGAAGTTCTCCGCGCTTCCTCGCTCCGTCGAAGTCGCGCAGGACCCGGGCATCCATGCCTGTGCTCAGGTAAGACACGACGGTGGTGCCGCCCTTTCCGGCATCCCAGAGGTCGAAAGGGAGGGAGGGCGCCATCAACAGGCGTTTGAGGCATGCGACGAGTCCCTTCGCGTCGTAGACCCGGTACACTCCCAATGCGCGCCCCAGATCATTGCCGGTGCCAAGGGGAATCAGGCCGATCACTGCACGCGTCTTTCCGCGACGCACACGATCGAGAACGACGCCGAGGGTTCCGTCGCCGCCCACCGCGATCAACTTGCGGGAATTTCGCAACATGCGGTCGGCCTGCTCTCCGACGCGGCTTGCGTCGGTCAGTTCGGCTGTCCACGCATCCTCGCGGATTCCGAAGCTTTCGAGGACTTCCCCGAGCCTTTGGAAGACCTCACGGCCGACGCCTCCTCCCGAGATCGGGTTGATCAGGAATGCGATGCGGTACACGGTCACATCATTCGGTTGAAAGGAAATAGTGAAAGACCCGCACCAATGCGAAGTCCTTCGTGCGGCTCAGCCATTCACGCGTGTTGCGCGCCGCCACATCGGACTCCGGGGAAACTTCCGCGCGCAGGCCGTAGGCCTCGAGTCCCAGTCTGCGGGCCACATAGAGGGAACGGGGCAGGTGATATGACTGGCTCACGATGATCACGCTGCCGAGCCCGAAACGCTGCCGTGCATTCAAAAGAGTGAGAAACGTGCTGCGTCCATCATCATCGATGCGCAGGTCCTCGGCGGGGAAACCGCGGGCGAGTGCATAGTCCCGCATGGCTCGCGTTTCGCTGTATCCGTCGGGAACCGTCGTTCCGGAAAGCACGAGCAGGATGCCCGGGCGTTCGAAAGCCGCTTCCAGTGCGGCCTCCATGCGCTCCTGAAGCACCGGTGAAAGCCTTCCGGACCGGTAAACGCTGGCGCCGGGCACGATGACGGCTTCTGCGCCCCCGGGAATCAGGCTGGGATCGGAATAGGTTTGGGGGGTGGCCCTGACACCCATGTAGGTGCTGATCAGCCAGCCCGAGACCAGGAAGGCGATTGCGAGAAAGAGGAGGTTGGAGGCCAGGATTTTCACGGGGGACCTGTCAGGGGTTCGCCTGCTCAAGGTACGTGTTTTTGACTCCCACGTATTTGCGGGCCAGCGCAGCGATGCTTTCGCGTTCCCCGATGGACAGTTCGCGAACCAGTTTCGCGGGGCTCCCGAGGATGAGCGAGCCTGCCGGGAACTCCCTGCCTTTCGGGACAAGGCTTCCGGCCCCCACGATGCTTTCTTCACCGATGACTGCGCCGTCCATGAGGATCGATCCCATGCCGACGAGCACGCGATTACCCAAGGTGCAGGCATGCAGGATGCAGCGGTGGCCGACGCTCACGTCATCGCCGAGCACCGTGGGAAGGTTGCTGGCGAGGTGCACCGTGGTGTGGTCCTGGATGTTGGTGCGGGCGCCGACGCGGATGGCGTTGATGTCGGCGCGCAGCACACACTGGAAGAAGACGGATGCATCTTCACCGAGCATGACGTCGCCGACGAGGGTGGCGTCGGGAGCCACGAACACACGTGGCCCGAGAGTGGGTGACAGACCTTTCCAGGGAAGCAGCATCGTGATCCTTCCCGCGAGGCGCGACCGCGGCAGGTCAGGCCGGAAGCTGCGACGGGAGGACGTGCGAGTCGGGCACGTACTCCGTGAGCTCGGAGGCATCGAACCAGTAGGCGACCTCGCGCAACGCGCTTTCGGGCGAGTCGGAGGAGTGCACGACATTCTCTCCCGTGGAGGGGGCGAAATCGTGACGGATGGTACCAGGCATGGCGTTGGCGGGGTTGGTGGCGCCGTTCATGTGGCGGGCGGCCTCCACTGCCTTTTCGCCGCGAAGCGCGAGCAAGACCACGGGGCCCGACGTCATGAAATCCACCAGTTCGCCGAAGAAGCCCCGCTCCTTGTGTTCGGCATAGAAACCCTCGGCCTCGGCACGCGTGATGGCGCGGATGCGAATGGCGGCTACTGCGAGGCGGGATTTTTCGTAACGGGAGAGAATCTCGCCGATAAGGCCGCCGCGAACGCCGTTAGGCTTGATGATAACGAGGGTAGTTTGCATGGTTGCGCCCTAAAATCCAAAAAATGGGCCAATAAAGTAACACTCCCGGACATTTTCGTCTTTTCTGCATGCTTCCGTGTCGCTATATTTCCCCTCCGCGCGGACTTAGCTCAGTTGGTAGAGCTTCTGCTTCCCATGCAGATGGTCGTCGGTTCGAGTCCGATAGTCCGCTCCACCTTACCCTTATTTACAGCCGGCCGGTCGGGGGGCCTCTTCGGGGGACTTCCTGCGTCCGGGCGTTCTTTTCGCGAACTTCCGGCTTCGTACGCGGATTCCGGGCCGGTTTCGTGTGACACTTGTCACCGGGAGAGGTTGCGTGGATCCATCGAGTCGCGTACTTTGGACGGCATGAAAACATCATCCTTGCCCGTCTCCTTTCGTTTCGCCGCGCTTGCACTCGTTGCCGGAACCTTGATCGCCACGGCTTGGGGAGGTGCGCAAGCGGCGCCTCTCATGCAACCCGTGGAGGCCGCAGGCCTCATGCAACGCATTGAGGCGGGCGATGCCCCGTTGATTGTGGATGTCCGCGGCGCAGGAGAGTTCGCGCAAGGCCATGTGCCCGGGGCGATCAATATCCCTCACGGGGACATGGGTGTCCGGGCGGGCGAGATTGAAGATCTGCTCGGTGACAAGGAGCGCCCGGTACTTCTTTATTGCCAGAGCGGGCGCCGCGCAGGGCTCGCGGCACGAGAGCTTCGCAAGCAGGGTTTCACGGACATCCACCACCTCAAAGGCGACATGCCCGGATGGATCAGGGACGGGTATCCGGTCGAGAAGAATTGAACTGCCCTTGAGAATCGGAACCGGGGAGTCAAATGAGGAAACGGGAGCGGCGCATCCGATCCCGTTCCAGGATCCCGACTCCTTAAACCCGCATCTTCCTCAGTCGCAGCGCATTCGCGATCACCGACACGGAACTGAAACTCATCGCGGCGGCGGCGATCATCGGACTCAGTAGAATCCCGAACACGGGGTAGAGGACGCCCGCCGCGACGGGCACTCCCAACGTGTTGTACCCGAAGGCGAACACGAGGTTCTGGCGGATGTTGCGCATGGTCGCGCGCGACAGCGCCCTCGCGCGCAGGATGCCGCGCAGGTCTCCCTTCACGAGCGTCACGTGCGCGCTTTCCATTGCGACGTCGGTTCCCGATCCCATCGCGATCCCCACCGTCGCGCGGGCGAGGGCGGGCGAGTCGTTGATGCCGTCGCCTGCCATGGCCACCTTGCGTCCCTCCGCCTGCAGTCGGGCGACGTGCCTGGCCTTGTCTTCCGGCAGTACTTCCGCCAGGACGTCGTCCGACGCGATGCCGACGCGGGCGGCGACGGCACGCGCAGTGGTGGCATTGTCTCCCGTCAGCATGATCACACGGACTCCTTCGCGACGCAGGGCGTCGAGGGCTTCCACGGCGTTTTCCTTGACGGGATCCGAGACGCCGACCAATCCCGCGACCGCTCCGTCGATCGCGACGAGCAGGGCTGTCTGGCCTCGCTTTCGCAAGTCCTCGGCGCGTGCTTCCCACGCGGAGGCGTCGATCCCGGAGGCGCGCATCAACGCAAGGTTCCCCGAGGCAAGGCGGCGGCCCTCGACGGTGCCCCGCACTCCCATTCCGGTCATGGAGGTGAACTCCGTCGCTTCCGGGAGTTTCAATCCGCGCGCGCGCGCGGCCTGCACGATGGCATCGGCGAGGGGGTGTTCGCTGGATTTCTCCAGCGCGGCCACCAGTCTCAACAAATCGTCCCCGGGGATTCCTTCGGCCTCGAGATGCGTGACCGCGGGTTTCCCCTCGGTCAGGGTTCCGGTCTTGTCCACGACGAGCGTGTCGATCGAACGCAGGGCTTCGATGGCTTCCGCGTCGCGAAACAACACGCCCATGGTCGCTCCTTTGCCGGCGGCGACCATGATCGACATGGGTGTCGCCAAGCCCAACGCGCAAGGACAGGCGATGATGAGCACGGCGACGGAGGCGACAAGCGCGTGCGCGAGGCGGGGCTCGGGGCCGAAGGTCAGCCACGCGGCGAAGGCCAGCATGGCAATCACGACGACGGCCGGGACGAAGTAGAAGGAAACCTTGTCGACGAGGCGCTGCACCGGCGCCCGGCTTCGCTGCGCCGCGGCGACCATGGCCACGATCCGGGCGAGCAAGGTGTCGCTTCCGACCTTCGTGGCGCGCATGAGAAAGGTTCCCGTGCCGTTCAGCGTGGCCCCGGCGACGGAATCGCCCGCAGCCTTGCCGACCGGGAGGGATTCCCCCGTGAGCATCGATTCGTCCACGGACGCGGTTCCTTCCAGCACCACGCCGTCGACGGGGATTTTCTCCCCCGGTCGCACGCGCAGCACGTCGCCCGGAACGACGGCATCCAGAGGCACGTCCTCGTCGGAGCCGTCCTCGCGCACGCGTCGCGCGGTCTTGGCCGCGAGGCCCAGCAGGGCGCGCACGGCGGCGCCTGTCCGGGCGCGGGCGCGAAGCTCGAGAACCTGCCCCAGCAACACGAGCGTGACGATCACGGCCGCGGCTTCGAAGTAGAGACCCACGTTGCCGTGGGCGTCGCGCAAGGTCTCCGGAAAAATCCCGGGGGCGACGACGGCGAGGGTGCTGTACGCGAAGGCTGCCCCCGTGCCGATGCCGATGAGGGTGAACATGTTCGGGCTGCGGTGGCGCATCGATTCCCAGGCGCGCACGAAGAAGGGGAGGCCTCCCCAGAGCACGACCGGGGCGGACAGCAGCAGCTCCAGCCAGCCGCGCAGCGGAGTGGCGAAGAACCCGTGCGGCGAAATGCCGGGAAGCATGTGTCCCATGGCCAGGAACAGCACGGGCAGGGTCAGTGCCGCGCTGACGTAGAGTCGTCGCGTCATGTCATCCAGCTCGGGGTTCGCATCCTCCTCCGCGGAAATTTCCTCGGGCTCAAGGGCCATGCCGCACTTGGGGCAGTTCCCGGGGCCGAGCTGCGAGACTTCGGGGTGCATCGGGCAGGTGTGACGGACCTGGGAGAGATCGCGTCCCGAGGTGCGTGGGGCTTCCTTCGCGGTTCCTTCCGTGCCTGGGGTCGCCTTCGGGGAGCCGCAGTCGTGGGCGGCATCCTTGTCCGGCGCAGGGGAGGCGTAACGTTCCGGATCGGCGTCGAATTTCGCCTTGCAGCCCTTGCTGCAGAAGTACCAGTCCTTGCCCGCATGCTTCGAGTGTCCTGCGGCCCTGGCAGGATCGACCGTCATGCCGCAGACCGGGTCGAGGAAGGATGCAGGTCCCGGAACGGGTTTTTCGTGCCCGCAGCACGATCCCTGCGGTTCATGGTGCGATGCGTGTCCGGATGCCGGGTCTGCCATGTTTTCCTCCCTGTGGGTTTCATCTTGAAGACGAAACGGATCGGCGAATCTTACAGTATGGTGTTTTTTTCGTGCCGACAGGAACAGTCGAGGCACCCGTGCTTCGCGCAGGCACCGCAGGATTCAAGCAGCCGGGCCCTCAGGGCCTTGCGAGCCCGATGGAGGCGCACCGAGAGGTTGTTTCCGCTCAGGCCGAGCCGGACGGCCGCATCCGCCTGCGGAATGCCGTCAAGATCGACGATGCGCAGGATCTCTGCATATTCCTGCTTCAGTTCCGGAAGGGAGGCGCGAAAGCATGTGCACGCTTCTTCTTCCGGCACGTCGTGTCCGGGGTCGGTTTCCCCGAGTTCTGCGACGAAGGCTGTTTCACGGCGATTTTTTGCGGCGCGCGCCCTGTAAAAATCCGTCACGGCATTTCGCAAAACACGATGGAACCATGCGGAAGGGTTTTCTTTTTCGCTCCATGCATCCTGTTGCAACGCTTTCAAAAGGTTTTCTTGCAGGATATCCTCGGCGGTTGCCGCATCGGGTAGCCGACGGCGCAGGAACCCCCTGAACGCGGCGAGACGGTCGGGATGGAAGGGATGCCCTTGCGAGGGAGACATCATTCCCCAAAGATAGACCGGCATTTCGGAACGCAAAAACGCCTTCCCGAGGGGAAGGCGTTTGCGCGGGAATGTCCCTGAACGCGGGGCTTATTCCTCCCCGTCCCCCCAATCCTCGAAATCATCTTCAAGAACGGGCATGAGTTCGCCTCCGCTGCGGATGTTGCGGATCATCCAGTCCGCGTCCTCGGAAAGATCCGTGTCGGGATATTTCTCGAGCATGGTCTCGAAGGTGCGGATGGCCGCCTCGTCGCGCCGGAGATATTCCGCCTGGATGAACCCGATCATGAACATCGCCTTGTAGGCATTCGGGCTCTCGGGCCTCAGGTGCAGCACCCGACGATATTCCGCGAGGGCCTGCTGGTAGCGCTGCTGTTCCACATGAAGCTGGGCGATACCGAAGCCGACCGAGTCCTGGACGCCGGCACGGCGGGGGAAGGCCTCGCGCATTCTTTCGTAGAGCGCGAGGGCCTGGTCGATCCGCCGATCGAAGTGAAGCTGCTGCGCGCGTGCATAGGCCTCCTGCGCCGTGCCGAGCGGCGGCTCCTCGAGGGAAGCGTCGAGGATGCGCACGCGGAACCGCTTCTTCAGGGTGTTCATCACATGCGCGTCGAGTCGCGCATGCGCGACCGGGCGCAGG
Organism: Fibrobacteria bacterium; assembly: GCA_050486505.1. Classification (GTDB taxonomy): domain Bacteria; phylum Fibrobacterota; class Fibrobacteria; order UBA11236; family UBA11236; genus UBA11236. The sequence continues at coordinate 8,716 of JBJHDK010000027.1, read as the reverse complement.
TGCTGGAAGATCTGGCGGCGCGCCTCATCGAAGCTCATCTGAAGTGTGTCGCGCATGTAGCGTTCCGGATTCGTGTGGTATTCGAGATCGAAATCAGCCGGTGTCAGTTGCAGGTAGCCTGCGATGTCGCGGGCCAGCGCGGTCGGGCTGACCTCCACACCCTCCCTCACGAAGAGATCCCGTTGCGCGCGCAAGGTCCTGTCGAGGGTTCTTTGCGGGGTCTCGTGGAAGAAAGCCAGGATGGAGTCCTGGTACAGGCTTCTCCAGAAACCGTCTTCGGCCTGCATCATCAGGGCGCGCGCGCGGTCTTCCCGGTGCAACCCCAAGGCGCGGGCCTCCGCGGAGAAGATGGCCCACACCGCCAGATAGTCGACGAGGTTGTCCCTTGTGTACAACTCACGCGTCGATTCGGGGATCTCGGAACGAAGGAACTGCACGTCGGATTCGCGAATGATCTTTCCCATCTTTTCAATGACGGCGAGGGTGTCGTTGGGGCCGACTTGGGGGATCCGGTTCTCCTCGAAGTCAAGCTTGACCAATGCGCGCACCCTGTCGAAGGGTTTCAGCACGGGTTCCCCCCTATTGACGACCCAGAATGCGTGCCAGGTGCGCGTGGTCGGGCTCAGGACGGGATCCGGCAGCAGGCCCGTCCCCCCATGATCGTCGATGGCATTGAAAAGCGCGGGAAGCGTTCCGATTCCGTAGGGGAGGCTGAAGTCGCGCTTCACCGTGCCGACGCGGCCGTCGCCATCAAGCGTGAGCGGGTTGGTGGAGTGTTCCCGGGCCGCGTTCCGGAACTCCTCGAGCGAGGAGATGGATTCAATGAGCTCTTCGATCGCTTCCCGGCTACCGGCCTGGATGTGATAGAGCTCGAAAGTTTCGGGGCTCGTGTAGTTCTCCGCATTGTTTTGATAGTGGGTTCGGAGGTCACGCTCGGTTGCGGGGCGGAACGGTGAGACGAGGCGGAGGCCGTACTTCTCCTTGAGGCGGTCGACCGCCTCGCGATGCAGCCTGTCCTTGTGCAGGCGGATGTAGTCCGCGACAAGGCGGTCGCGGATCTCCGCGGGATCGGGATACGATTCTTCGCTGCGGCTTTTCAGAAGGAAGATGAAGTACCGCCCGTCACGCTCGCGAACGTCGGTAAACCTGCCGGGAGCGATGCGCGCGGGTTCGATGAAGAAAAGCGTGTCGGCGAGAAGTTGCGAGCCGACCTCGAAGTGGAAGATCCCCTGCGTGACCTGGCCGATGTTTCCGCCATCGTCCTTCGATGCGTGGTTCGAAAAGCGGGATGCGGCATCGGCGAAGGATGTGCCGCTCCGCAGCGCGCGATGGGCGCGTTCGGCCTCTTGGCGTGTATCGGTGCGGATCATGGCGATGTCCGCCGTCGCGCGGCGCAGATACGCGAATTTTTGCGCGTTGAAGAAGGAGTCCAGATCCGCCTCCGCGACCAGGATGGAGTCGGCGACGCGCGCCATCACCCTCCTGAGGGGCGGGATGACGCCGGACTCGTCGGCAAAGCGCGCGGGATTTGCATCGTAGTACGCGGCGATTTCATCGGGGGAGATTCCCCCTCGCGATGTCAGGTGGGCGTCGAAGTAGTACTGCGTGAGGACCCGGTCGCCGATTGAAGCCGCCCGCGTGCGGTAGTCGCGGTTGCGGCCAAATCTGGAGTTCTCGCCGGCGAGAGCGAAAAGCCGGGTGCGCAACAGCTTGTTGAACTCGTCCCTGCGGCGTTCCGGGTCCGCCAGCATCGCTTCGAGCTGGTCATGCTCAATGGTCGCGAGCCGAAGCGCGAATTCCGCCTCCGTGAACATCTTGCCGTCGATGCGCGCCAGGGGTTTGTCCCCGGTCTTGGCGTTGCCGCAGGCGGTGAATGCGGTGAGAAGAGCGAGGACGGGGAGCAAAGTCAGGCGATGTCTCATGAGTCAGAATTCCCTTGTCTGGTTTCGGTCACCCCGATTTGGGCCGGGGGGCCATTTAAACTAGCATTAGTTGACATTTTCGCCCCTTTGGAACGCGCTCATCCTCCCGATTCCGACCTCGGGAGAACGGCGGCCGAATGTTCACGGAGGGAGGCGGAGAAGTCACGATGCACTTGTAGATTGAGGGTTTTCCGGGCACATGCGGCCCGCGTGCCGCGGCGATGACGTTCATGCGAAAATTGATATTCACGGTCGCTGCGATCCTCGCGCTGCTCGTCGTTTCCGTTCCCGTGGGACTCGTCTTCGCCGCACGTGCCGTCGAGCGTGCTCTCGACTCCGAAAGGCGTCTGGGTCCCTTGCTTGTGCGTGTCCACGCCCCGGTCGTCTCCGGGCCGTTTTCACTCGGAGCGGATTCCGTGACCGTGAAAACCGGAACGACCGGGGTTTCGGCCAAGGGCTTTTCCGTTCGTCTCGCAAATTGGTTCAGTCGCTCTCCGTCCTCCTCCTCCATCCTGAGCGTAAGCGCCGATACCGTCATCGTCCGATTGACTGCAGGTGCACCGGTTGATGATCCTCCCGTTTTTCCGGCCGGCATCCGCTTTCCCGTGACCACCGTGATCGAATGGGGCGTGCTGGAGGCGCGGCGGGACGACAGTCTGCTGCTGCGCGCCGAAAGCGGTCATTGGCGCAGCCGCGGCCGGCGCGGGCTGGAGGGCGGCGTCTTGCGGCTGCAGGGCCATGTCGCGGGGTTGGGAGAGTGGCCCGGTCTTGCCCTCGATGCCGAGTCCGCCTGGCGCGGGCCCGCGTTGCGCTATCGCGCCTCCCTTCGGACGGATTCGGGAGACAGCGCGCGGATCTCCGGAATCCGCGACAAACGCGACCTGCGGTTGGGGTTCGATTCGCTCGAGGTCTTTCTCTCAGCACCGGAGGCATGGGATCCCCGCGATGCGTCGCCGGACTTGTCCGGGATCTCGTCGCTGTCACTGCAGGCCAGGGCGGATTGGCGCAATCGCGACATTCTTCTCAGCGGAGAATTCACGACGGAGGAGGCCTTGATGGCCGAATCGTTGCGCTGGCACCTGGCCGGACGTTTCTCCCCCGACGGCGGGGAACTGGAGGCACGTGCGGAAGGGGCAGGGCAGATGCTGGGTGCCGGGGCCACATGGACGCACCCCGAAGCGTGGCCTCTGCCCCCCGGATTGGACGAGTGGTCGGGCGCATTCACCGCGAGCCTCCGCGGTGGTGAATGGAATGTGGCCGACCGTTGGATGCTTCCGCTGGATTTCGAAATCACCGAAGGCCGGCTTGATTCGGGGGGGCGCGTCACCGCGCGTGTTGCAACGCGGGATCAGTCGCACGTCACGCTGCGCTGGCAGGGGGATCGTCCCGGTCGCGTCGATCTCGAGGGCGATGTCTCGCCCGGTGAAACCTGGGCGCTCGTTTGGACGGACGGGAACGTTTCCTACACGTCCGCACGAGCGGACGGCCGTTGGGAAGACGGGGTTTTGCGGATCCGCGCGCGCGTGCGCGATCCAAGGGCCTACGGTGCCTTTGCAGACAGCCTTGAGGCCGTTCAGGAAGTGAGTTCGCGGGCTTACACGCTTGTATCGGCGACCATTCACGCTTCGGGTGAGCGTTTCACGGGAGACGGGATCGTGCATTGGCGCGATGCCGGGGGCGCTCCGGATCTCGGACTGCGGTTCGAGGCCGGGCACACCCGGCACGGCAGTGCGACGTTCGCAATGGATTTTCCGGGAATGGAGATGTCGGGCACGGCATCGGGCCTGAGATTCATGCGGTTTCCCTACGCTCCGTTGTCGCGACTTCCCGATCTCGATCCCCGCATCGACGGGGACTTTCGCTGGCACCTGGAGGATGGCGCGGGCGAGGCGGATCTTCGCGCGGATGCGATGCATGCGGGCAACCGTGTGGTCGTTTCCGCCCGCGGCGATTGGACCGCCGATAGTCTGCGCGTGCGCGCGGCGGATCTGCGGACGGGAGATTCGCGCCTATCAGGCGGAGGCACCTTTCCTTTCGACGGGAGGACTTTCGCGGGCCTTGGGAACCTGCGGGCGGTGACCGGTGGCAGTTGGTCCCTGCGTGCAGACGGCCTGCGCATCGGAGACGTCCAAGCGGTCTCCGGCGCCGCGTTGCACGCCGTCCGCGGTCGCGTCGAGGGCGCGCTCGAATACTCCCCTTCGACGGGCCTGACCGGATCCGTCGAGGTCGACAGCCTGGGTCTTGCGATTCCCGAGGAACATCTCCGCGTTCCCGGTTTTGCGATCGAGGGGATGGGGGACTCCCTGCGCATCACTGTCCCCACGGTTTCGCGCCGTCATCCTGCATTGAACGACACGATGCTCGCCGTCCTCACGCGCCTCAACTCGGGAAGCCCCGACTTCCGCGTGAAGGCATTCGCCTCGGGCGACTTCGGAGTGTCGGCATGGGGACGAATTCCGGGGTGGCGCAGTCTTGAGGGAAACCTGGGAATGTTCGGAGACTTTTCGATCGAACCCTTGGGAAAGCTCCGTGCAATCGACGTGACTGCCCGTTTTCATGCCGATTTGGAACGTGGTTGGCGGGAGGGCCTGGTCGTCGACTCCGGCAGCTTCTCGTTCGGGCACGTGTCGGCTGCGGATACGCAGTCCGTCACGGGAGACTTCGCCTTTGCCCGGGGAACGCTGCGGGTTCCCGCGGCACAGGTTCTTGCGCGCGACGGCGGGTCTGCCGATGCCCGCCTTCAATTTGAGCTTGCTCCTCCGGCCTTGCGTGCCGACGTGACGGGGACCGCTTGGAATCTCGCGCTCGCGGACGGACGCCGCCTTGAAAGCGGTCCCTTCGAGGGAACCGTCGCATGGGATGCGGCGCGGGGACTGCGTGCCTCTGCGGCTTCGGATTCGGGGCACTTCGCCTTTCCTCCTTCCCCTTACCGGATTGAGGGGGGATATCGTGATCTTGAGGTCGAGATCGTGGTTCCTCCCGCGGCGCAGGTCGGGAACGCCCCAAAGGCCGTCGTGCGCGGAACCTTGCACGACTTTTTCTTCCAGCGGCGCATCGGCTTGCGCGACGTGACGGCATTTTTCACCACTTTCAACCGGCCCGTTGCCCCCACACGTCCGCCGGCACCCGGCGCCGCGTACCGCGCGCGCCCATGGGAACTCGATGTCCGGGTCGAAACGGGCGGGTCCCGCAATCGCGTGGATACCGACGTGCTTCGCATGAACTTCATGGGAGACATGCACGTGACGGGCGTCTACCCATACACCCTGGTGCGGGGACGCTTGACCGGCCTGCAGGGGGAGCTCGGCCAATCGCGGCAGGCCTACGCCATTCGGAATTTCGAGGTTCAATGGGACAATGTCACGCTTGAGGAAGGAAGCCTCGAGGTCGCCGGCGAGAAAAGGCTGCGTGCCGATTGCCGGCCGGACACGCGCCAGACCTGCATGATTTTCGTGAACCTCGACGGAACCCTGAAGAACGTCAATTTCACCTATGACACCGACTGCAGCCAGACAACCGGAGAGCAGGTCGCGCCCGTCGTCTTGATCAATTCGATGACACAGGGCTGCTATGTTGCGGAGATGCAGGGAGGTGAAGGTGGTTACGGGGCCGCACTGGCACTGTTGGAGCCTGCCATCAATGAACGTCTCTCCCGCGGCTTCGCCCGTGGCTCAGCAGGGTTCATCCAGTCGTCCCAGGTCACGGGACTGGGCGCGCTGGTCGGGACGGACAGCGTGAGCCTTGAAGCGATTTCGCTCGAGGTCGAAAGTCGTGAGGTGTACCGGGTCGGTTTCAAGGGCCGTGCCGGTTATCATCCCGAGGCCAAGCTTGCAAATCCCATGGAATACCGTCTCGCGGCGGAATTCCGCCCTCCCGTCGAGGACTGGTTGTCCGACGGTACGTGGTCCGGGCGACTGCGTGACCGCCTTACGGTGGAAGCCGCCGTGGAAACCCGTCCCGAGGGGCGGGGCATCGAGGAGGAGCGTCGCGTGCGCCAGCGCGCCGGCTTGCGTTACCGTTATCGCTTCTGGAGCCTGTGGTGATGCGCGGCTTCTCCCGCCCCGGATTCCTGACCGCGTTTTGCGCGTGGCTGTCGTTCGGGGCCGCCGAGCTTTCCGCCCGCCCCGACATCGTCGTGGAAGGGGAGAGGGCGTTCTCTGCGCGACGTGTCGCCGACCTGCTCCCCCTTCCTTCGCCGCTGCCAGCCTGGCATCCAGACGAATGGGACGCGTGGTCCGAGGACGCGGCCCTGCTGGTGCGTGAGGGGTACCGCGACGCGGGATTCTTCGATGCCGAAGTCGCCGTGCAACTTCTCCTGCCCGAAGGACAGGCGGGCGTGCGACCCCGTCGCATCGAGGTTCAAGTCGTCGAGGGCGAGCGCTACCGCTTCGACCGCGTGCATGTGCGCTTGCCGGAGGGCAACTACCCTGTTTTCGACTCCACGGCGTTGGCAGTGCGCCCCGAGCGCGCCTTCGACAAGAATCACCTTTTCCGCGACCGCCGTGCTTTGCTGCAATTCTACGGAAACGCAGGGTTCCTGCGCGCGCAGGCCGCCGAGTCGTTGTACTACGACTTCAACGACAAGACCATCGACGTTGTTTTTCGCGTCGATCCCGGCCGCGCGATCGTCTTCGACACGTTGCTGTTTCGAATCCACAGGGAAGGGGACACAACCGGCCTCCCCGGGCTGACGCGCCGATCCGTGTTGCGCGGGCTCTTCCCGCTCGATCCCGGTGACACGCTGACGCTGCGGGACATGAACACCTACGAGCGCAAACTCAAGTCGACACGCGTGTTCAACTTCATCCGCTTGCGCGACAGCCTTTCCGACACCACGGCTTTTTCACGCAGCGCCGTTACGCTGGTCGCCGAGGAGCGCATTCCCGGAGAAATCGAGGCAGCGGGATACTGGGAAACCCAGTACGGCTTCGGCATCGACCTGACCCTGATGCAGGGAAACCTGCGAGGTTCGCTTCAGGAGGCGCGGACAGGTCTGATCTTCGCGCAGCGCAAGCAATCCGTTCTCGCCGGTTACTCGTCCCCGCTGCTTTTCGGAAGTTCCTACCGCTTCGACAACGATTTCGTCGTCAACTGGTACCAAGACAGCCGGCTCATGCGCGATGCCGGTCTCTACGATGGCGACTTCGACGTTTCGAACCAGAGCCGCGTTTCGCGCCAGCTTGCGCCGTGGGCACGGGGAGTCAGCGCGGCGGAGCTTTTTGGCAAGAGCGAGAAGATCGACACGGTTTCGCGGGTTCGCGACTTCAATCTCAACTTTCTGAACTCTGTCTACATGCAGCGGGTCGACAACCTCATCAATCCATCGCGTGGCGGCAAGCTGGCGCTCACTTGGGGGAACGGCGGCCCCTTGCTCGACCTCCCTGGAACCCGCCACAACTGGATCGAATCCGAAGCTTCCACGTACCTGCCGCTCTCGGGATGGATGGTGCTGGCGCTCCGGCTCGACGGCGGACGGTTCTTCGGGGCGGGCGGGATCAACTCCTCACGATTTTTTCTGGGAGGTCCCCGCAGCGTGCGGAGCCGTAATTGGCGCGATGTCTGCCCGGTCAAGACCGCAGAGGGCGGCTGCGTGCAGGAGGGGATTGAACCGGCCTACGCCCTGGGCTCGATCGAATTACGCATCCTTCCATTCCACGCAGCCACGCGGGGGTTCGCGGCCCGCCTCAACGAACTGCAGGTCGTGCCCTTTTCCGATTACGGTAACGTCTGGAACGTGGGGGATCCCCTCTCGGAATCCGGGGAGGGGCGTGCGGTGGGAATCGGCCTGCGTTACGGTTTCCTGGCGCTTTTCAACCTGCGACTCGACTATGCACGCGACCCCCTCGACGGCTCGGTGAGCCGCTGGGTGGTCGACCTGGCCCAAGCTTTCTGAAAGGGCGCACCCGAATGGCGCTGGAAGTCAGGGGGTCCCCCATTCCGTTCCGTCGCATGCCGCGATCTTGTTGCCGGGATTCGGGGAGGTGAGCGGGGTGGAACCCGGTTGATTCCGGGACCACCCGTGAGTGTCGGACTGAAAATTGGAGGCGACAAGCGGATTCGAACCGCTGAATAAAGCTTTTGCAGAGCTCTCCCTTACCACTTGGGTATGTCGCCAAGGATCGCCAATGTAGCAAGACGCAGACGGAGGGTAAATCCCCGACCTGCCTACATGCAGCGGATGAAGTCGTTCACGTCCTTCGCGAGGGCCAGTTCGATCTTGAGGTTGGTGATGTCGTCCTGACCGAAAGGCTTTTCACGCACGGGAGCTCCCGCCCGATGCACGGGATGGGGGTCGCTGTGCCGGACGACGGCTGTACGGCGGTTCGGAAGGCGGTTTCCCGTATTCCGGACGATGCCCTGAACCGTCGTCATGTGCTGGCTTCCGCGGATGCGCTCCATCTCGGAAGGGTCGATCTCGATCGTTTCACCGTAATAGTGCATCATGGCCGTATTGCACACGGGACAGGTCATGATGATCATCCTGGCTTCCGTTTCCAGCTGCAACTGGCTGTTTTCCCTGCATTGGGGGCACTTGATGTCGATCGGCTTCACGAGATTCCTCCGCGCGGTTGGAGTTCCTGTGTCCAAGTCTAACGCGCCGTCCTTGGCGTGTCAAGAAACTTTTTCCTGCCCGGGCCCGGAGCCTTCGAGGACCGCGAAGGCCACGGCATGGGTCGCCTCGTGCGAAATCGAGAGGTGACAATGCGTTGCGCCGCATTCCCGGAGCCTGCGCGCGGTCGCTCCTGAAAACGCGGCGCGGGGAGCGCCCTGTGCGTCCGGGAGGATTTCGATGT
>JBJHDK010000026.1:0-30822 GCA_050486505.1 Fibrobacteria bacterium | reverse complement strand
AGGGGGCGCTGCGCAGCGCCGTGCTCGCGTTTGCCCTGGCACTGTCGGCCTGCCTGCTGGGCGAAGAGCGCGGCCGCACGAAAGCGCCACCGCTTTCCGACGAAGGCTGGGTTCCGGCCCTGCCGCAGGTTCCGGCGGGCTGGCCGGCATTGCATTGGCCTGAAGACAACCCCTACACTCCCGCCAAGGTCATCCTCGGGCGTCGTTTGTTCTTCGAGAATGCGTTGAGTCGCGACGGCAGCCTGAGTTGCGCCTCGTGCCACAAGGCGACGGGTGCCTTCGCGGATCCGCAACGGGTGAGCAGCACCGGCATCGACGGCTTCCAGACGCCGCGCAATACCCCCACGTTGGCCAACATGGGTTTTATGTCGTCGTTCATGCTCGACGGCAGCCACGCCTCACTGGAATCGCAGGCCCTCGCGCCCCTGTTCAATCCCGCCGAGATGGACATGACCCGCGAGTCCGTGGAGGCCGTGCTCGGGGCCGACACGTTTTACGTCCGCCTGTTCCGGCAGGCATACGGAGACGGGCCGGTCACGCTCGAGGGCGCGGCGCGCGCGTTGGCCACCTACCAACGCACCCTCGTCAGCGCCCGCTCCCCCTGGGACCGCTGGGCCGCCGGGGACGAGGACGCCCTTTCTCCCGCGGCGCGACGCGGCCTTGACCTTTTCACGGGGGAGCGGGCGCTGTGCGCCCAATGCCATACGCCCCCGCTCTTTACGAACGGACTGTTCTACAACATCGGCCTCGACACGGCGTACGCCGATTCCGGGCGCGCGGGCGTGACCGGCCTCGCAACCGACGCGGGGAAGTTCCGCACGCCCACATTGCGCAATATCGCGATCACATGGCCCTACATGCACGACGGTCGCTTCGAGACCCTCGAAGAGGTGGTGGCACACTATGCCGGGGGCGTGCAGCCCCATCCCAACGCGGATCCGCGGTTGGGGGACCTTGCCCTGACCCCTGGCGAAGCGGCGGATCTCTTGGCCTTTCTGGAAGCGTTGAGCGATTCCGCCTTTCTGGAACAATCGCGCCCCTGAATCGCGGGTTACCCTGAAATGACCGCGAATTCTTGGCGGAAGCGGCATAAATTGTAGGTTGGATTCGAAGCCGAAGCATTCACGAAAACAGACCACGAAACGGAGAAACATCATGTTCCAGCCCGCATTCACCAGTGCCGCCATGCTCGCCCGCAAGGAACTCATGCCGGTGATCAACCCCAACAAAAAAGGCAACCGCCTCAAGCATCCGGCTCCCAAGGGCGCGCGCATCTTCTGCGACTCCGCGGTGAAAGCCGACATCGAACCCCTGCTCAAGGCCGGCTTGATCCATGGCATCACCACGAACCCGACCTTGCTCAAGAAGGCGGGCGCGAAGTCGTGGAAGGAAGCCAAGGCGATCATGAAGGAATTGTGTGCCATGCTCAAGCCCCTTCCGGTTTCGCTCGAGCTCACCGAGCTCACCGAGGAGAAGATGGTCAAGCAGGCGGCCGAACTGGGGGCGCTTGGAACGAATGCCGTCATCAAGGTTCCGATGGGCGGCTACGGGGCCGTGGTCAAGGACGGTGATCCGTTCACCGGGCTCAAGGTGGTGCGCCGCCTGTGGGAAAAGGGCATCAAGACCAATGTGACGTTGGTGTTCAACACCACGCAGGCGTTCTGGGCGGCCAACGCGGGCGCGACCTACATCTCTCCCTTCCTCGGCCGTCTGCCGGACTATCTCGCGAAACACGATGATCCGAACCGTCCCTCGGGAAACAGCCTGTACTGGATGGGCGAGGGCGACAAGAAGCACGCGAACAGCGAGTTCGTCGCCTCGGGCGGTGAGGCGCGCGACGCGGGACCACGGCTGATCTTCGAGATCGCGACGATGTTCGCGAACTACGGGATCACCACCGAGATCCTCGCCGCCAGCATCCGCAACCCGGTGCAACTCACCGAGTGCCTGCTCGCGGGCGCCGACATTCTCACGGTGCCGGCCAACGTGCTGAACACCGTGGCGGATCATCCGCTCAGTGATGCCGGCATGGTCGGATTCCTCGAGGACTCGAAAGCTTTCAGCGCGTAGAGTCAATTACGAATTACGAATGACGAGTTACGAATTGAACGCAGGGTTTGATGTTGTTTGAGACACCATGCAAGCAGTCCGTGCATCCGCGGACCTTCGTGGCTCAACGCACCTCACTCCCGTTCGTAATTCCGTAACTCGTCATTCTTAATTCCCCATCAACCCCAAGGAGTCTCCCATGGATCTCGGAAAAGCCAACAAGAAAGCCGTCGTCAAGTCGCTCAACAAGATCCTGGAGCTGGAGCTCGCCGGCGTGGTGCGTTACACGCATTATTCGCTGATGGTGTACGGCTTCAACCGCATTCCCATCGTATCGTGGCTGCGCGACCAGGCCGCGGAGTCCCTTGCCCATGCGCAGGCCGCGGGCGAGTGGATCACCACCCTCGACGAGCATCCCTCCCTGGCGGTGGGTCCGCTGCTCGAAACGCACAAGCACGATATAGGCTCCATCCTCAAGGAGTCACTGGAGGCCGAGGAGCAGGGCCTCAAGCTCTACCGCGAGTTGCTCGGTCATGTCGACGGCAAGTGCGTGGCACTCGAGGAGTATGCGCGCGAGATGATTCTCGCGGAGGAGAAGCACGCCAGCGAAGTCGTGAAAATGCTGCGTCAGCCGGGGAAATAAGCGGGAACACCGCTGCACGCACAGGGCCGGGCAGCCGGCCCTGTGTCTTGCCCGGTGAAAGACCCGCGCCCCGCCGAAGCCGTGTGGGCAGGGGATCCCCCCTACTCTTCCTCCACCACCGTCACCCGCACCGTCTGCTTGATCTGCGGATCGTAGGGGACGTGGTCGCCCGTGGCGAACTGCAGGACCAAGGTGTGGTCGCCCGGCGGAAGTTCCAGCGTGGCGATCGTGTCTCCCGCGCCGTAATGGATGTGCTGCTCGTCGAAAGGGATTGCCTGCGGAGCTTCGGGGGGCGGCACGTTCACGAGAATGTGGAAGTGCCCGTAGCCGTCGCGGATCCCCGCGGCCGCGGGTTCGACGACCAGGTTTTCAGCCTTCATCGTCACCGTCAACGGACTGGTGACCGTATCGCCATCCGACAGGTTTCCGAACCACACCTTCCTTTCCGGCGCGGGCTGTCCGTCTCCACCTCCGCAGGCGGCGAACAAAAGCGATGCGGCGAAGGCTGACGATGCAGCGAGGGCATGGATGGGGGTGCGCATGAAGGCGTCTCCTTGTCTGGGGGATCTTCCCCAATGTACCAAGAGGTCGTGACCGGGATCAGCCGTCGAGAGTTTCGCGCACCTTTTTCGCCAAGGAGTCCTTCGTGAACGGTTTTTGCAGGAAGGCGACTTCGTGGCGGATGATGCCGTGGCGGATCATGGCATCATCCGTGTATCCGGAGAGGAAGAGCACCTTGACATCGGGGCGCTGTGCGCGAATGGCGCGGGCCACCTTGGGGCCGCCCATGCCCGGCATGACGACGTCCGATGCGACCAGATGCACCGGATCCGTGTGGGCGCGGGACACGGCGATGGCTTCCCTTCCGTTTCCTGCCTCAAGCACCGTGTAGCCCAGGTCGCGCAACGCGGCCGCGGTGATGGTGCGCACGGGTTCGTCGTCCTCGACCAGCATGATGGTTTCACGTCCTCCCGCCACGTGGGCAGCCTGTGTTTCGGGCTGTTCCGGAGCCCCCGCCTCGGCGCGGGGAAAATAGACCTTGAACGTGCTGCCCTTCCCGGGTTCGCTGTAGACCCAGACGGACCCTCCGCATTGTCGTACGATCCCGAACACCGTGGAAAGTCCCAGTCCCGTTCCCTCGCCCTGGGGTTTGGTGGTGAAGAACGGCTCGAAGATACGGGCCTGCGTCGCGCGATCCATTCCCTTGCCGTTGTCGCTGACGGCCAGCATCACATAACTCCCCGGCCTGACTCCCAGGTGGGTTCGGGCATAGGTTTCGTCCAGCGCGGCGTCACGGGTCTCGATGGAAAGCATCCCCCCGCGCGGCATGGCGTCGCGCGCATTGACGGCGAGATTGAGCAGGACCTGTTCCACGCGTCCGGAATCGGCCATGATCGCTCCCGTGGAGGAACCCGTTTTCACGGAGAGCGAGATGTCTTCGCCGATCATGCGGCACAGCATCTTTTCGGATCCGGTCACGATCTGGTTGAGATCGACCCGCTTGGGTTCGAACACCTGCTGGCGGCTGAACGCGAGGAGTTGCGCCGTCAGCGCGCTCGCGCGTTCCCCCGCCAGCTTGATCTGTTCCACCGCCCCGCGGTTCGGGTCGTCGGCGGGGAGCTTCTCAAGCAAACGTTCGCCGTAGAGGAGGATCACGGTCAACAGGTTGTTGAAGTCGTGCGCCACACCCCCCGCCAGCCTTCCGATGGCCTCCATTTTCTGCGACTGGACGAGCTGCTCCTGGATTCGGCGGCGTTCACTGGTATCGAGCGAGAGGATGAAAACACCCTCGGGAACAGGCTCGAACCGCAATTCGAACCACCCCTTCGATCCGTCCGGAAAGGTGAATTCGTTCTCCAGCTGGTCGGCGACACGCTCTTCCATGCACTTCCGCAGCACGGCGAAGAAAGGGGCTTGGTCGATGCCCGGGTAGCACTCCATCATCGTGCGGCCGAGCAAACCTTCGCGCGGAAGTTTCCCTTGCTTCACCAAGGCGTCGTTGACGTAGAGGTAGCGCCAGTCCGGCCCGATGATCTGGCAGCCTTCAAGAAGGTTGTCGAGGATGGAATAGGGGGTCTCGCCTCCGGGCGAAGCGTTGTCGGGGGGTGGTTTCATGCGCTTCACGGTTCGGAGCTTTCGTCGAGCTCCCTCCTCACGGAAAGAAGCATGACAGATTTAACCTACCGCCCCGACCTGCGAAACGCAAGGCGCTTGGCGAGAAACCTGCGTGAAACGGGTCAGATTCCCTTGTAAACGATCCAGGCCCATCCGGCCAGAAAGAGCATTCCCCCGATCGGTGTGATCGCTCCCAAGGGGCGGATTCCGGTCAGGGCCAATGCGTAAAGGCTTCCCGAGAAAACCAGGACTCCCGCCAGCAGGAGCACACCTCCGGTTCTGACATCCGCGCCGGAGACCTTGGCGTACAGACCCAGCGCAAAGAGCGCGACCGCGTGCAGAAGGTGATAGAGGACGGCCGTATTCCAGACCTGCAGCAGGTCGGTCGTCAGGCGAGCCTTGAGGGCGTGGGCCCCGAACGCCCCGAATGCGACCCCGAGAAATGCCAGAAATGCCCCGATCCGGATGAAATCCATGGTTTACACTTCTCCGATCTTGTCATGCCGGATGAATCCGCCTCGCCCGTCGGGAAGCTTCACCGACAGCCATTCTCCGTGACGGCTTTCGATCGTGAAGCTCGTGCCTTCGTGCACGCGAAACAACAATTCGTATTGCTCCCCTGGACCGCTGTAGAGTCGAGCCTCGGGTTCAAGGACGACCGCGAGGGAAACGGTCTCGAACCGGTTCACCTTGTAAACCAGCGACGGCGAAACGAACAACAGCGCGGCGAAGGAAATCATTCCCGCCGTGACCCACGCGGCCCGCAAAGTCCCTGACGCGAAAAGCGCGACTGCGAACGCGGCGAACCCTGCCGCGAAGAACGCCCACGCGGCCCAGATGCCCGTCCGGAGGGAGTACGAAGAATGCAGGGCCCACAGCGCACGCGTCAGGGCGTTGCCCTGGGGCTCAGGAACCCTGTCCGTGACGCGTGAGCGCGCGAAGCGGAGGTTGTGCAGCACGTCGGCATCGCTCGGCGCGAGCTTCCGCGCGCGTTCATACTCCAGGATGGCCGACCCGAGCTTGCCAAGCCGGAACAGTGCGTTGCCGTGGTTGTAGTGCAAGCGCGCATCGGCCGCCCCCAGTTCCGCCGCGCGCCTGTAGGCCTCCGCGGCGGCCTCGAACTCGCCGCGTTCGTAGGCGGCGTTTCCCTCCCGGAAACTCGCGGTGGCCGCGTCGAGATCGCGCGTCGCAAGATCCTGTGCATTCGCGATCCCGGAGATTCCGGAGAATGCCAGAAGCATCAGTGCCAATGCCGCGATTCCCGCGCTTTTCGACCGTGTCGCGGCGCTCATGAAAGCTCCTTGTCGAGGCGGGTGAGCAAGGCTTCCGCGGCCTCCAGATCGCGCCGGGTTTCTTCCGGCGTCGGCGTCATTCCGGCGAAGAGCACGAAATCGCAGCGTTGCAGCAGCGCATCGTACGCCGTCGCAGTTTCCTGCTTCGCGCCGCGCCGGGTCAACTCCTCCATCGCGCGCGGGAGCGTCATTCCGCGGAATTCAATGTTGAGCTTGTCGCTCGGAAGCGCGACCACGGCTTCGGACAGGGCGTGGTAAAAGGCCCTGGCGTCGCCCTTGTCGTGTGAGGCGCGTGCGACCTTGAGCCGCCGGCGCAGTTCGGCGCCCGCGCGCAGCCGTCGCGAATAGGCCGCATCCGTCTTCAATCGATCAATGCGGCGCCGCGCGAAGACGGCGAAGGCCAGCACGAGCGGTGGCAAGGCGACGAGGGCGGCGAACCCCCGGTGATGGTACGGGAGCGGTGCCGCTCCACGCAGGCGCGCCTCGTCGGCGCGGATATGCCTGATGTCCGATCCGATGTCGGAGATAGAGCGTTGCACTGCGGCGACGCCCCCGGGAGGCGCGGCACGCCCTGGCGTGACGCGCAACGCAAGCGGGCGGGAGGTTGCGCGTGCGTAGGTCCCGCTGCGCGGGTCGAAGTACGGGAAGGAAATCCCCTCCAGCGCATGCGTGCCTTCGCGCGAGGGAACCAACATGTAGCGGAACGTGCGCGTCGTCCATAATTCGGATCCCTCGACGTGACTGGAGCCGGACTCTTCGGGGCCGTAGATTTCGAAGGCCTGAAGGTCCGGAAGGACAGGGCGCGTGATGCTGCGGGGCTGCCCGTTTCCGCGGATGGTGATCGTCAGCGTCGCCGCGTCACCGGCCTCGACCTCGGTGCGATCAAGCGCCGCCGACAGCGAGTAGCGGCCAACCGATCCCGTGAATCCACGTGGCGCGCCGGAAGGCAGCGGTCGCGCTTCCACCGTCAGCGGCGCGGCCGTGGTCTTTTGCGTGATCAGGCTGCCTCCTCCTCCGAAGAACGCCTGGTCGATCATGTCGAACATCGATTGCGACCGGTCGCGGCCGGGGCGTGGCCTCCGGTATTCCACGGGGATGCCTTCCAGGGCGGCCGGGCCGGCCAGCAGGGGAAAGAGGGCGATGCGGATGTCGAAGACGCGCGTTTCCCGCCCGTCCACGTCCGCCAAAGTGGGGCCGATTTGCTGGTCGAGCTGGTGGAAGAAAAACTTTTCGCCGATCAACCCCTGCAAGTCCTGCGGGAGATTGATGGAATGCACGACGTCCTGGGGGATGATGCGCAAGGTGTAAAGAACCTGCTCGCCCACCCATGGATGGCGGGTGCTCACCGATGTGCGTGTTGTCAGGGCTTGTTCGGCTCGTGCGACGCGAACCACCGCGCTGCCGAGATCGCGGTCGAATCCGCCGTGCGCGAACCTGATGGGAGCGATGGTGAAGGTTCCTTCGGCCTGCGCGGTCAGGGTAAAAGTGAAATCCGTGAGATGGCGTTCGGTGCGGGTGACGTTTCCGTTGATGATCGATGTCTGGGTCGAAGTCGAGTGCGAGACGTCCTCCGCGACCGTGAAATGTTCGAGCCCTCCGACTTGCGGCCTTGGAAGTTCCATCCTGCGATCGGAGGTGACGCGCACGCGCAACTGGAAAGCTTCTCCCGTGAGAACTTCCGATGCATTCACGGAGGCTTCGGCACCGAGGATTTCCGCGCGTGCCGCGGGCGCGGCCAGAAGGCACAGCGCCAAGGCTGCGACCACTCCGCCCGAAATGAAGGGGGTGCCGGTCACCACGTCTGCTCCATGCCTGGGCGCGTTCCGAGGGGAACGCGTTGCCCGCGCTGCTGTTGCTTGTCGTCGTCGGCGAATGAATCTAGCAAGCGCCTGGCCTCCTCCTCGCTCATCTCTCCCGCCCGCGGCTCACGCTCCTGCGGAGGTCGTTGCCGGTCCTGCCCGTCCGGTTCCGAATCTGGGGGCTGGTCCCGGTCATCGCTGTCGTCAGGGCTTCCTTCGCCATCGTCCGGGTCGCGTTCACCGGAATCATCCCCCCGACGGGGATCCTGGTCTCCTGGCTCGCCTTCACCCTCCTGGCCATCGTCGCCGCGCCGCTGCTGGTCCTTCATGTCTTCGAGGTGGTTCGCCAACGCGCGCAGGGCGGGATCATCGGGCCAGTGGCGCAGCCCTTCCTCGATTTCGACCGAGGCTTCCTGGTGGCGACCTCCGACATAGAGGTGCGCTCCAGCGTGGAAGTAATCTTCCGCACCCTTCAGTGCCCGTGCGGACACCGTCGCAGAGGCCAGGGACACAGTCATGCCGAGGACCAGCGCGCGCGACATCGCCTTCATGGCCGGCCCCCCGGGGAACCCGGTCGCGCCCGTGGGTCGCGGGGGAACGGTGCGGCGGGGCCCTCGCCCGCGATGATTCGGGTCACATCGTCGATGCGGCGCAGATGCGCTTCGTATGGCGCGGCCGTTGGGTCGCGGCGCAAGATGTCGTCAAGGACCGCCCGCGCTTCGGAGTAGCGGCGATCCTGCACCAATTGCATTGCGCGCGCGAGGGATTCACGCGCCTCTTCGCTCGGTTTGGGCTGCTCGGGAGGCGGCTCTCCGTCGGGAGGGGATTGCTCCTGCTCCTGCTGCAGCTGTTGCAGGGCGTTGTGCACCAACTCAAGATTTCGCTGCGCCTCGCGGTTTCCGGGACGCAGCATGAGGGATTTGCGGTAATGCGCGAGCGCTTCGCGGAGGTCGCTCATCGCTTCGTCGGGAGTGGCGGCTTGGCCCGCCTTGCGCGCGAAGGCATTGCCCAGGTTGTAGTGGCCCCGCGCGGCGAAGGCGCTGTCGTCTCCCGCACCTTGAAGGGCGAATCGCCATGCGGCCGTGGCCTCAGGGTATAGGCCCTGCCGATACAATGCACTGCCTGCATTGAAGGCAAGACGTGGGTCGGGTTTGGCGTCATGAGCGCGTCCGTACTCCGCGAGCGCACGCGGGTAATCACCCGCCCGGTAGGCTCTGTTGCCTTCCGGTCCCGGAGGGCGCTTCAGCCAGAACGACTCCAGGACCCTGTCCCAAGCCCCGCGCGGCCCTGATTCCTGCGTCGCGGCAGGAATGCACAACACGAGCACGCAGACTGCGGCTCTTGCAATGCCGGTCGGAAACGTCACGCGAACCTCCCGGATTCGTCGTGTTTGCGGCGGCGGCGCGGAGGCACGAGCAACTCTCCCACGAGCAGCAGCATCGCCGCCGCCAGGGGAAACTGGAACCGATCCTCGAAGCGCGACAGACGCTCGGATTCGAGCAGGCGTCGCTCCATCACGTTGATTTCGCGCAGCACCTCGAGCATTTCGAAACGCCCCGGTTGCGCGTGGTAGAACTCGCCGCCGGTGGCGTGGGCGATGCCGGCGAGCAGTTCGGCGTCCATGCGCGTGGTCACGACGTGGCCCCGAGCGTCGCGCAGGTGCGCGCGGCCGCCCGACGCGTCGCGCACCGGAATCGGGACTCCCGAGGTGGAGCCGATGCCGACCGTGAAGATGACCACACCGGAGCGCGCCGCCTCGGCAACCATGTCCTGAACGCGACCTCCGAAATCCTCGCCGTCGCTGAGCAGCACCATGACGCGGTGGCGTCCATCGTCTTCCGCGAAGGCGCGCAGTCCCACCTCGATGGCGCGGGCGATGTCGGTTCCCTGCGGTTGGATGAAGTCGGGTTCGAGGACGTCGAGGAACATGCGAAATGCCCCGTAGTCGGTGGTCAGGGGACATTGCAGGAAGGCGTCTCCGGCGAAGGCCACCAAGGCAACGCGGTCGCCGTCGAGCCGTTCGGTGAAGCGCGCGAGCTCCTGCTTGGTCCGCGCGAGCCGGTTGGGGCGGATGTCTTCGGCGTACATGGAGCGCGAGACGTCCATCACGACCACGATGTCGAGTCCTTCGCGTTGCATGAGTTCCAGGCGCGTTCCCCACTGGGGACGGGCCAACGCCACCGCGATCAGGCCCAGCGCGGCGATGAAGAGCAGCGCGCGCAGGGCGCCGCGAAGCGTTCCATTCCCGGCGCCAAGGCGCGGGAGCAGGGCGGGATCGGCGAAGCGGCGCAGCAGGATACGCCCCCTCCACAGGGCCCATGCGAAGAATACCCCCGCAACCGGAACCAGAAGCAGCCACCACAGTGCAGCGGGGTCGGCGAAGCGCATCAGGCAGTCCTCCGCAACCAGGTTTGCCCGAGCGCGGCCTCAAGCAGCAGCAGGGCGAGCGCGGCCAGGGCGAGATTCATGAAGAGCTCGCCCCGGCGCGTATACGTGGTGGTTTCCACCTCGGTGCGCTCCAGCAGGTCGATCTCCCGGTAGATCATTTCGAGGGCGCCAGGATCCTGTGCGCGGAAGGAACGCCCGCCGGTGATTTCGGCGATTTCCCGCAGCATTGCGTCATCGACATCGGTCTCCACCTGCACGACCCTGCGGCCTTGGAAGGGGTCGTCGACCTCGAGGGGTTGCATGCCCTCGCGCCCCATGCCCACAGCGTAGATGCGGATGCCCATGGCCGCGGCCGCGCGCGCCGCGGTGACCGGCGACACTTCGCCCATGTTGTTCTCGCCGTCGGTGAGCAGAACCATGACCTTGCTCTTTGCGTCGGATTCGCGCAACCGGTTGGTCGCCGTGAGGATCGCGGTCCCGATGGCCGTGCCGTCGCGCACGCGCCCGAAGTCTACCTGGCGCAGCAGGCCGGTGAGGACACCGTAGTCGGGCGTTAGCGGACACTGCGTCATGGCCGAACCCGCAAAGATGACGAGGCCGATGCGGTCGTGCCGGCGTCCGTCGATGAACTGCTCGAGCACCTGCTTCGCGGCCTCGAGACGGTTCGGCCTGAAGTCCATCACCTTCATCGACGTGGAGACGTCGAGCACGAGCATGATGTCGATGCCTTCCGAGGTCACGCGTTCGAGGGTGTGCGTCGATTGCGGGCGCGCGAACGCGACAACCAGAATCGCGAGGGCGACCAGGCGCAGCGCCAAGGGGAGGCCACGCAGGCGCACGGCCCAGCCCCGCGGCAGGCCGCGCAGCGTGGCGGCTCCCGGAAATCGAAGGCTCGTTCGCTTTCGCTTTGCCCGCCAGAGTTCCCAGGCCGCGAGGAGCGGAATGAGCAGCAGCAACCACAGGGCCCACGGTGAATGAAAATGAGGCCAGAACATGCCGGTCATGCCCTTTCCTTGCCTCGCGTCGCGGGGGAGGCGTCAAGCGCGGGAGCCGGCGGGGTCGGCCGCGTGGCGGTCACGAATGCGCGCGCTTCGACGATCCAGCGGGCGGCATCATCCCCGTCCAAGGGGACGGCGGCGTACTTCACGGCGTCCATCGCGGTGGATGAGGAGGCGAGCCAGGCGTGCCCGTCGATCCCGCCCCCGTCGCGATCGTGCAACGGCAGGCCGCGAGTGCGCTCCAGGAGTTCGCCGGTGGTGGCCTCCAGTGCGTCGATGCCGTAGCGCCTGCCAAGGTAGCGGCGGATGATTTCCGAAAGCGCGAAGACGAAGGCGCGCGGGTCGTGCTCCCAACCCCGCGCCTCCAGGACCCGGAGAGCCTCGAGCGCCTCAAGATCCGGCGGAACGGAGGGTGGGGGAGGAGACGGGGGGGCCACCATCGGGCGCTGCTTCGGAAGGGTTTTCTTCCGCCGCAGCCATGCTCGCAGGGCGAGCCCCGACGCCAGCAGCAAAAGGAGGAGACCCCACGGCACCCCCCGCGAGAGCCGTTCGACCCCTGTGATGTCG
This sequence comes from Fibrobacteria bacterium, assembly GCA_050486505.1. Lineage (GTDB taxonomy): Bacteria > Fibrobacterota > Fibrobacteria > UBA11236 > UBA11236 > UBA11236. The sequence goes on along the minus strand of JBJHDK010000026.1, from coordinate 18,971 downwards.
GCCAGATCGTCCGCGTCACCCGCGACGCGAACCACGCGCACGGCGGTGGGTGGTGTATGGAGCACGATCGTGGCGGTGTCGCCGGGCGCGTGGTATTCCACGCGCTGGGGAGGAAGGCTGTCGTCGCCGGGAACGAATGCCGCCAGCGTGAAGGTGTGCGTGAGTACGGTGCGGCGTCCGCGCCGCGGTTGGGTGCGCACGTCGTGCGCAAGGACCTCGAAGCTTCCGGTGTTGCCGCGAACCGCGGGCAGCTCGATGCGTCCTTCCGCCGGGTGTGTGACCGTGATGGTGTAGCGAAGGCGTTCTCCGACGGTGACTTCGGTGCGGTCGACCGAGGCGGTGACATCGACGTCGGGAGGAGCGGCGTTGGCGAATACTGCGATTAAAAGCAGCAACGCCGCAGTGGCGTGGCATGCCACGCCACTGACGTGCATTGCCAATGGCAATGCATGCCGCCGAATCATCGGGATCCGGTCAACCACGCGCCTTGGCCCTCCGGCGGAAGTAGTGCACGAGCGGCTGCACGGTTTCCTCGTAGTCGCGTCCGGCGACGATGTCGATGCGGTCGGTGCCGGTGCGGCGGAAGAGCGCGTCGAGTGCCGCGGTCGTGCCGCGGGAGCGCGTCGCGTAGGCCTCCCGGAAGGCACGGCTTCCGGTGTCCACGAAGGTCGTTTCTCCCGTCTCCGCGTCCTCGAGTTCCAGTAATCCTGCGTCGGGGAGTTCCCCCTCACGGGGATCCCGCACCTGCACGGCAATGGCATCGTGCTTGCGCTGCAACATGCGCAGGGGGCGTTCGAACGGCGACGAAGCGAAGTCGGAGACGAGGAAGACGACGGCACGGCGATGCAGCAGGCGGTTGGCGTGATCGATGGCCGCGGCGACATCGGTGCCGCGCGAGTGCGGTCGGTGGTACAGCAATTCGCGGATGACGCGCAGCACGTGATTGCGACCCTTGCGGGGAGGGATGAACTTCTCGACGGTCGAGGTGAAAATGAGCAGGCCGACGCGGTCGTTGTTCTGGATCGCGGAGAAGGCCAGCAGTGCGCTGAGGGTGGCCATGATCTCGCCCTTCATCTCGCGCCGGCTGCCGAATTCCCCCGAGCCGGAGGCGTCCACCATCAGGAGCACGGTGAGTTCGCGCTCCTCGGTGAACTTCTTGACGAAGGGGTGCCCCTGGCGCGCGGTGACGTTCCAGTCGATGGTGCGGATTTCGTCGCCCGGGACATACTCGCGTACCTCCGCGAACTCCATTCCCCGCCCGCGGAACGACGACGAGTATGCGCCCGAGAGCACGGAGTTCACCGTGCCGCGCGCGCGGATCTCGATCTGGCGGACCTTGCGGAGGATTTCGGAGGGGATCATTGGTGACAGTGTGCAGTGTACAGTGTGTAGTAGACAGTCAAGAAAGAGTTGCAGGGGCTTGAGCCATACGTGCCATGACAGGCCGTGCGGGTTTTGATGCCATGTTCATTGCCCACTGCACACTGAACACTGTTCATTTTACGGCACTTCCACGCTGTCGAAGACGCGCCTGACCACATCCTCGGTGCGGACCTCCTCGGCCTCGGCCTCGTAGGTGAGGATGATGCGGTGGCGCATCACGTCCATGCCAACGGCCTTGACGTCCTCGGGAGTGACGTAGGCGCGGCCGCGCAGCAGGGCGTGGGCCTTGGAGGCCTTGGCGAGACTGATGCTCGTGCGCGGCGACGCGCCGTATTCGATCAGGCCGGCGAGGTCTTCGAGCCCGTGCCCGGCCGGGTCACGTGTGGCGGCGACGAGACTCACGATGTAGTCGAGGACCTTGTCGTCCATGTACACAGACTTGACCAGCCTGCGGCAGCGCAGGATGTCTTCCTCCGTGGCCACGTGCCGGGATTCCCCCAGCCCTTCGCCCGAGACGCGGTTGACGATGGCCTTTTCCTCCTCGGAGGAGGGATACCCCATCACGACCTTGAGCATGAAGCGATCCACCTGGGCCTCGGGCAGGGGATAGGTGCCTTCCTGCTCCAGCGGGTTTTGCGTCGCGAGCACGAGAAAGAGGCGGGGAAGCTCGTAGGTGGTGTCGCCGATGGTGACGTGCTTTTCCTGCATCGACTCCAGGAGGGCCGATTGCACCTTGGAGGGGGCGCGGTTGATCTCGTCGGCGAGCACGATGTTGGCGAAGATGGGGCCGCGCTTGACGTTGAACTCGCCGCTCTTGGGGTTGAAGATCAAGGTTCCCACCAGGTCGGCGGGCAGGAGGTCGGGCGTGAACTGCACGCGGCTGAAGTGGCAGGAAACGGCGTTGGCCAGGGCCTTGACGGCAGTGGTTTTCGCGAGGCCAGGGACGCCCTCGAGAAGGACGTGACCGTCGGCCAGCATGCCGATCAACAAACTCTCGAGCATGTGGCGCTGGCCCACGACGGTGCGACTCATCTCCTCGAGCACGTTCTGAAGAAAGGCCCCTTCGGTTCGGACTTGTTCGGTCAGGGCTTGCAGATCGGCAGGTGTCGGCTGGGTCATGTCATGATCCCTTCACGGGGTTGCAGGCATTGTTTCAGGTGGCGGCATGCGTCGCGCAGGGTTTCCGGATTTGGTCTGGAACCTGCGTAGCGGACAGAATGGAACAGGTCACGCAATGTACTCCAGCTTTCGGCTTCGGCGGGCCCCGGTGCGGGCTTTGCGGCGAGATAGCGGTCGAGCGCGGCTTCGAAACGGACGTTTCCAGTGCTGGAGGCACCGAGTTTGCGGCAAAGGTGGTCGACGCACAGACGCTCCGCTTCGCCAATCCAGGCACGCGGATCGGCAACCTCGCAGCGCTGCTCCAGTCCCGCGATCCTGCGCGCGGTGGCTGCGACATGCCGGTCGGGGGCCGGACCTTGCGCGGCCCGCCGCCGCCGCAGGGCGCGGCCTGCGAGGGCCAGTGCCACACCGGCGACCAGCGGCAACACGACGAGCCAGAACACCGGGTGCCTCCATGGAACCGGGCGCGGGGGGAGGATTTCCAGCATGGATCCCGGCACGGCGGCGGTTTCTTCGCGGGAGGAAAGGCCGCTGCGGTAGCGGAGGGCGAAGGGAGAGACCCTGGCGGTTCCCGGTTCACCCGCGACGAGGGAGTAGGTGAATTCGGTGACATTGCGAACCTCATCCCCGGCGCGGCTTTTTCGATGGGTCGTCGAGACGCCGGCGAAACGGAATCCGGGAGCATCGAGGTCGCCCTGAGGGGGCAACACCATGACCGCGGCGGGGACATCGTTCCACTCCACGCGGAGGCGGTAACGCACCGTGTCCCCTGAACGGGCGCGGGTTACATCGAATGCCCCCCCCGCCCTCAAATTGAGGGTCGGCTCGGAAGGAGGAGACACGAGGGTGGCGTGCACGCCTTCCGTTCCTTGCGCGAGCAGCGGAAACAGGCACAATCCGAGCCATGCGGCTCGCAGGTGCCTGGATGGCAGGAGATGCGTCGTCGATCGGGTCATGCGTCCGGATGCGTGCGGGGTGAATGGCAGCGGGCCAAACTACCAAAAGATTTATTTTGCAGCCATGCAATTCCAGCGCACCTCGTCCCTGCTCGACACCTTGGTCGACCGGCTGGCGGGGCTCCCCTCCATCGGGCGCAAGTCTGCGCTTCGCCTCGCGTACCACATTCTCGCGGCTCCCCCGTCCGAAGTCGAAGCGCTCGCAGGGGCCTTGGTCGAGGCCCGCCGCAGCATTCGCCCCTGCTCCGTCTGCGGAAACCATGCAGAAGGCGAGCGCTGCGCCGTCTGCGCGAGCCCGCGCCGCGAAGCTTCCCTGGTCTGCGTGGTGGAGCGGCCTTCCGACGTGGCTGCCCTCGAAAAACTCGGCAGTTACCGGGGGCTTTATCATGTATTGGGGGGCACTCTCTCGCCGCTCGACGGCATTGGTCCCGCGGAACTCAACCTCGCCTCGCTCTTCGTTCGCTGCGAGGAGGGGGTGGAGGAGGTCATTCTCGCCCTCGGGACCCATGCGGAGGGCGAAGCGACGTCGTCTTACATCGTGCAGCGTTTGCGCGACCGTCCCGTACGGGTGACGCGGCTCGCACGCGGTCTGCCCGCCGGCAGCGACCTGGAGTTCGTTGACGAGCTGACCATGAAACGCGCACTCGACGGACGGATCGGGATGGGAGGGAGGGTTTGAGAATCAAGAATTGGGAATTGGGAATTGAGAATTAAGAATTGAGAATCGTGTATGATGGGGGGTGTTCCGATCACGGAGATCGGCAATTTCCGCGCACAACGCCCATAGACGCTTCACGCAAGTACTGCCCTTGCGTTCAATTCTTAACTCTTAATTCCTAACTCTTGCCTCCCATGAAAATCCTCTCCGCCGAACTCGTCTCCACCGCCGCTGATCAGCGGGGCTTTCCCGCCGATGGCCTTCCCCAGATCGCCCTGGCGGGACGCTCGAACGCGGGCAAGTCGTCGCTGATCAACGCATTGTGCGGTTCGAAGTCGCTGGCCCGCTCGAGCCAACAGCCCGGGAAGACAAGGCTCATCAACTTCTATCGCATCAACAACGCGTTTTACCTTGTCGATCTTCCCGGCTTCGGGTACGCGAAGACGGATCCCTCCACACGCTTCCAGATGGAAGTCCTCCTCCACAACTACGTGAAGGAGTCTCCCGGACTCCGCGGAATCTTTTATCTCACCGACCCTCGCGTTCCCGATAGCCCCATCGACCATGCCGCACTGGAATGGCTCATTGATTCAGGGAGGCCGGTGCAGGTGTTGGCCGCGAAAGCCGACAAGCTCAAGAGAAGTGCTCTGCAAGGGGCCCTCGAGGCGATCGCGCGCAACCATGGGCTGCCGGAACCTCCGTTACCCGTCAGTTCCAGCGCCAAAACGGGTTTCGAATCGCTTTGGAGCCAGATGATGCTCCTGATCGCGCCTGACTGAACTCGGCGCGGGTGGCCGCACCTGCGGCCTTTTTCGACTTTGTGACGACACCCCGGAGACGAAGCATGACCATCCGATACGCCCTTGTTCCCGTCGTCCTTGCCGTGATTGCCACGGCGGGAGCCGTCAGCGCCGCGAACCTGCAGACGCAGGATCTGTTTTTCGTTTCGACGCACCGTTTTCCGGTGCAGGTTGAATCCGACGACAAGACGGCCTTTCTGCTGACCGAGGGGGGGGTGCTGATGTACGACTATCGTCGCAGGCAGTGGCAGGACAACATCGCCCCCGGCCTCGGCGTCCGGGATATCGCCTTCAGCCCGTCGCAGAACCGTCTTTTGATGTTGACCCGCGACGGCGCGGTACTGGAATACAACCCCGCCTTCAGGCGCGTGAATCCGTCGTCCCAGCCCTTCGAGCGCACCGGGACAGGGGGGCCGGGAGGCGACCTCTCGGGCCTGTCGCTGGGGAACGATTTTTTCTTTCTCGGTGATGCGGTCCGCGACCGCTATAACCGCCGCGCTCCCGTCGTGGGGGCCCGCGTGTTCGAGTACGACAACATGTGGCTGCTCACCGCGGGGCACGGGGCGTTTCTGGGATCGCAGCGGCGCAAGGATCTCACCCATAATGCCTTCGGGCTTCACGACTCCTCGGTCACGGCGATGCACACGGACGGGCGCTCGATCTGGTTCGGATCCCACCGTTCCGACGGCGCGTTGGTGCGGGCGACCTCCGAACTTTCGGGCTGGACCTCGTGGCTCGCACAGCAGGATTTTCAATTCCCCGATGGCGCGATTTTCGATATCGTCACTTGGCGCAACCAGGTCTGGCTCGCGACGCGGCAAGGCGTCGTGCGGCAAGACCCGACGACCGGACGGTTCACCCATTATCGCCGCATGCTGGGATCGCAGGATTTGCGCGTCAACCGCCTTTTCGTCCACGGCGATCGGCTCTACGCGGGCACCGAGCGGGGCATCGCGGTGCTTGCCGAGCCCTCGGGCCAGTTTCAGGGGGAGGAGACGCCCTTGAACATGGGCGCGAATGTTCGCGATTTCCACAGCACGGGGCGTGATCTTTGGGCGGCCACGGATTTCGGGCTCCTGGTGTTGACTCCCGCAGGCTGGAGAACGATCCGCGATGTCACCCGGGAGGATGTTCCCGAAGCTTTCGGCGTTCGTGTCGCCTCCGTTGCGTTTCACGACACCAGCCTGTACTGGGCCGCTGACGATCGCCTCTACGTGAAACCCAGGCGCAGGGAAGCCCGAACCCTGTTCACGCAGAACAACATCTTCCGCATCGTCGTGGACGGAAACATCCTGTATGCAGCCCACGACTTCGGCGTGCGGGCCTGGAACCTGCGCAACGGGCTGTGGACCGATTTCAGGCTTGAGCACGGGATCCCCGGGCGCAGGGTGCAAAGCATCATGGTCCACGACGGATTTCTCTGGATCGGCACCGATCTGGGCGCGATGCGCATCCGCGTGCGGCCGTACCTGCCGTGACTTGTTCGTCCGTCCGCTCCCGCAAGGGAAGGCGGATGCGCAAAGGGCCGCCCTTCCGGGCGGCCCTTTGCTTTCGCTTCACGGTGCTCCCTGATCAGAGGGCGAACGCCGCGCCCAGCTCGATGGAAAAGTCGGGTCCACCCACCCCGTTCGGGTTGTACCCGGCGAAGCGGTACTTCGCGTCGGCATAAACGGCGAGGGGAACGACGGGCGGCTTGACCTTGGCTCCGGCCTGCAGGAAGAGTCCCGTTCCCGAAAGCATGCCTTCATCCTTGATGGCATCCACGAGAATGTCGGTGATGTCGCTGCTGGAGGTGGCCGCGTTCGGGTCGTAGTCCCCTGCGGCTTCGGCGCGCTGCAGGGCGCGCCGCGCGAAGCGGGCGTCGAGGACTTGTGTTCCGAACCCCCAGGTCAGACCGGCACCTGCCTGGAGCTTGACCATGGGCAGTTTGAAGAAGGGGTAGAGCACGGCCACGTCACCGTAGGTGCGGGCAAAGAACGGTTTGCCGTCCACGCCCGGAATTCCCAGGTCGAAGGAGAGGGAGTAACGGGTGCTGTCGAGAAGGAAGTCCACGTCGTAATACCCGAACTGCACGTTCCATGCGGCTTCCACATCGACCAAGGGAATGATGTCGAGCCAGACCTTGGCGCCGAAGCCTTGCAGGCCCGAGGCGCCCTTCAAGTCGAGGTCGATGGTGTTGTTGGCCCCTGCGGGGCTGACCGTGCCACGGCTCGATTCGACCTCGAGGCCCATCACGGGCGCCCAATGGCCGCCGAGACCGAACAGGGCATGCGAATGCAGGGCGAGGGCCCCGGTCAGGGCGAATGTCTTGATCCAGATCGACTTCATGGTCACCTCCAGGTTCGGGGGACGTGCACGGAAGCGCGTCCCGGTGTTGCGTGGCCCCGTTCGGGGGCCTGCGGGAAGCATAACACCGCCGGGGCGTCGACGGGCGCATTCGCACGATTAAAAATGCGTCCGATGCATGGACGGCCGTCTTTTACAACAATGCAATGCAGGCCGCCATGCGCCCGGTGACGCCGTTCTCACGCCGGTGTGAAAAGAAACGCTCATGATCGGCCCGGGTGCAGCCTTCCACGGCGCTCAGATTCGTGGCGCGAACGCCGGCGGCGATTGCCTGTGCACGGTTGCAGCCGACGAGGTCGAAATGAAAACGTCCGGCCTTGGCGCGGACATGCCCGTGAGGCAGCGTGCGGGCCACGTCCTCGCCGATTTCCAGCGCATCGGTTGACAGGCATGGGCCGAATGCGACGCGCGTGCCTTCGGGGCGGCACAGTCCCCCGGCGAAGAGGCGGTCCAGCGAGGCCCCCATGATGTTTTCACGCGTTCCCCGCCACCCCGCATGGATGGCGGCGATGCAGCCGGTGTCAGGATCCGCGACCAGCGCCGTGAGGCAGTCGGCCATGGTCACGGCGAGCACCCAGGAGCGCGATCGGGTGCAAATGGCATCGGCATTTCCAGGCGGTTGGAAGAGAAACGCGTCGGATCCGGAGGGGATCGGGGGGCGTGCGCTGTCGTCGAGCATGGCCAGGGTGGCTCCGTGGCACATCCTGGGGATCGCCGGCCTGCGGCCGGAAAGCTCGAGGGATTCAAGGAGAAGCCGCCAGTTGCGTTCGACCGCACGGGGGGCGTCCCCGCAAGCGGGACCGAGGTTCAGGGAGGCGAAAGGGCCGGTGCTGAATCCCCCGCTGCGCAGGGTGAAAAACGCCCGCACGCCCGGAACATCGATGAGCACGGGGAGGGTTTCGGGGAGGGCTGCCGGCATGCGCGGGATATTAGCATCCGGCGGGCTCCTTGGCCGGGGGGCGGGAGGTAGTTAGCTTTCGAGACCGTTTTCCGGGTCGGCACCGCCTCCCGGGCAGTCACCGAGGAGCGCATGCAGAACAACGAACCCACCCGCCCCACGCCGTCGTCCACTCCGGGAGTCTCCTGGTGGGACTGGTTTGCAGAGGACTTTTATCCCCGCTATGCGAAACAGATCTGGGCCGTGGTCATTCTTCTGCTTGTGGGAGGGGCCGGCTGGTTTCTGTGGAGCAACGCCCATGAGCGGGCAGCCAACGAGGCCAATCGTCAGCTTGGCGAGGTTTATGTCTTGCTGCGTCAGGAGAACTATCCGCAGGCCGAACGCGCCCTGACGGCCTTTCTTGCCGGTAACCCCCGGGGGATCGCCCGCGAGAAAGCGAACCTTTTCCTGGGCAAGACCTACTATCTGCAGCAGGAATACGAGAAGGCGCTGGCAGTTTACGGGAATGTCCGTCCGGGCGGCAAGGCCACCGCGTTGATCCATTCCGGAGCATTGCACGGCAAGGCATCTTCGTTGATGCAGTTGGGGCGTTTCGAAGAGGCTGCCGGAGTGTTGGAAACCCTGCTGAAGGAATACAAGCTGCGGACGGGGAATCCGGCGGAGCGCGTGGCCGGCAACGAAGTGATCGACTACGCTCCTTCCGTTCCGAATGCACTGTGGAAGCTGGCCCTGTGTCGCAATGAGCTTGGGCAGAGCAGCCGCGCACGCGAAGCCGCGGAAACCTTGGTGCGGGTCTATCCCGGCACTCGCGAGGCCCGGGACGCGGAGAAGCTGCTCGAGATGCTGTAGGCTCGTTGGTGGCAGTTCTTCGGCAATTACGAGTTACGAGTTACGAATTACGAGTCATGCCCCATGAGGTCGCGTAGCGAAAGAATCGTTACGAGTCGAGCGCGGGGGGTGCCCCGTGTGTAGCGCGTAGCAGGCAAGACGGATGTGGCAAGAGTCGCGAGATTTCCCCCTCTTGTGCACCTTTAATTCGTAATTCGCAATTCGTAATTCTCCCCTGTGCCCCGCTTCGAACTCGTTTCTCCCTATGCGCCTGCGGGTGACCAGCCCGGGGCGATTGAACGCATCACCGGCGAGTTTCGCAAAGGGATCCCTTTCCAAACGTTGCTGGGCGTCACCGGTTCGGGCAAGACCTTCACCATGGCGAACGTGATCCGCGAGCTGGATCGCCCGACCTTGGTGCTCTCCCACAACAAGACCCTGGCCGCGCAACTTTACCAGGAGTTCAAGGCGTTCTTCCCCCGCAATGCGGTGGAGTACTTCGTCAGCTATTACGACTACTACCAGCCGGAAGCGTACATGCCGGCCAGTGACACGTACATCGAGAAGGATTCGCAGCGCAACGAGGAAATCGACAAGCTCCGCTTGCGCGCCACGGCGTCGCTGATGTCGCGCAAGGACGTGGTGGTGGTCTCCTCCGTCTCCTGCATTTACGGCCTGGGAACCCCCGTCGAATACGCGAAGATGATGATTCCCGTGCGGGTGGGGGAAGGAGAGGGGCGCGAGGCTCTTCTGAAGAGCCTGATCGGGGCGTACTACACGCGCAACGACATCGAGTTCAAGCGCGGGACGTTCCGCGCGCGCGGCGACGTGGTGGAGGTCCGCCCGGCCTACGATGATTTCGCCTACCGCATCGAGTTCTTCGGCGACGAGGTCGAACGCATCCGCCGGGTCGACATTCTGACGGGGGAGGAGCTTGCGGACTTGCCCGAGGCGCTGATCTATCCCGCGCGGCACTATGTAACCAGCGAGGAAGGGATGGACCGGATCCTGCGCGACATCCGCGCGGAGCTTGATGCCCAGTCGCGCAAGTTCACGGAAGAGGGGAAACTGCTGGAGGCGCAGCGCCTGAATCAGCGTACCTCCTTCGACATGGAAATGCTCAAGGAGATCGGGTTCTGCTCCGGCATCGAGAACTACAGCCGCATCCTGGAGGATCGTCCCGTCGGATCCCCGCCCTCGACGTTGCTTGATTTTTTCGGGAAGGACTACCTGTTGATCCTGGACGAATCGCATGTCACCGTCCCGCAGATTCGCGCGATGTACAACGGAGACAGGGCGCGCAAGGAAAGCCTGGTGAATTACGGTTTCCGGCTTCCCTGCGCGCTCGACAACCGTCCCCTCAAGTTCGAAGAATTCGAGGCGCGGATGCCGCAGACGTTGTTCGTTTCGGCGACGCCGGCCGACTACGAACTCGACAAAACCGGCGGCGAGGTGGTGGAGCAGGTGATCCGTCCCACCGGGTTGCTCGATCCCGACGTGGAAATGCGGCCCACGCGCGGACAGATCGACGACCTGCTGCACGAGATCCACGCCCGCACGGCGGCGAAGGAGCGGGTGCTCGTGACCACGCTGACCAAGCGTAGCGCGGAGGATCTCACGGCGTTCCTCAAGGAGGCGGGGGTTCTGGTGCAGTACATGCACTCAGACACCGACACCATCCGCCGGAGCGAGATTATCCGCGAGTTGCGCGAGGGAGAAATCGACGTCCTCGTGGGCATCAACCTCCTGCGCGAGGGGCTCGACCTTCCCGAAGTGTCGTTGGTGGCGATCCTCGATGCCGACAAGGAGGGGTTTCTCCGCAGTCGCCGTTCGCTGATCCAGACCATCGGTCGGGCGGCGCGCCACCTGCGAGGCAAGGTGCTGCTGTACGGCGACGTGGTGACCGACAGCCTGCGCGATGCCATGGCGGAGACGCGCCGACGCCGCGAGAAGCAGGAAGCCTGGAACGTTGAGCATGGCATCGTGCCGCGTTCCATCACCCGCGAGATCCACGAGCATCTCCAGATGCTGCCTGATGCGGGAGACGCGGAGGCGGACTTGCGCGCCCTGCTGGTTGCCGAGCAGGAGCTGGAGTATGGCGTCGAGGATTTGGAAGACCTTCGGAGCGAGATGGCTGCGGCAGCCGATTCCCTCGAATTCGAGCGAGCGGCGATGCTGAGGGACCGGATTGCGGAGCTGGAATCCCGGGGCAACCCTTCCTCTGGACGCAAGAAGGGCGAAAATACGACAAAACCGAAAAAAGCTTCTGCAAAAACCCCCCGCCGCGGCTAATTTCTCCCTGTTTCCGTATTGTTTCGGAACCCTTCATCAAAAACAGGAGTGATCGCATGAAATCCATTTTTAACGGGAAGCTTTTCGCAGCAGCGCTCATGGCCATGAGCCTCGGCCTTGTCGGCTGTCTCACCGACAGCAAGGACGACAAGAAGGAAGAAGAGCCTGAAATCACCACCCCCTGGACTTCCGATTCAGTGTTGACGGTGGGGGCGCAGGCGAATTCGACACTCGGCACCGCGATCGATCTCGACGGTCGCCGCGTGATGCTGTCGGCTGAAGTCAACGACACGACCGGCAATCGGGCGAACATGCGTTCGGTCGACCTGCTCTTCGTGTTCCACGAGAGTTCCTTCAAGATCATGAGCGCGGCGAGCGCCAAGGCTGCGGGAATTTCCGTGGCGGCGAACTACGTCGACTCGATTCTTGCGGACGTCAAGTTCGTCAAAGTCGAAACAGCGCCTGCCAATGTCGAAGCTGCGGTCGTCGCGTATCTCGCCGGCGAGGAACTGACGAGTTCCGTGGTCGCCGCAGGCGACATGTTCGTGGTTCTCACCTCGGAGGGCGAACACGCCTTCGTCACGGTGTCATCCCTCGATGGGGACTCCTCCTCCGGTTCGGGAACGTTGACGGTGAATATCAGGCTGGTCGAAGCCGGGGACGAATAGCGCTTCCAGGGATTCAGTTCCCTTTGCGCCGCCCCTTCGGGGGCGGCGTTTTTATTGCCTTCTCACGGGGCGGGAATCCCCGATCCGATGCCCGCGTCTTCGTAAATTTCCCCCTCCAGCGCATTCATCCCGGGAGTCCCCCACGTCATGAACAAAGCGAAACGCATTCTCATTCTGGTTGCCCTTGGCGCCGCGGCGGTCTTCATCACGGCTTACATCGCATTGCGCGTCGCCTTTCCCGCCGACCGCGTTCTGTCGGTCGTGCAGGTCCAGGGATCCGAGGCCTTGGGAAGAACGGTTGAGGTGGGGGGGATTCGTGTCGGGGTTTTCCCCCGTTTGAGGGTCTCCGTGCGCGAGGTCCGAGTGGCCAACGCGCCGGGGTTCTCCACGGAACCGATGGCGGCGCTCGACCGGCTCGACCTTTCGGTGAGCTGGATGTCGCTCTTGCGTTTTTCGCCGGCCATCCATGAGATCCGCCTGCGCGGCCCCGATTTTCTGTACGAGGTGGATGCGGCAGGGAACACCAACCTCGACGGACTCGGCGGCGCGTCCGATGCGTCCGCGGTCGCGGAATCGGATACGACCTTGCCCGAGCTTCCCGTCGCACTGAGCCTGCGGGCGCTCGTGATCGAGAACGGGCGCGTCCGCTACCGTGATACGGGGAGCGACCTGGAAATCACGCTCGGCGACATCCGCCAGCGGTCGTCCCTCGATCTTGATCCCCGACTGCGGAACGTCCGCGCTGCGGGGCGCCTCGACCTGCGCGAGATCTCGCTGCGCGACGGGACGACGGGCTTGCGCAAGGGCGGGGTGCGCGTGTCCGTCGTTCATGACCTGCACATCGACCTGCCCGGCGACAGTTTGCGCATCGCCGCACTCGGGATCGAACTTCAGGATGTGCGCGTGCATGTCGAGGGTGTTCTTCGGGACATGACGCAAGATGTGCCCGTTGCCGACATCCGCGTGTCCGCACCGGAGGTTTCTCTCGCGTCCCTGCTTCGTGAGGTTCCGCGCGAGCTTTCGCCGGAGATCGCGAAGCTGCGGGCTGCGGGCACGGCGTCGCTCGACGCACGCGTCTCCGGTCCGCTGGGCGACGATGTGCTTTCGGCGGTGCGCGCGGACATCGCCGTGCGCGACGCAAGCTTCCGCCATGCCGACGTGCCGCAGGGCATCGAGGAGTTCACGCTGGATCTCGCCGTGCGCGGCGATTCCGTGCGCCTCGACGGGACGGGTTTCCGTACGGGAACGAATCGGTTCGGCATGGAGGCGCTCCTGACGGGAGTGCTTGACTCCATCCCGCATCTGCGGGGTTTCAAGGCGGAGGGAACCCTCGATCTGGAGAACCTTTCCGCCGTGGCCCGCGCCATCGGCATGCTGGATGAAGGCATCCGCCTTTCCGGAATGCAAACCATTATGCTTGAGGCCTCGGGCGCCCTTGATCCGGCGCACCCCCAAAATCTGGCGGTGCGCGGTGACATCACGTTGAGGGACGTGGAGGCCGTGCTTCCCGACCTGCCGCCTCTCCGGGCCTCGGGTTCGGTCGAAATCCGCAACGAGCGCATCCGACAACGTCTCGATGCCCGCATCGGAAACTCCGATGCGAGCGTTCGCGTCGATGTGCACCACTGGCTGGCGCTGCTCATGCCGGAGCAGGCGCAGGGGCGGCGCGCGCTCGCGCAAGTGGAGATCCGTTCGGCCCTCGTCGACCTGGACGAGCTGCTCCCGGAAACGGGAGGCGAGCCGGAGCCCGATGCGGAGCCGTTGACACGGTATCCCGATTGGCCGCAGCTTGACGCCCAGGTGACCGTGCTGCTTGAACGCACGCGCCTGATGAACCTCGAGATGACGGCGTTCACCCTCAACGCGGCGCTTTCCGAAACGGAAGCGGCAGCGGACCTGAAGGGGACGTTGTACAGCGGAAGCTTCACCTCTGCACTGCGCGTGGTTCCGCGCGATTCCGTGGACATGGGAGTGGCCTTCCGCCTCGACGTCTCGCGCGTTGAAGCCAATGACTTCATCTCGCGTCTCAACGATCGCCTTCCCCTGAAGAATCCCATGCTCCGCGCACTGGCGGCCACCGACAGCGCGATCTTCGGGCGCCTCGACCTGAAGGCCGACTTCGCGACCCATGGGCTCCCCGACGCTTTCGTGGACAATCTTTCGGGCGCGCTTGCATTCAAGGTCGGCAACGGGCGCCTCGTCGGCGTGGAGTGGACGCGCAGCCTGTCCTCGGCTCTCGCCGAAAAGCATTCGGCCCTGGGTTTCGAGCAACTCGAGTTCGGGGAATTGCGGGGGGATTTCCGTGTTGAAGACGGACAGCTTCTTGTGCGCGACTTCGGGTTTTCGGGATCCCCCGCGGGCGCGATGAAGGCCGAGGGAACCGTGGGTTTCGACAACGTCCTTGACCTGCGCGTGGCGCAAACCCTGCCGCCCGCGGCCTCGCGCCTCGTGCTCGATGCGGGCGGCGCACTGATGGATCAGCTGTCGCGGCTCACCGGTGCCCCGGGCCTCGCGGGTGCGTCGCTCGTTCCCGTCGACCGCGACGGGAACGCGATCTTGTACTTCCTGGTGGACGGGGAGGTGAGCTCGCCGCGGTTTGCGCTCGACGCTTCGCGCATGGCTCGCGAGGGTGCCGCCGGAGCCGCGCGCGGAGCCGTGGATGCGGCGGCGCAACGTGCCCGGGCGGAAGCCGAGGCGCGCGCGCGGCAGGAGCGCGATCGACTCGAGGCGGAGGCGCGTGAACGCCTGGATGCGGAGCGCAAGCGCCTCGAAGAGGCGGCCGCGGCCGAACGCAGGCGCCTTGAGGAGGCGGCTGAGGCCGAGCGCAAGCGCCTGGAAGAACAGGCCGCCGAGGAGGCGAAGCGTCAGACGGAGCGGTTGTTGCGGGGGATCGGGAGATAGACGCTGAAGTTCGCACGAACGCCGAAATGTTCTACAATCCTGCGAGTCCGTCTTTTGCGGTGTCGGTGCGAGCATGCGATGCGACCCGGTTGCGCGTGCCGCATTCGGTATGGTGAGGAAAGGCCGTCTTGACCAACAACTGGATTTGCTGCGCTCTCGTCGGCCTCGCTTGCACCATTGCGTCAAGTCATGCCGATGGAACGAGTGTGCGGGGCTATACGGGTGGACTGGTGATTCCCACTGCGGAAGTGCTGCCCGAATTCGGGATGGCTTTGGGATATTCCGGCTTCACGGAGCCCAAGTTCGGAGAACAAACCGATTCTCGTACCATTTCGATCGGGTTCGGCATTCTGAAGCATGTCGAACTGTTCGGGCGATATGCGGACTATTCCAGTACGCCCAAGGGACAGTTCCTGAATTCCGGTGACCGCGACGTTTCGGCCAATATCAAGGTGCGTCTCCCGTTTCTGCCCGAACGCGGCCCCCAAGTCGCTTTCGGGCTGAATGACCCTGCTGGAGGGAATGTTCTTTTCGCGTCCAGATACGGTGTTGTCACGCAACGATGGCAGAGGTTCTCCGCCACATTGGGATATGTGCACATCCTTGGGAATCGCCACGAAGAAGACTTCGACGGCGTTTTCGGAGGGCTGGCGTGGCGGATCGATCCAACGGGGGTGACCCTGCTCGCCGAGCATGATGGAAGGACGGCCTACCTTGGAGGTAGGTGGTACTCCCCTCCATTGGCGTTCGCGGGAGATTTGCGATTGGGGGCAGGGCTGCAGCAATCCTTCGGCGCCACGTATCCCGACGGGAGGGATGCCGATGCCTTTAGTTTCGCCGTGGATCTGCGCTGGCCGGCCGGTAATCTCGATGCCCGTCGATCGGACCACGTGCCGCCGCAGAACGTACGGCGCGACGATCCGGGAACCGCAGGCTTGGTTGATGCGAAACCTGGGACGTTGGAGGGGCTCGGTGACTTGCGGCGGGCCCTTGTGGCGAAGGGGCTTGAGCGTGTGCGCGTTGGGTTACGGGGTGATTCGACTTCGCTTGAAACCGTCATCGAGTATGAGAATCATCGCTTTGCATGGAATGAAGTTGACGCGCTGGGGCTTGTCCTTGGAGTCGGAAGCGACATGTCCCCCTCCGAAGTCCGCTTCGTCAGGGCCGTCACCCTCAAGGATGGCTTGCGTATCCATGAGACGGTCGTCGAGGCATCGGTGTTTCGCGGCTTTCTGCAAGGGGGACCCGTCGAACCAGTGCGGGAAAGCCTGAACTGGAATCCCGGGAGTTCGAACATGGAAGGGACCCGGTGGGAACAAGACGCTTCCTCAGGGACCACCCGGATGCGCTTCGAAGTGCGTCCCGGGTTGAATTACACCATGGGAACCGAACTGGGAGCCTTCGATTACTCGTTGGCCGCCAAGCCGCAACTGGTTGTCCCGTTGTGGACAGGCGCGAGAATGACCGCAGGATACTCGATTCCCATGGATCATTCGCTCAACGTCGAGGATGGGAGAGCTTTTTCCCGCATCAGGCATCGGGAGGGGTTGGAGACCGTTTCGCTGGGGCAGAGTTACGGGATCGGTCGCCGTGCGTTCCTCCATGTTGCGGTGGGGCGGTTCCACTTCGATTCGTGGGGGACTCAATCCGAGTTGGTCGCATTCGTGCCCGGAAGTGCTGATGTGGTGCGGCTGAGGGGCGCTTTCTACCACCCCGAGCCCGGCGGTCTCGAGGGTGACGACAGGGCGGGTGCCGTGAGCTACCGGAGGTTCTGGGGGCCCGCTACCTGGACGGAGATCGGGTGGCAGCGCTATGGCGACGGCACGGCCGGCCCCACCCTGGAATGGACGCGCTGGACAAGCGATCTGGGCATGACATTGTTCGTACGGCAGGGCGGCGACACCCGGTTCGCAGGCTTCAAGGCGTTTGTCCCGCTTACTCCCCGCCGGGGAATGGCTCCGCGGTTTGCCACCCTGAAAGGCCCGGGACATTATTCCCAGGGCATCCGTAGTGTCGTCGGTGCGAAGACGAACAGTGTCATGCCTTCCAGTACGCGGGAGTTGATCATGTACACCGGACTCGACAATGAATTTTTCGGAAACGGGCGCATGAATGAAGACTACTTGAGGTCCCAGCTGTACCGGATGCGCGAGGCATTCTCCAGATATGCGGTGAACCTTGACCGCGAAGTTCCCGGATTGGACGGGCATGACAACTGAAGGGCTTTGTCATGTCTTGTGTGACTGACATGACACTTTTCTGCCATATCGTGAACGGAGCGGGGGGGCGAGTCGCTGGATATTCCGGAGGTTGCCTCCGGATCCCTGTTGCCATCCTTTCTTCATGCACACACGTTGTGCCAGTCTGTTATTCCGTGGCTTCCCCATAAGCCCTTCCATTTCAACGTGTTGAAAGGTGGTTTCGACGTTGTTCGGTGCCGGGGGAAGGGGAACGGGCCGTCGGACCCCGGATGATGGCATGATCTTTGAGGTGAAATCGGTTGTCCAGGAAAAAATTTCCGGAAGGTCCCGGGAGCCAAGAGCAGGCGGAATGTTTTTCGGATCTGCCATTCAGCTTCGACCCGATGAGGTTTGCAGCGGGCTGAAGGCTCCCTGGAACTTTTCGGAACAATCACCAAGGAGTTCACATGCCACGGTTCATCATGCTCAAACGAATGACGGCTCTACCCGCGTTCCTGACCCTGTTAGCATTAGCCGCATGCGGCAAATCTTCTTCGACGGAGCCCGACCCCGACCCTGTGGCGGTCGGGGACGTTTCGTTTGCAGCCTCGCAGGGGACGCTTCCCGTGCTTTACAATACGGAGCTTTCGTTTACATCGGGGATTCCGGCTTTCGGAACCAGTGCCGCGACAAGTCTGACCTTTTCCGCAAATACGGACAGCGCCGCAAGCCCCGGGTTCAGCTTGAAGACCGATGCTGACAGCGCATCGGGAACGACGGCCTTCGGTTCCTGCATTTTCATCTTCACGGCATCGACGTTCACACCGTCGCCCGCGGTGGGCGACACCATCACGGTGAACCCTTGTTCGATCAGCCTGGCAACGAACGGGGCCGCGGTGGGGTCGAGCGCAACCCTTTCCGGAAGCTTTATTCTGGGCGATGTCTCGGCGGGCGGCATCACAGTCGCGGGTGTGACAATCTCTTCCACCGGTGAAGTGAGCGTGGTGATTGACGACGAGCCCGTTGAGGTGGGGAGCGTCACCATTGTCGTTCCGACCGGCCCGGGAAGCTGACCGCAGCCGACGGGGAGTTTCGACCTGGAAGGCACTCGTGGATGGGTGCCTTTTTCGCGTCTCAGGGAACCTTTCCCTTGCCTTCCCGGAGGACTTCCGGCTCCCCGTCGATCAGGCGAATCACGGTGGTGGGGCTTGCCTGTACTTCGCCCATCCCCAGCACGAGGTCGACCGCATGGCCGAGGGTCGCGTCGATTTCTTCGGGATCGATGAAGTCGTCGTCCTCACGGACCTTGGCTGCGGACGTGAGCAGCACGATCTCGGGGCGCAGGGCGAACAGGGCATCCGCGAACGGGTGCGCGGGCATGCGCACGCCGACCTCGGGGCGTTTTACGTCGAGTAGTTTCCGCCCGTGGGCGGTGGCCGGCAGAATGAAGGTGTAGGGGCCTGGCACCAGCTTCTTCATGTAGCGATAGGAGGTGTTGTCCACCCGTGCGAAGTCGGAAACCGCCGAGAAGTCGCGAACCATCACGGCCATCAGGAACTTTTTGATGGCGCGCTTGAGGTGGTACAGCTTGTTGACCGCGACGCGGTTGCGTGCGTCGCATCCCAGCGAGTACCCCGAGTCCGTGGGGTAAACGCAGATCCCCCCCTTGTCCATGACATCGAGGAAACGCCGCAAGTGGCGGGCTTCGGGAGTGACGGGATGGAGGGGAATCAACATGGAGGGAAATTAGGAATTATGAGTTATGAGTTATGAATGGAAGGTGTCCGAAGCGCCGTGTTCGGGGAGGCATCTGTAGTATGCATCGACGCCTCACGCACGAATATTCCTGAATTCGACTCCTGACTCATAACTCATAATTCTTTCCGGTTCACCTCCAATACCCCCCTCCGTCCGGAATGAATGCGTGCGGGATGTGCCTGAT
>JBJHDK010000025.1:0-31009 GCA_050486505.1 Fibrobacteria bacterium | reverse complement strand
GGATGCGGTTTGCAGACCCTGCGCAAGGCCGATCAACACCGGAGTTCCGGCCGCTCCGAACGCGACGGAAACGCTGTTGGCCGCGAGGCAGACGAACACCGCCCCCATGGCCGGAAAGCCGAGCGCCACCAGGAGCGGCGCGCAGATGGCGGCGGGCGTCCCGAATCCGGCGACGCTTTCGAGGAAAGACCCGAACAGCCACGCGACCAACAACAGTTGCACGTTGCGATCGGGACTCGCGGCTGCCAGGCGGACGCGCAAGGCATCCATCGCGCCCGAGATGCGCAACGCGTTGAGAAGAATCAGCGCGCCGAACAAAATCCAGAGAATGGTGGCGGCGAGGATCCAGCCCTCAAGCGTTGCTGCCGCCACGCGGTCGCCCGGAACCTGCCAGGCGAAGAAAGCAGCCGCGACGGTCAACAGGAAGCACAGGGGCATCGCCCGCGATGCCCGCATTTGGAACATCCCCAGCAGGAGCAGCGGGGCAATGACGGGAATCAGGGCGGCGAGGAGCATCGGGGAGGTGAATCTACCTCATCCCGATTCCCTGGGCCGAAGCTGCGGCGATTCGCGGGGGACGACTCGCGCGGAAAGTCCCCGACACCGAAATCGCGTCACCGTCATTGGTACGGTTCGAAAGTTCGGCGGTGTAACGCCCCTCGATGATCCCGTTCTCAAAGCGGGTCACGATGACCCTGCATGCGCCGCCTTTGGCCGGGACGTAGGCGTTGCGCACGTCCACGCGGAGCTCGATCCCGGCCTCCGGAGAACCGCAGGTGAATTCGCCCGCGCCATGCAACCCCGTGATGCGCAGATCGACGGTCGCGCCGCCGTTGGCGCCGCGGAAGCTGGCGTAGTAATCCCCGCTGCCGTCCTTGAGCCCGCTGTGCCACTCCGCGATGAGGATTTCCCCGCCGCTGGCCAGCCAGCCGTTTCCCTCGTGGACATGGATGCTCGCGGCCTTTTCCGTGCCACGGCCGATCGCCTTCGCATCCTCGCGGTCCCCGGTGTCGCGCTGGCAGGACACGATCCCCAACGCCAGCAGCCCGGCCGCGAAGAAAACCCCCGCCCACCTCCGGACGGAAGCGCGCGGGAACGTACGTTCACCCGATTGCTGAATCATGATTCCTCCTTGCCGTCCGTCCTCCCGGAAGAATTCGGACCGTTGGGGAAAAACCGGAATCCCGGATGCGGGTACATCGCGGGATCCGTTTCCTTTGGCCTTGCCGGGATCAATCCCAGCTGAGCGCGCCTCCTACCTGGTATTCGGTGACCCGCGTCTCGAAGAAGTTCTTCTCCTTGCGCAGGTCGAGCACCTCGCTCATCCACGGGAAGGGGTTCTCGGTGTTGTACACCTTGGGGAGCCCGATCTTCTCGAGGCGACGGTCGGCCACGTACCCGACGTAGTCCTCGAACATCCCGGCGTTGATGCCGAGGATGCCGCGCGGCATGGTGTCCTTCGCATAAGCGACCTCGAGGCGCACGGCCTCGCGCACCAGTTCGACGGACCGTTCCCGCACTTCCTTCGTCCAAAGGTCGGGGTTTTCGATCTTGATCTGGTTGATCACGTCGATGCCGAAGTTCATGTGCATCGTCTCGTCGCGGAGGATGTACTCGAACTGCTCGCCCGACCCGGGAAGGCGGTTCTGCCGCTTGAAGTTGAGCATCATCACGAAGCCGCTGTAGAAGAAGATGCCTTCCATGATCACGTAGTAGCCGATCAGGTTCTCAAGGAACGTCTGCGCGCCCTTGAAGCTCTCCGTCTCGAAGTCGGGACGCAACATCTCGCGGGTGAGGTTGATCTCGAAGGCATCCTTGCCGTGGATGGAATTGACCTCGTGGTACATGTTGAACACCTCGGCCTCGTTGAGGCCGAGCGACTCGATGATGTACTGGTAGGCGTGCGTGTGCAACGCCTCCTCGAAGGCCTGGCGCAGCATGTACTGGCGGCACTCGGGATTCGTGATGTGGCGGTAGGCCGCCAGCACGATGTTGTTCGCCACCAGGGAGTCCGCCGTGGAGAAGAACCCCATGTTGCGCATGACAACGCGACGTTCGTCTTCGGTCATCTGGTTGCTCTTCCAGAGCTCGATGTCGCGCGACATGTTGATTTCCTGCGGCATCCAGTGGTTGGCGCAGGCATCGAGGTACTTCTTCCAGGCCCACTCGTACTTGATGGGCACGAGCTGGTTCAGGTCGGCGCGGCAGTTGATGATTTTCTTCTCATCGACCTTGACCCGAGCCGTCGACTCACCGAACAGGGAAGCGAGCTTCGCGGGTTCCCCGGCCTGCGAGTCTTCCCCGGCGTTCCCCGCAGGGGCGGTGGCGGGGGCGGTCTTTGTTTCTTCGTCCCAGATTATTGACATGCTTCGCACTCCTCTCCGTTCATGATGGAACAAGCCATGGCGGCCTCCCCGGACGGGGACGCGGGCGCACCTTGCCCGTTCTTGATGTTTTCGATGGCGGCCTTGGCCTCGGCATCCGACAAGGCCGTCGCGGCCGCAGTCGCGGTCGTCACCGCGTTGACTCCGCGGGTGCGATCGAGGGTCGATTTCTCGGCCTGAGTCGCCCCGAGCGCGCGCAGGTAATACGTGGTCTTCAGGCCCGACTGCCAGGCAAGCTTGTACATGGCATCGAGCTTCTTGCCGCTCGGCTGGGCCATGTACAGGTTCAGCGACTGGCCCATGTCGATCCACTTCTGCCGTTTCATCGCACAAGCGATCAGCCATTTGGGCTCGACATCGAAGGCCGTCCTGAAGCGCTGTTTGACGTCTTCGGGAATCCGGCTGATTTCCGCAAGTTCCCCGTCGAAATACTTGAGATCCTGCACCATGGCCTTGTCCCACAGGCCACGCTCCTTGAGCGCGGTCACGAGGTAGGTGTTGATCACGGTGAATTCGCCCGACAAGTTGCTCTTGACGTAGAGGTTCTTGTAGGTCGGCTCAATCGACTGCGAGACGCCGATGATGTTCGAGATCGTCGCCGTGGGCGCGATGGCCATGCAGTTGCTGTTGCGCATGCCCCACTGGCGGATATGCTCCCGAACGGGCTCCCAGTCCATGCGGCAGGAGTCGTCCATGACGACGTCGACGCCGCGTTCGGCCGCGACGAGCTTCACGGTGTCGATGGGCAAAAGGCCCTGCGACCATGAGGACCCTTCATAGCTCGGGTAGCGTCCGCGCTCGCGCGCCAGTTGCGACGACGCCATGATCGAGTGCCAGGAGATGATTTCCATGCTGGCGTCGGCGAACTCGACCGCGCCTTCGGAAGCGTAAGAAATCCCCGCCGCGTACAAGGCGTCCTGGAACCCCATGACACCGAGTCCGACCGGACGGTGCTTGAGGTTGGAATTGCGGGCGGCCGGAACCGGGTAGTAGTTGAGGTCGATAACGTTGTCGAGCATGCGCATCGCCACGTTCACCGTCGCCCCCAGCGCCTTCGCGTCGAGGCCGCCGTCGCGCATGTGGCGCACGAGGTTCACCGAACCGAGGTTGCACACGGCAATTTCCTCGCCGGCCCGCGTATTCAGCAGAATCTCGGTGCAAAGGTTCGAGCTGTGGACGACGCCCGTGTGGCGCTGCGGAGACCGCAGGTTCGAAGGATCCTTGAAGGTGACCCACGGATGGCCCGTTTCGTACAGCATCGACAACATCTTGCGCCACAGGTCATTGGCACGGATCGTCTTGTAGGTGCGCACGCGGCCTGCCGCAGCTTCGCTCTCGTAGAACTTGTAGCGTTCCTCGAAGGCCTTCCCGTAGAGATCGTGAAGATCGGGGACCTCATTGGGGCTGAACAACGTCCAGGGACCGTCTTCCATGACGCGCTTCATGAACAGGTCAGGAATCCAGTTCGCCGTGTTCATGTCGTGGGTGCGGCGACGGTCGTCGCCTGTATTCTTCCTTAACTCGAGGAACTCCTCGATGTCGAGGTGCCAGGTCTCCAGATAGGCGCACATCGCGCCCTTGCGGCGCCCCCCCTGGTTCACCGCCACGGCCGTGTCGTTGGCCACCTTGAGAAACGGAATGATGCCTTGGCTCTTGCCGTTCGTCCCCTTGATGTGCGAACCAAGCGCGCGCACCGGAGTCCAGTCGTTGCCGAGGCCGCCCGCGAACTTGGACAGCATGGCGTCGTCCTGGATCGCGCCGAAAATCCCCTCGAGGTCGTCGGGAACCGTCGTCAGGTAGCACGACGACATCTGGGAGTGACGCGTCCCCGAGTTGAACAGCGTGGGCGTGCTGCTCACGAAGCGGAAGCTCGAGAGCACTTCGTAAAACTCGATGGCGCGGGCCTCGCGATCAACTTCGTTCAGGGCCAGTCCCATGGCGACGCGCATCCAGAAAGCCTGGAGCAACTCGATGTGCCGCCCTTCCGGCAAGTGCACGAAGTAACGGTCATGCAGCGTGCGCAGCCCGAGGTAGGTCACGTCATTGTCGCGTGCGGGATTGAGGGCCTTGCCCAGACGGCCGAGATCGTAATCAAGCAGGCGCGCGTCGAGAAGTTCGCGATCCACCGCGAGCTTCACGTACTCGACAAAGTAGGAGGGGTAGCGCTCCGCCATCTCCGTAGCGGTCAGACGCTTGCCGAGGGCCTCTTCGCGGATGTCGTCCATGAGCAGGCGCGCCGTGACGAAGCTCCATGCCGGATCCTCCTCGATGTGCGAGCACGACACCATCACCATGGCCTTCGACACGTCGCGCTCCGGGATGCCCGGGAAAAGGTTTGTCAGGGTTTCCTTGAGGACACGCGCCGGAGGGGCTTCCTGCTCGTACCCCGCGCACGCCTCGGCGATCACGGCACGCAGCCGTTCCTCGTCGAGGGGAACGACCTCTCCCGCGAGGTTCGTCACGGTATAGGCATGCGCCGCTGCCGGAGCCGCGCCCGACGTCGCGCCCTCCTGCCTTTCGCGCTCGCGCTGACGGGCCCGTTCCTGCCGGTACAGCACATAACGCTTCGCGACCTCGGGGCGCCCTTCCCGCATCAGCGCCAATTCGACCTGGTCCTGGATATCCTCGATATGCCAGGTCCCGCCATTCGGCCGACGGCGCGCAAGGGCCGCGAACACAGACTCCGCGATCAGGCGGACCTCGCCCAGAATGCGTTCGGTGGGTTCCGTGAGCTTTTCTTCGGCCAAAAAGGCCTTCGTCACCGCACGGATAATCTTTTCGCCCTTGAATTTGACCAGGGAGCCGTCGCGGCGCTCCACCTGATAGCGGGCTGGATCCAGCCCGCTGATGGCCATGCCCACGACATCCGCCGTGCTCAACATTTCCTTGACATCCTCGGTTACGGTCGTCATTCCGCAACGCCTCCTTCTTGAATCGGCACGTGTGTGTAAAAAATCTGCTGTCTGAAATTAACCTCTTTCGGCGCAAACACAACTAAATCTTGTGTTTTTTTTGAAGCCAACAACAAGATATGGTGCTTCACCGAACCCCGGCTAATCCCGCCCGGAACAAAGACTTAAAACAGATTCTGAGGAAAATGTTGAAATTTGATATTAATTTGACCATCGTGAAATCACGATTTTCTGCAATGATTCACGGATGCTCGCCCTTGCCGGCGCGTCAGCCCCATCCACGCCAAGAGTGACACAAAAACAGGAGACCGGTTTCGAAAACCGGTCATTTAAGGGAATGTTACCCTTGGAATCCGGGATTCGCCGACCCGATCTTGCTACTTTGGGGCCGAAATGCGAAAAAAACTGCTGCTCTCTCTCATAAGCATCCCTGGAATTCTGGCAATTTCCGCCTGCAGTGGGGATCCGGAACCCCGACGCTACTCAGAAATCGCCTTCAGGACTCCCGATGGCGTGGTGCGCAGCGCAGCCCCCATTGAAATCGACTGGACACTGCCGGATGGATGGATCGTGCAACCCGAGGGCGACCCGATGCGGATCGTCGGATTCTGGGCCCCACGCCCCGAGCTTGCCCACACGGGTGAACGGGACCCTCGCTCGGTCGACGTTTCCCTTGTGCAACTGGCCGGCGACGGCGGGGGGCTGCACGCAAACGTGGTTCGGTGGCTCGGACAGGTAGGCCTGATTCCCGGTCAGGCGGGGCAGGCCATCGCGGAAGCCGTGCCCATCGCGACCCGCACGGGTGAAACAGGAATCGTTGTGGATTTCACAAACATGCTTTCGGGCGACCTGACGCAGTCCCGTAGCATCGTCGGCGCCCTGATGATCGGGGAGGACCACTCGGTTTTCGTGCGCGCCATCGGCGACAAGGAGGTCTTGCGCAAGGTCAAGCCGCAGATCATCGACTTCGCCTCGTCGCTGGCAGTCAGCCGCACCGGGGAGGGGCAATGAATCTCGAGAGACGCAAGCTTCTTGCACGCCACCCGATCGTGCGCGGGCTGCTCCACCCCTCCATCACTCTGACGTGCCTTTTTCTGCTGATCCTGCTGGTGTTCTTCGGAACGCTCTACCAGGCCGACCATGGGCTTTACGAGGCGATCCGCGTCTTTTTCGGATACATCATCTGGGTCGGCGGGGTCTTCCCGTTCCCCGGGACCGGACTGGTCCTTTGGGTTCTCGCCATTCAGCTCATGCTGATGATGGCCTTCATCCTGCCCCTCCACTGGAAAAAACTCGGACTGTGGATCACGCACGGTGGCCTGCTTCTGCTTCTCGTCGGCGGATTCATCACCGAGCAAATGGCCGTGGAGTCGCAGCTCACCCTGGCGGAGGGAGAGACGGGGCACTACACCACCTCCTACCACCACTGGGAGGCCGCCGCCTGGACGACCCGGGGCGATACCAACGATGTCATCGCCTATACCGACAGGGATTTGCGCCGTGGAGCCGTGCTGGACCTCTCCCCCCACCCCGCGCGACTGACGATACGCCAATACTATCCCAATGCAGCGGCCTTTACATCCGCAGTGACGGGCGGAACGCTCCCCTATCTCAACGCCTCGGGCGTGGCATCCATCGAGTTGCGTCGCCCCGAAAAAGAGGCCCCCCAAAATTCACCGGGGCTCATCGCGACCTTGAGCGAAGACGGCCAACCGGATCGGGAAATCCTGCTCTTCGGACTCGAGCCACGCCCGCTGGCTCTCACAGTCGGAGGACAGCGTGTGTTCTTCCAGCTCCGCAGGCAGAACTACCCGCTCGATTTCGCGTTGAAGCTCAACAAGTTCGTGCGCGAAATGCACCCGGGAACCGACGTCGCCAAGGCATACGAAAGCCACCTTGACCTCATCGACGGCCTCTCTTCACGGCCCGTTCGCATCTGGATGAATAATCCGTTGCGGTACAAGGGCTACACATTCTACCAGGCCAGTTTCATCCTGGACGCGGAGGGAACGCATTCGACACTCGCTGTCGTGACCAATCCCGGTCGACTGATCCCGTACATCAGCAGCATCATGATTTTCGCCGGCATGCTGCTTCACTTCGCCCTTCACTTCCTGGGGTACGTCAAGAGGACGGCCCGACCATGAGCATGAAAAACATCCGCACACCGGCCCTGGCCCTTCTCCTTTCAGCCACGGCCATGCCGTTGTTCGCCCAATACGGCGGTGGCTACAGCTCGTCCAGCCCCGCGCAAGAGCCCACCGAATCGATCATTTCTCCCGACCCACCGGGGCTTCCCGACCCCAAACTCGACCGGGAATTCGGCGAACTCAAGCTCGGCGACGTCTATACCTTGCTCCCCGAGGATCTCGGACGCCCTGCCGAGGGGCTCCCTGCCACCGACTTGCGTCCCTTCGCAACCATGGCCGTGCTGCACGACGGGCGCCTGAAACCGATGGATACCTTCGCCCGCCACCTGCTCCTGCAGTGGTCCGGAAAGTCCTCGTACGAGGGACGCCCGGCGATCTCGGTGTTCGCGGACATCGCCTTCGCTCCTGAAAAAACAGGCGACCTGCAAATTTTCCGCATCGACAACCCCGATGTCGCCAACGCCATTGAAATCACGCCGCGCAAAAGCCGCCTCTACTCCTACCGCGAAATCGAGCCTTCCCTCGAACGCCTGCAGGTTCTCGCGGCCCGGGCCGATTCGGTGGAACCCGAAGACCGTGGCGTGGTTGAACAGGAGATCTTGCGCACGTTCTACAACGTCGCGTCCTTCCTCAGTCTGACGCGGTCGTTACAGTTCGCGTTGCCCACGGCGTCCCTCATCGTCGCGTTGCCCGAAACCCGTGAAGCCTTGAACCTGCCCGACAAGGGGCCCACCGCCTCCTTCTGGGAATTGATGGAGCGCGCCCCGCGCATGGCGGCAATCCTCGACGGCATCAGCCGGAGCGGCGACGCTGAATTTTCCCCGCTTGAAAACGAGGTCATGCGCCTGTCGCGCTCCATGTACCTCCAGTCGCAGACCGGATCGGCGTCCCTCATGCTTGTGGTTCCCGACCCGGATGGCGGCAACCGCTGGTTGAGCCCCCCCGAGGTCGTCGTGCAGCCCGCACTGCTGCAGCGCCTGCACGCACTGGCCTCCTCGATGGCAGGCATGACCGAAGCCTACCGCGAAGGCGATGCGGAGCGCTTCGCGTCTCATGCCGAAGCCTTCAACTCCTCGGTCCGCGAGCTCGAGCCCGCCATGGAGAAGGCCAGCTTCGGCCTGGAAGTGTTCAAGAACCGCATCAACCCTCTCTTCGTCTCCACGGTCCTGTTCTGGATCGCCATGTTCGCAGGCTTTGCCTATTTCCTTTCCCGCACGCGGGTGTTGTATGCAGCGACCTGGATCCTCTCCGGCACCGGCCTTTTCCTGCTGACCGCGGAAATCATCGCGCGCATCATCATCATGCGGCGCCCGCCGGTGACATCGCTCTTTGAAACCTTCCCCTTCGTAGCCGCTGTCGCAATCGCCATTGCCCTTTTCCTGGAGAGGAGGAGCCGGCAGGGGGTCGCCCTGCTGTCTTCGGGCATGTTGGGGACTTTGCTACTGACCATTGCCAGCCGGTATGCGACCGACGGGGACACCAAGCAGGTCCTGGTTGCGGTTCTCGACAGCAACTTCTGGCTTTCAACCCACGTGATCACCATCACCATCGGCTACGCCGCCTGTGTGCTCTCCGGAGCCATCGCGCACATCCGCCTCGTGCGCGGCGCATGGACCCCGAATCCCGACGCCGCGACCCGCACTTCGCTGCGCGAAACCGACCGCATGATTTACGGCACCCTGTGCTTTGGCCTGCTCTTCTCATTCATCGGAACGGTCCTGGGAGGCATCTGGGCCGACCAAAGCTGGGGGCGCTTCTGGGGTTGGGACCCCAAGGAAAACGGCGCTTTGCTGATCGTCCTGTGGTGTGCCATCCTGTTGCACGCCAAGCAATGGGGCGTCATTCGCGAGACCGGCATGGCCGCGGGTGCGGTAATCGGCGCAGTGATCGTAAGCCTTGCCTGGCAGGGCGTGAACCTGCTCAACGTAGGGCTGCATTCCTACGGTTTCACCTCCGGGGCGGCCCTGAAACTCTTCAGCTACATCGGGGCTGAATTCGTTTTCCTCTTCGCCGTCTGGGTGTTGACCCTGGTGCGCCGAAAGCAGTTGGGGATAGAGACCTGACTGTTCTTCCGGAAGCCCTCAAGTAAAAAACGCCACCCCGCAGGGGTGGCGTTTTTTACCGGGATGCTGAAGTGTGGGGCACGTAATGCACCCCTGTCCTTTTACCGCCCCTTCTCGAACACCACACAGCTGTTGTGCCCGCCGAAGCCGAACGAGTTGCTGATCCCGAAGCGCGCCGTCGTCCCGGATGCCACGTTCGGAGAGCAATCAACCGGGCACTCCGGATCCTGGTTCTCCACGTTGAGCGTGGGATGCACCTTTCCGGAGTTCAGCGTCATCACCAAGGCGATGGCCTCCACGGCGGACGCGCCGCCCAGCAAATGCCCGATCATGGACTTGGTGCTGTGCACCTTCATCTTGCCCAGGTGATCGCCGAACACGCGCCCCAGCGCCTTGATCTCCGCGACATCCCCCAGCGGCGTGGAGGTTGCGTGGCCGTTCACCACGCCGATGTCCTCGGGCTTGAGGCCCGCGTCGGCCAAGGCTGCTGAAACGGCCTTGGCCACCATCTCCCCTGAATCCAACGGCGCGGACATGTGATGCGCGTCCCCGCTCATGCCGTATCCGCGCAGTACCGCCAGGATTTTGGCGCCGCGCGCCTCGGCGTGCGCCCGCGATTCAAGCACCAAGGCCCCGCCGCCTTCCCCGAGCACGAAGCCGTCACGGTCCTTGTCGAACGGACGCGAGGCACGCTGCGGATCATCGTTGCGGCGGGAAAGCGCGCGCATGTTGGAGAACCCGGCCAGCGAAGCCGCACACACGGCCTCTTCCGCGCCACCGGCCAGCATCACGTCGGCACGACCCAGGCGGATCTGGTCGGCGGCGGTGGCCAGGGCATGGTTGGCCGTGGCGCACGCGGAGGTGACGGTCCAATTGGGGCCACGCCATCCCAGGCGAATGGACACCATCCCGGATCCCATGTTGGTGATGGCCATGGGAATGAAGAACGGGGAAACCCGCTTCGGCCCCTTGGTGCCCAGCAGCACGGCGTTCTCGGTGAAGACTTCGATCCCCCCCATTCCGGAACCGAGAATGATTCCGGCCCTGTCCAAATCGGGTGGCCGGGTGTCGAGTCCCGCCTGCTTCACGGCCTGCAGCGAGGCGTGCATGAGGTACTGGATGTAGCGGCTGGTGCGTTGCGCTTCCTTGGCCTCGAAGTGCCGGGTCGGGTCAAAGCCACGCACCTCACCCGCAAAGTTCGTGCTATACGCGGAAGCATCGAAGCGTTCGATCGGGGCGATCCCGCTCTTCCCCGCCAGCAGGTTCGCGAAGTAGGTGTCCACGTCATGCCCCAACGGGCTGACAATTCCCATGCCTGTAACAACGACCTCGCGTTCGGATACCATGTGTTCCCCTTTTCCCGCCGGACGAGGCTTCATCCGGCCGTTTTTCTAGCTTGAATCACGTCTCAGGCCCGAAAAATTAGGAAACGGCACCCGCATGGAAAACCACCTCGTCTGGATCGATCTCGAAATGACCGGCCTGGACCCGGATCGCGACGTGATCCTCGAAATCGCCACGATCGTTACGGACGGTGATCTCAACACGGTGTCCGAGGGGCCGGTTCTGGCCATTCATGCCGAAGAAGCCCGGCTGGCGGGAATGGACGAGTGGAACCAGCGGCAGCACAAAAAATCGGGCCTGCTCGACCGCGTGCGCGCCTCCTCCGAAAGCATGGCCACCGCCGAGGCAAAGACCCTGGAGTTTCTCGCCGCGCAACTTCCCCCGGGAAAAATTCCCCTGTGCGGGAATTCGATCTGGCAGGACCGCCGCTTTCTCGCCCGCCACATGCCGGCCCTCGAGCGTTTCTTCCACTACCGCATCGTCGATGTCAGCACGCTGAAAGAACTCGCGCGTCGCTGGTATCCCGGCATGCCGCCATTCAAGAAATCCGAGACGCACCTCGCGCTCGCCGACATCCGCGAGTCCATCGAGGAAATGCGCCATTACCGCGAGCATCTTTTCGTTCCCGCACCCGCCAACGCACTTACGGAGCCCGGAAGCGCCTGATGGTTCCCCGCCGCGACCGCCAGCCGCTCATCACCCCGCACAAGCCGGGAGGCGTGCGGTTTGTGCGTCCCCCTTCCCTGCCACCGTCTTCCCCTCCACGCCGCCGGGGGCGTCGCTTCTTTCCCTTGCTGTTCCTGCTCGCTCTCGCTGCTGCCGCGACGTTCTACGCCGCTGCATCCCGCCCGGGACCGGATCCGGTCAGAATCGCCGAGCGCGAGGGCCGTCCGGTGCTTCCTGTTCCGGCGTCTTTTCCACGGCAAGACACCCTGACCCTGCGCGGTGACCGCTGGGTGACCCGGTACAGTCCCGATGAAGCGCTGCAGACCCGAACCGTCCGCTGGCTGAATCGCTACCGTCCCCAGTCGGCGGTGGTCGTGGTCTGCGATCTGCGGACAGGTCAAATCCGGGTCGTGGCCGAGCGGGACTCGACGGGAACACGGACAAGCCCGCAGCTGGCCTTCGGAACCACCTATCCTGCCGCATCCCTGGCGAAAATCGTGACCGCCGCGGCGGTTCTCGAGAACGGCGTGCACGCACCGCGCGACAACCTTCCCCTGATCGGCGGAGCCTACACCCTCTATCGCAATCAACTGCGGATCCCAACCCACGGACGCTATCCCACGGTCACCCTGCAGAGCGCCTTTGCCCGCTCGGTGAACCCCACATTCGGCCTGCTGGGAATGCAACTTGGCCCCGAGCCCCTGCATTCCATGGCAGAACGACTCGGGTTCAACCGTTCCCTCGAGGTCGCGTCGGGCCTTGACCCGGCCTTCAGTCGCTACGTCGCGCCCGACACGGGCTTCGGCCTCGCCGAAGCGGCCAGCGGCTTCACGCGCGCCACCACGATCTCGCCCCTGCACGCACTACAAATCGCCCGCGCCATCGGCCGCGACGGCCGCCTGCTTCCGCTGCGCTTCACCGACGGCCTGCAAACCCTCGACGGCACGCGGATGGTTTCCCTGCCGTCCATGGACGACGAGACCCCGATTCTTTCTCCGCAGGCACTGGAACAGTTGCGCGCATTGATGGAGGCGACCGTGACCTCGGGAACGGCGCGGCGCGGATTCCAGCGCAACATGACCGCCCAGGACATGCGGAACCTGCAAATGGGCGGAAAGACGGGGTCGCTCACGGGACGCGATCCTCCGGGACGCTACGAGTGGTTCGTCGGCTACGCCCAGCGGCGCGACAATCCCGACGACGGCATCGCCGTTGCGGTCATGCTCATCAACAGGGATTATCTCGCAGTGCACGCAAGCGAACTTGCCGGCCTTGTGATTCGCGACTGGGCACGGCATTCGCAACCGTTCGAAGACGCGCGAAGAGACGCCATCGCGGGCAACTAAAATTCCGCAATCAACGCCAGGGCCTTCTGAATGCAGCCTCGCGCATTCCGAGCTATCTTTGCCCGTCCCGGAGGGTTAGGCTAACTGGTAAGTCAGCGGTCTTGAAAACCGCCGCCGCAAGGCTTGGGGGTTCGAGTCCCTCACCCTCCGCCACCCGCTTCCCGTTCTCCCGCGCTCCCATTCACGAAAAGAACCCGGAAGCTCCCTCAATATCGGGGGCTCCCCCTCTCCCCTGTTTTTCGACCCGCGCCAGCACCAGTGCATCGACGCGCGCGGCGCCGGCCCGCAACAAGGCATCGCGGCAATGCGTCAGCGTACTGCCCGTCGTACAAACATCATCCACCAGCAAGAACCTCTTTCCCGCGACCCGGCAGGAATCGACCCGAAAGGCATCCTCCAGGTTGTCATGCCGCGCCCCGCCGCGCAGGCGTGTCTGCGTTCCCGTAAACCGTACGCGTCGCAACGGCGAACGAACCTCGCGCATTCCGCACAGGGCAGAGACGGCGCGGGCCATCTCACGAGCCTGGTTGTATCCACGCTCCCGCTCGCGCGCCGGGTGCAACGGCACCGCGATCACGGCATCGTAGGTTCGGGGCGTGTCGGCGATCCAGGCCCTTCGCCAATGCAACCAACCGCAAAGGAAGACGATCAGGCGACGTTGATGACGATACTTGAATCCGTGGATCACGGTCTGCAGTGGCGGAGTGAGACGGAACAACGCGCGGATCCAGGGAAACCCCGTCACGGCTTCGTCCTCCTCGGGCCGGGAACCCCGCAGCACGCGCAGACAGGCAAGACACAGATCCAAGGCAGCGCGCTTGCGCAACCCGCAATGCAGGCACACCGGGGGAAGAAGCCAATCTTCGAGGAAACGGATGCGCCTGAAGATGCGCGACGGAAGGGAACGGCGGGGGCGGAACGGCATGAAGAACCTCCGCGACTTTGACGTTTCCCCGGCACGGCTTCGCAACCGGGCGCTCCCCCGAATCGGCCTAGACGTGTTCGCCGTGCGCCCTGAGATTGATGACGATCCCGAGCATGAGCATGCAGGAAATCAGGAAGGAACCTCCATACGAAATAAACGGAAGCGGAAGCCCCGTGACAGGCATCATGCCCATCGTCATGGAAATGTTCACGAGCACGTGAAAGGAGAAAATTCCCACCAGTCCCACGGCGGCCAACGCGGTGAAGCGGCTGCGCGTGTCCATTGCGACGACCAGAATCCGCTGCAGCAGCAGCACGAAGAGACCAAGCACAAGCACCGCTCCCACGAAACCGAACTGTTCGCCGATGACCGAGAAGATGAAATCATTGTGCTGCTCGGGGAGAAAGCTCAAGTTGGTCTGTGTTCCGTGCAGGAACCCTTTCCCGAAAGCTCCGCCCGAACCGATTGCGACCATGCTCTGGATCACTTGGTATCCCGCGCCTTGGGGGTCGAGATGCGGATCCACGAATGTCAGGATACGATCGCGCTGATGCGGAAAGAGAACACGATTCCACACGAAAATCGCCGCATACCCCGAGGCGATGTTGGCCGACAGCCAGAAAATCACGCTTCTCAGGGCGGCACGTGTACGCCACATGACAACGAGCAGGACGATGAACAAGGTCGCCCAGGCCAGTTGATTGAAGGTCAGGATGACGGAAAGCGCCGGCGAAGCGAGGAAGAATACGTCGCGAACCGAAAGCCCCGCGAAAAAAGCCATCATGATTCCCATGACGACGAAGCTGAGTGCCGTGCTGAGGTTCGGCTGCATCAACACCAGAACGAAGGGAACAAGGAACAGAAGGAAGGGCATCACCAACGTGCCCGGTCTCGCCAGGGACACGGGCTGGAAGGAGAGCAGGCGGGCCATCGCCAACAACAACGCCACCTTCGTCAACTCACTCGGCTGAAGATTGAGCCCGCCCGGAAGGCTGATCCAACGCTCCACGGCGTCGCCCTTGAAAAGGATGATGTACAGGAGCGGCAGCAACGAAAGCAGGTAAAGGGGGTACGCTGCGGCGTAAAACCAGCTTGGGGGAATCAGGTAAACACCCGCCATCAAAACAAGGCCAATGCCGGCGTATACCATCTGCTTCTGCCAGAAGCCCGAGGCGGGAACGTGGGCCGTCGCCGAGTATACGGCGAGAAGCCCGATCGCCAACAAGAGGGCGAAGGCTCCCAGCATGAGCCAGTCAAGGCTTGATGAGCGCTTTTCCCTACCGGGCATCTTCGAAATACCTCCGCATAAGGGCACCCGCGATGGGCGCCGCGACGGCTCCGCCCCCGCCGGCATTTTCCAAGACGATGGCCACGGCAATGCGCGGGTCGTCGAGCGGTGCAGCCCCCACGAAGATGGCGTGCGTCACATCTCCGTGGGGATTCTGCGCCGAACCGGTCTTTCCCCCGACCCAGATCCCGGGCACGCGTGCGCGCCAGCCCGTCCCCTTCTGGCCGTTGACCACTTCCGACAGGGACTTGCGCAAGAGCTCGCGCTCTGAGTCGTCGAGACCGATCTCATGCAGGACAGAAGCCTCCGAACGCGTGACGAAATGACCGCGGGCCTCGCGCACCTCCCTCAGCAGGCGCGGACGGTAAATCACGTGCCCGTTGGCCATGCCGGCCATGTAATTCGCCAACTGGAGCGGCGTTGCGATCTGCCCCTGCCCCATCGAAAGATTCAGGATCTGGCCCCTGGACCATTGCCAACCCCGACGGGAATGCAGGGCGGTGTAGGTTGCCGAATCGATCAGAAGTCCTTCGCGGTCGCCCTCAAGGTCGATTCCCGTGCGCGACCCGAAGCCGAATCGCCGCGCCACGGCGTTGATGCGATCCATGCCCACTGCGAGACCGAGTTGGTAGTAATAGACATCGCACGAAACCGCGAACGCGGAGATTGCATTCGTGAAGCCGTGTCCGCGGTGATCCCAGCAACGCCATACCCTGTTCCCGAACCGAAAACCTCCCGTACAAGCACGCGGCATGTATGCCATGGGGTCGATGCCCGTTCTCACGCCGGCCAGCCCCGTGACGGCCTTGAACGTCGACGCGGGCTCGTAGCCACCGTTGACCGCTCGATTGTTGAGCGGGCGTCCCGGATCCAGGGCAAGGCGCGCCCACTCCCTGGCCCTGCGTTCACGACTGAGCGAGAAGACGTTCCCGTCCATCCGGGGAGATGAGACCATGACAAGCACCTCGCCGTTGCGCGGATCCAAGGCAACGATGGCTCCCCTCACCGAATCGGGCAACAGGGTCTCAGCCAGGAGCTGAAGCTCCATGTCGAGCGTGGTGTAGACGTTCTTCCCGGGCTGCGGAGACCGGCTCGGCATGCTTTCGACCACACCGATCTGGCGACCGAAGGCGTTGACCTTCACGTAGCGCATGCCGTCGCGCCCCCTGAAGTAACGCTCGTACTGGCGTTCAAGCCCCTTGCGCCCGATGCGATCCCCCCGCTCGTAGGGCGAGACCGTCGTATCGGAAGCGGAGATTCCATGGGGCAACCCCAGTTCGTCTTCCTTGACCTCGTCGAGATATCCGAGGACATGGGCCGCGGCGGTTCCGAACGGGTAGGTGCGGCGCGACTCGACGAGCGTGACCACGCCGGGGAGCAACGACTGGTGTTCCTCCACCAGTGACACGACCTCGAAGGGCGCGTCTTCGAAAATCACGAGGGGTTGAAAACGCCGCCAACGAGCCCGCTCCAGTGTCCAGGCAACGTGGGCGGAATCGAAGAGACGCGTTCCCGCAGCATCGCGAAACCGCAAAAGCCTTTCCAGTACCGGTTCGTCGCGCCGCAACTCGGTCGGCATGATGGCGATCTGGTAGCTGGGGCGGTTGCTCGCGATGATGGTTCCGTTTCGGTCGTAGATCAGGCCCCGCGGCGCCTTGATCACCTGCAGGCGAATGCTGTTCTGTTCCGAGAGCGATTGATGATACTCCCCCTGCACGACCTGCAGGTAAAACAGACGCGCTGAAAGCGCAACGGCGGCGAACAACAGGACCCAGAACAACATCCTTGCCGCGTTGCGGCGGTACTGGATGTCATCGAGGGGATTGGAATACGATGACCGCAACCGCTCACGCCTCCCGTGACCTGAAGCCGGCCGCGAGATAGAACAGCACGCCACCGAGAACCAGGGTGTAAACCGCGGAGGGGAGCGAATGCCGCAGCATCGCGTCCCAAAACTGCACGCCTCGATATCCCGCGGCCGCGAAGTAAGCCAGGTCATGCACGGCGAGCGCCGCGGCCAGCAGAAGCATGCGGGTCGCAGCCATGACCTTCATCACCCGATCCTCGAAGAACCCAAGGGCATACCCCACCAGGGATTTAGCCAGCATTCCGGCCCCCAGTGTGGAAACGGCATAGACGTCCTGGACAAGCCCGAGGAAAAGTCCCGCGTAGAGCCCGCCTACCGGGCCACGCCGCAGGGCCACTGCCGTCAGGGCGATGAGGGTCAGGTCGGGGCGCACGGTGCCGATGGCCGCCCATCGCGCCAGGGTTTGCTGCAAGACCAGAGCTCCCACCAGCAAGAGAACGTCGATCAGCAAATCCGTGCGCGGGATACGGGTCTTCATGGCAGCGTGTCTCCAAGGATCCAGCGATCCTCCTCGATCAGGACGAACAATTCCTCGACGGTGTTCAATTCCTGGAAAGGCCTGATCCTGAAGGAACGCAGCACATCCTGGTGTTCCTGCTCCTGCCGGGTGACCTCGCGCTGGGTTTCTCCGATGCGAAGGCCCTTCGGGAACACGCCTCCCAAACCCGTGGTCACGAGGGTATCCCCCAAGGCTACGTCCGATCCGACAGGAAAACGCGCTACCAGCCGTCCGGGGCCGTCGGTCTCCATGATCCCGCGCGCACGGCTGCGATCGGACTGGACGGAAACCTTGAAGCCGGGATCGGAGAGGAGTTGCACCAGAGTGTGCCGATGATGCACGCGTGCGGTTTTGCCGATGATGCCGCGCGCGGTCACGACCGGCATGCTCACCGCCACGGAATCGGCCCTGCCGAGGTCGATCAGCCAGGCAGCCTGAAACCGTCCCGGATCTTGGGCGATCACGCGCGCCGGCTTCAACCGCAGGTCGGTCGCCGCGCGGAAGCGTTCCATCTCTTCCAGGCGCGGGATCTGCCTGATCGCCTGTCGAAGCATGTCGTTCTCGAGCCGCAAGGCGACGTTCTCCTGGGTCAGGCGCACATTCGTGCGATGCACGAGCAGCGTGCCGTCAAAGCGCGAAAGCACAGCGTGCACGGGACGGAGGAAGGTTCCGACCATCACTTCGTGAAACACGCGCTTGCCCGCCGCGTCGAGGGAGATCAGCGCCGCGGAAAAAACGATCGCAAGTAAGAACGAGAAGACGCCGTTCCATGCGGTCAAAGCCTTGCGCAGCCACTCCAGTATGTTCACCGTGAAGACTCTCCGTTGGAACCCGCCCCGCACGACCCCGTGCGCGAGAAATGACGATTCAGCGCTGCGAGTCCATGAGGACCTTGTAATACTTGTCCATGTCCTCGAGAATGCGCGCAGTCCCCTTGCAGACGCAGACCAACGGGTCGTCGATCACGTTGACGGGAAGCCCTGTTTCGCGGCGAAGCAGTTCATCGAGGCCGCGCAATTGAGCGCCGCCACCCGTCATGACAATCCCCTTGTCCATCAGATCGGCGGAAAGCTCGGGGGGCGTCTGTTCGAGTGCGTGCCGCACGGCTTCCACGATCGCATTCACCGGCTCAGCCAGTGCTTCGCGGATTTCCGCGGAGGTCAGCTTGAGGGTATGCGGGACACCGGCCACCAGGTCGCGACCCTTGACCTCCATCTCGAGTTCAGGATCGAGCGGATAGGCGGATCCGATCGTCATCTTGATTTTCTCGGCCATGCTCTCGCCCACGAGCAGGTTGTAGTTCTTCTTGAGATAGCTGATGATCGCCTCATCCATCTCGTCGCCGCCCACGCGCACCGAAGTATCGCATACAATGCCGTAGAGGGCGATCACCGCGATCTCGGAGGTGCCTCCTCCGATGTCGATGATCATGTTGCCGCTGGGATCCTCGACGGGAATGCCCATGCCGATCGCAGCCGCCATCGGTTCCGCCACGAGGTGCACCTCGCGCGCGCCGGCCTTGCGCGCCGCATCAAGCACCGCGCGCTTCTCCACCTCGGTAATGCCCGAGGGCACGCCGACCACGATGCGCGGCCGCAGGAAAAAGAGCGGATACTTCTGTGCCGTTTTGATGAGCCGCGTGAGGAGGCTCTCAACCAACTGGAAGTCGGCGATCACCCCGTCCTTCATCGGACGCACGGCGATGATTTCCCCGGGAGTACGGCCGAGCATTTGCTTGGCCTCGTTTCCGATGGCGATCACTTTGTTGCTGCGACGATCCACGGCGACGACCGAGGGCTCATTGATGACGACACCGCGTCCGGCAACGTGCACCAGGGTATTCGCGGTTCCCAGGTCGATTCCGATATCGCTTGAAATGAATCCGAACACGTGCGAAACCCCTTTAAAAAATGCGTTAACGGGCATAACCTAGCAAAAGTGGCAAAATTAACGAGGACGTTTCGGGGAACAGGAACTCATGTCTTCGGCCACCAAACAAGAAAGGGCGCCCCGGAGGGGTGCCCTTTCTTCCGTCGTGCTCCACAAAGCACGACGCAAGCCGGAACGCTCTTTCACGATTCGGCGGAGTCGCCCTTCTTCGCAGTCTGAATCTGCACGCGGATTTCCTGCGAAATACGCTTGATGTTCTGAAGGACCTTGCGCGCGCGGGTTCCAGCGGACTTGTTGCCGCGCTCGAACTTCTCGAACTCTTCCTTCAGGGCGGCGATTTCGTTTTCAAGGGCCTGAATGTGACTCATGGGCACTCCTTTGTGGAAAAACGGTAAAAACGACCGTTGCCACTAAATATCGCCGAAACAGGGCGATTGTCAATCGAAATTTCTGAAAATTTCGCCGCTGCCCTTCAATTTCAGCCGTTTTAGGGCTCTCGATTGCGCCTGGAGCCAGAATCGGGCCAGACTTTCATCGAAACACCCCTCGACCACAACCATTCCGCGGCCGGCGAAATGTGCTTCCAACGGCCCCCCGAAACCGTGCTGCGAACCCTGCGCGGCCTCGTCCGCCACTCGCCGGACATGTTCCTTCAGAGCATCGGATGCGCGTGCCGAGGCGTACAGCCATGCAGGATCGCCATGGCAATCGAGTAGGACCGCGAAGACCGCGAACTCCAGAGGGTGGCCCAGAAACTCGTGAACGAGGATGCGCTCCGAGCCTGAAAATCTGCCGTGGTGCAGCATCGAAGCGAATGCCCCGGGAACATGCCCCTCTTCCCCCCGGCGGACGGGCAACACCAATGAGGCCCAAAGCGCATCGTGACCGGGCCAATCGGCAAGTGCCATACTCCCCATCCAGCGACCACGCACGAAGTGCACATGCTCACCGCGAATGACGAAGCCTGCGCGGAATTCCTCCCTGGAGGACGCGAGTTCCTGAAAGGCAAGGTATGCCGCGGCGATCCCCGAAAACTCCCGTAACTCCATCGCCGGCCCCCCGTCCCGTCCCTCCGTTTGCAGAAGGCGGAGCGGGGCGACGCCTTGCGCGGGCATCCCGCCGTCGGGGGAGGCTTCCGCGTGCGGGACCGGTGTCAGGGGAATTCCGTTCCATTCAGGGGTTCCGCGAAAACCGCCCTCGGAACATGCCGCAAAAAGCAGGAACAAGAACGATGACGGGAAGTAAGGGCGCATGCCGGAAACCTATTCTCCCGCCGCGGCTTCAGTCGCGAGAAAGTTTTGCGCCGCCGGACACTCCGCCGCCAACGCGCAACGACGGCAACCACCCTGCGCATCCCGGCAGTGAAAGGTCCCACCCGCCGCGGGCTCGAGAAACGCCTCGAGCGGACGGAAGAGCCTCCACGGTTCATCAGGGAAAGCCGTGGAGGCAAGTTCCGCGAAGGTATCGAGCCTTCGCTCGGGCGACGGCAGGGTCTGTGCGCGGGGAGGCCGCGCGATGTCATAGACGAAGCGCATGTGCCCCGCACTCACCGGCCACCGGAATGTCATGGCTTGGGGGTAGCGCGCGGCAAACCCGGTCTGATGCGACATGAGCCAAAAAAACCAGCGCCCGCGCGTGCGCGTGCGAGAGTGCAATCCCATGCGGTGAATCTCTCCGCAAAGCTCGCCAAGCCGGACTTCCCAATCGGCGGGGGGCGATAGCCACGCGGTGAGCGGGCCGGTGCGAAAAAAAAAGTCGCACACACTGCGCAGGACTCCCGGAATCTGCTTGAGTTCCTGTTCCTCAAGATCCGGAGACAGCTCTTCGACGGCGGCGAGCAAGGTTTCGAAAGGCACGCGGTTCAACCGAAAGATCTCGTTGCCGAATCGCGCATGCAACCCCGCGACGAGTTTTGCCGCGGCCACCTCGCCGCCTGGACGATAAAGCGACGCGGTCAACAGCATCACGCCGAGCCCGCGATCCGATTCCGGGGCGAACGGGAATCCGTCGGAGCCATCCCGGGCGAAGTGCCCCAGCAATGCGGGAGGCGTTTTCGTGAACGGCTCCGCGTAGGCCCTCAGATGTTGCAACTGCCTGGGGGAAAGGGCGAGTTTCACGGCACGGATGGGATCGCGAGGTCGAGGCCGAGTCGAACGGGTATGGGTGCAGCGCCTTCGAGCAAACCGGGCTGCAAACGCGCGGTCCACGCCGCATCAAGAACCAGCACGATGGTTGATCCCATCTCAAAGCAAGCCAGGTCGTCCCCCTTGGAGAGCCGAAGATCGCCCTTCGGAGCAAAGTCGCGGATCCCGTCGGGTCCCGGCGGCGCGTTTCCCCGCAGATCCGAAAATGCCAGCGTCGTGCGCCCGACATTGGTCGCCCCCACCATCGCGATCGCAAGTCTGCCTTCGGGGCACTCCATCTCGACAAGCACCCGATCGTTCCGGACAAAGAGCTCGCGGATATTGCGCACGCTCCAGGCGTTGACCGGCCATAGGGCACCGGCCACGTGGCGGGCGCGCGTAACGCGCCCCCGCGCCGGGGCATGGATCCGATGGTAATTCCACGGCGCGAGATACACCGTCAAGAAAGACCCGCCGACGTATGGCGCCGTCTCCCAACCGCCGAGCAAGCCTTCGAGCGTATAATCGATTCCCTTGATCTGGGTCATGGAAAGACGGGGGGGCTCCAGGTGTCCCCGCTGCGTCAGGGTCCCGTCGACGGGGCACACCAGCGGCGACGTCCCCGATGGGCGTGCCCCGGGTCTCAGCCTGCGAGTGAAGAAGGCTTGCCACGTCTCGTACGCATCAAGCGGCAGTGCGGCTTCTTCAACATCGGGACGAAAGGCACGGATCAAGGCATCGCGCAAACGACGATGCAAACCGAATGGCCATCGCCTGCCGACCACATGGCCGATGCAACGACTGAGCCAGTTTTTGGGAACGAGATAGAGAAGGTGATACAGCACGGCGGAAAGTTAGCAGGTAGGTCCGAAAAAAAAAGCCGTTCACCAGGAATCCTGACGAACGGCTTTCAAGAATGCGGTCGAACGGACTTGAACCGTTACAGGGTTGCCCCCACAAGCACCTCAAGCTTGCGTGTCTACCATTTCACCACGACCGCGAAACTGTTTTTTTGATGCGTTACTCCCCGGAGCCTTCCGCTTCGCCACCCATTCCCGGAATGGCCGGGTTGGTTTGCGTGGGCCCGAGCACTCCGGTGGGAACCGCGCCCCCAAGTCCCTGGGTCGAACGCCCCAGCTCTGATTCGCCGAGCCCCCCGGCGCCCCGGGTGCTGATCGCATTCAGGCCTAGAAGTACGACGAAGCTGACGATCCCGACCCACTGCGTGGCCTTCGTCAGAATGGTCACTGCCGCGCCGCCCGTGAAGGCGCCTCCGCCTCCCATGCCGCCGAAAGCGCCGCCCAATCCCCCACCCTTGTCATTTTGCAAGGTCACCAGGAGAATGATGACGAAGCAAATCACGATGTGGAGAACAAGCAGGAGGGTGTATCCGATTCCCATGAAAATTCCTTGTGATCCGGCGTGTTCCGAAATTTACGAGGCGGAAATAATACCCAGAAATGAGGCTGCCTTCAAGGATGCCCCCCCGATCAACCCGCCGTCGACGTCAGGCTGCGCCAGCAGCTCGGCGGCATTTTCCGGCTTCATGCTGCCGCCATACTGGATGCGCACGGCCTCCGCGACCTCGCGCCCGAAAAGGTTCGCAAGCAGGCCGCGGATGAACTTGTGCACCTCCTGGGCCTGCGCAGAGGTGGCCGTGCGGCCAGTGCCAATGGCCCAGACCGGTTCGTACGCGATCACCGTCTTTCCGGCCTCTTCTGCCGAAAGGCCGACGTACGCTCCGCGGACTTGGGTTTCCACGACTTTTTCAGTGGTCCCGCCCTCGCGTTCTTCCAGGGTCTCCCCCACGCAAACGATTGGCACGAGCCCGTCTGACAATGCCTTGCGCACCTTTCTGTTCACGGTCTCGTCCGTTTCGTGGAAGTACGCACGCTGCTCGGAGTGTCCAAGAATCACGTAACGGACACCCAGGGAAGCCAGCATGTCTCCGGAAACCTTGCCCGTGAAGGCTCCCTGGTTCTCCCAGTGCATGTCCTGCGCTCCAACCTGCAGCGCCGTTCCCGCAACCGCGGTCGCGACGCGATCGAGTCCGACGAAGGTCGGGCACACCACCACCTCATGGTCGGCGGGATTCGCCTTCAGGCCCTCGGCGATCTCCGTGGCAAGGGCTGCGGATTGCTCCGGGGTCAAATGCATCTTCCAGTTACCGGCCAAAATTCTGCGGCGCATTTGTGTTCCTGTCGTGTTAACCCGGCCATGCCGGAGAGGGATGAAGCCCCGGGTCCCGAAAACGCCCCCGGAGCGGGTGCGGGACTACTTGTCGGTGAGTGCGGTGACTCCGGGAAGCGCCTTGCCTTCGAGAAACTCGAGCGAGGCGCCGCCACCGGTGGACACGTGCGAAACCTTCTTCTCGAGCCCGGCCTGTTCGATCGCGGCGGCGGAGTCGCCGCCGCCGATGATGGTGATGGCGCCCTTCGCGGTCGCATCCACCAAGGCACGGGCCACGGCAAAGGTGCCCTGGGCGCAGGCCTCGATCTCGAAAACGCCCATGGGCCCGTTCCAGACCACGGTTCCGGCACTCGTAATGATCTCCGCGAACTTCTTCGCCGTCTCAGGACCGATGTCGACCGATTCCATGTCGGCGGGAATACCGTCGCGGGGCACCGCCTTGAGCGGTGAACCGATCTTGCGCGCGCCGAAATCGAGGGCGTCGGTCACATGGAAGTCGATCGGCAGCTCGATCTTGTCGCCGGCTTCCGCGAGAAGGCTCTTGGCCAGATCGACCTTGTCGTTCTCAACCAGCGACTTGCCGATCTCGAGGCCTTGGGCCTTAAGGAAGGTGTAGGCCATGCCGCCACCGATGATGAGCTTGTCGACCTTCGGCAACAGCGCCATGATCACGTCGATCTTTCCCGAGATCTTCGCGCCGCCGATGATGGAAACGAAGGGGCGCTTCGGGGCCTCGAGCGCGCCTCCGAGAAAATCCAGTTCCTTCTTGAGGAGATACCCCGCCGCGCGGGGAAGTTCGACGCCGACCACCGAGCTGTGCGCACGGTGCGCCGTGCCGAAGGCGTCGTTCACGAAGACGTCGCCCAGCCTGCTGAGCGATGCGCGGAACGCCGCAACCGCTTCGGGATCCGCCTTCGTCACCGTGCCATCCTTTGCCTTGACCTTGCCTTCCTCTTCGAGATGGAAGCGCAGGTTCTCGAGCACGACGACTTCGCCCGGCTGCAACGCGGCGCAGGCTTTTTCCACGTCAGGGCCGACGCAGT
The DNA here is from genome assembly GCA_050486505.1 of Fibrobacteria bacterium. Classification (GTDB taxonomy): domain Bacteria; phylum Fibrobacterota; class Fibrobacteria; order UBA11236; family UBA11236; genus UBA11236. The sequence goes on along the minus strand of JBJHDK010000025.1, from coordinate 6,319 downwards.
CGTCAAGGAACTTCACGGGGCGGCCGAGAAGCCCCCCAAGGTGCGCGGCGACGGGCTTGAGGCTGTGCTTTTCGACGCGCTTGCCATCGGGACGGCCGAGATGGCTCATCAGTACCAGCGAGGCCCCCTTGTCCAGCGCGTATTGCAAGGTGGGAAGGGACTCGCGCAGGCGCTTGTCGCTTTCAACAACGCCGTCCTTGACGGGAACGTTGAAATCGACGCGCACCAGCACGCGCTTGCCTTTGAGATCGAGGTCTTCGATGAAGAGTTTGGGCACTTATTTACCGTCCTTCTTCGCCATGTGCTTGACAAGGTCGACGACGCGATTGGAGTAACCCCACTCGTTGTCGTACCAGGACACGACCTTGAAGAAGCGCTTTTCGCCCTTCAGGTTGTTCTGCAGAGTGGCCAGCGAGTCGTAAATCGAGGAGCGGCTGTCGTGGATGAAGTCGCTGGAAACCAGCTCCTCGTCGGTGACACCGAGAATGTCCTTGAGGTACGACTGGGACGCCTTTTTCAGCAAGCCGTCGATTTCTTCGATCGACGTGTCGCGGGTGGCACGGAAGGTCAGGTCCACGACGGAGACGTCGGCGACGGGCACGCGGAACGCCATGCCGGTGAGCTTGCCCTTTGTGGCGGGCAGCACTTCACCCACGGCCTTGGCCGCGCCTGTGGTGGAGGGGATGACGTTGATGGCCGCCGCGCGGCCGCCGCGCCAGTCCTTCTTCGAGGGACCATCGACGACTTTCTGGGTGGCGGTGTACGCATGGATGGTCGTCATCAGGCCGGTTTCGATGCCGATGCCTTCCTTGAGCAGCACGTGCACCAGGGGTGCGAGGCAGTTGGTCGTGCAGGACGCATTCGACACGATGTCGTGCTTGGCGGAATCGTATTCATTCTCGTTCACGCCGATCACGAGAGTCTTGACATCACCCTTGCCCGGAGCGGAGATGATCACCTTCTTGGCACCCGCGGCCAGGTGCCCCTTGGCCTTTTCCGAGTCGGTGAACAGGCCCGTGGACTCGATCACGTAATCGACGCCGAGCTCGCCCCAGGGAAGTCCGGAAGGGTCGCGAGTGGCGGCAACGCACTTGATCTTGTGGCCATTGACGATCAGGATGTCGGCTTCTTCCTTCGAAGCATCGCTCTTCGCGGTTTCGACCTTGTGCTTGAATTTGCCGTGCACGGAATCATAGCGCATCTGGTAAGCGAAGTAGTCCGCGTCGGTCGACACGTCGACCACTGCGACCACATCAAGCTCCTTGCCGAGCAGTCCCTGGTCGCAAATGGCCTGGAACACCATGCGTCCGATACGCCCGAATCCGTTAATTCCGATCTTAATGGCCACGTGGCCCTCCTTTTGAGAAAAAAACCATCCTAGGGACGGGAAATATAGAAGACGCCCCTCCCCCCCTCAATGCGTTTTTTTGCCGATTTTCGCGCCTGAACAAACAGCCCCTAGACTAGATTTGCGCGCATGGATCCTGTACACGAGAAGTATAACGCGTCCGTCGAGGACATCCGCTTTCTGACACCCGACCTGTTCATCCTGAAGGTGCGCCCCGACCAGCCCGTCGAGCCCTTCGTCTCGGGACAGTATGTCTTGTTGGGACTATCGAGCAACGTGCCCCGTCGCGAAGGCAGCGAGCCGGAGTTCAAGGAACAGAAGCCGGATCGCCTGGTTCTGCGAGCCTACAGCATCGCCTCGGGAGGGCATGAGACCGATGTCCTTGAGTTTTACATCTCCGTCGTCTCCAATGGCTCGCTGACCCCCCGTCTCGTGCAGCTTAAAAAAGGCGATCGCCTCAACCTCGGCGTCAAGATCCGCGGCTTGTTCACACTCGATACCGTGCCACCGGAACACGACACCGTCGTGCTCGCCGCCACCGGTACGGGACTGGCGCCTTATATCTCCATGCTGCGCACCCATCGCATCAAACCGTTTCCCTTGCGCTTCGTGGTGCTCCAAGGGGCCCCGGTCAGCGGCGACCTCGGATACACCGATGAAATGACACGGAACGCAGTCGAGCTTGCCGGCGTCCATTACATCCCTTCGATCACGCGCCCACATCTCGACACCGGCGGCTGGAGCGGCGACACGGGACGCATCACGCGTTATTTCGACAGCGAAATCCTCAAGGAACGTTTCGATGTCACGCTGGATCCCCAAAAAACCTCGGTCTTCCTCTGCGGAAACCCCGCCATGATCGAGGATGTCCGCAAGGTTCTCGACCCGAAGGGTTACACGCTCCACACCTCCTCGGAGCCGGGTTCCCTGCACGTCGAGGAATACTGGTAATCACGCCGTGCCTGCTTCGCGCCGCTTGATCATCGGCGACATTCACGGCTGCGCCGACGAGCTGTCGGAACTTCTCTACCACTTCCGCTTCACGCCCGGCAAGGATCGGCTCTACTCCGTCGGGGATATCGTCGGCAAGGGCCCGAAGGTTCGCGAGGCCCTGGAATTGCTGCAACGCTTCGATGCATTGGTGGTTCGGGGCAATCACGACCAGCATTGCCTGAACGCCGCAACCGTCTCCTCCGCGCTGCGCACGCAGAAGCAGGATGCCTACCTCGCTTCGCTCGGTGAGGATCGCGAGTTCTGGCTCGAGCACATCGCCGGCTGGCCCCTGTACATCGAGGAGCCCGACCTGATCATCGTCCACGCTGGACTCGAACCGGGAAGAGCGAAGCTTCGGGACATGCAACCCCGTGTTCTGCAAAACATCCGCACGTGGGACGGCACGGGCGATGCGTTGAACCGGCAAGGAATCGACCCGCCATGGTTTGAATGCGTCCCGCCCGGCAAGACCGTCGTCTTCGGACACTGGGCCGAACGGGGCCTCGTCGACCTGCCGGGCTTCAAGGGTCTTGATACGGGTTGCGTTTACGGTCGCGAACTGACTGCGTGGTGCCCCGAGGAAGACCGCTTCCACCATGTGCAGGCGCGACGGGAGTACGTCGCAATCACGAAGGACGAGACAGGCGCCTGATCGCCCGCTCTTCCCGGATTGCACAACCGACCGAAAGCCTCGGCATCCCGACCCGAAGCGAATCCGTTCATCATTCCATCATTCCTACCTTCCCCACCCATGACCGACCCTCTTCTGACTGAATACGACTTCGTCGTCATCGGTGCCGGCCCAGGCGGTTTGCTCGCGGCGCTGACTCTCGCACGCGCTCCGGGGACGCGTTCCATCGCCTTGCTCGACAAGCGCGACCCTTGGCGCGAGCCCGTTTCCTGCGCCGAGGCCGTGCACCGCGGCCGTCTCGAGGCGTTGGTTTCCGAAGTGGAACCCGAATGGATCCGCGGCCCCGTGGACGGGGCCATCTTCGTTTCTCCCGACGGAACACCCGTGGAATTCGGCAAAGAGGGGAGTGGCTACCTCATCGACCGTGCCCGCATGCACCGACGTCTCGCGGAACAAAACCGGGCGGCGGGAGTCCACTGCAACTTCAGGACGCGCGCGACCGAAGTTTCCCGGATGGAGAACGGGCGCAGGACGGTGCGCTGCGAAACACCGGATGGAATCATCACGCTGCAGGCACGCGTGGTTCTTGATTGCAGCGGCCCCGGCGTCGGTTTCGGCGCAGGTGAACCCGTCATCCAGGGAAATTTCGACGTGGAACCCGCAGTCTTCGCCTTGGTAAAGGGGCCGAACTACCCCGTCAACAAGATCCAGATGTTCTTCGGGACCAACTATGCACCGGGCGGCTACGCCTGGCTGTTCCCGCGCGACGAGCACGTCGCCAACGTCGGGCTCGTCGTCGGCAAGGACTACGCCCAGGAAGCACCTGCCCGCAAAGCCTTGAAAACCTTCCTCGAACGCACCTATCCGGGATCCGAAATCCTGACCACGCAGGGCGGCGCCATCCCCTGCGGTTACCCCCAAGCGCCCCTTGCCACCAACAACCTCTACAAGGTCGGCGACGCCGCCAACATGGTGCACCCCATCAGCCGCGCCGGCATCCTCGAAGCCATGACAGCCGGCAAGTTCGCTGCCGAAGCGGCCATGAGAACAATCGAACTCACGGATGAAAAGACTCGCATCCCCTTCTACGAAGAATACCGCAAACGCTGGGACGAGGCCTACGGTCGCGAGCACCGCCGCATTTGCAGCATCAAGAAGGCCTTTACAAAAATTCCGGACCGGGTTTTCGACAGGTCGGCGCACGCGATCAACCGCCTGCCTCCCGGGAAAAGAACCATGGGGCGCATCGTCTTCACGACGCTTTGGAAATCACCCCGCCTGTTGTGGCAGATGCGCGGCCTCGCTTTCCCGAAACGTTGATCCGGCCCCGGCGATGTAGCACCGAGCATGCGAAACCCGCGCCTCTACGTTCTGTCCTTCGCCGCACTCTCAGTGGTGACGGGCATCGTCACCCTTCTGGGCTGGGCAATGGACATCGAGCCCTTCAAGCGCGTGCTTCCCTCCTTCGCGGCCATGAAGCCCCTGACAGCCGTGGGATTCTGCGCGGGCGGCATTTCCCTGATCCTCTGCTGCGTCTCCAGGCATGCGTTTGCCAGGGTATTGCATGGGGGACTCGCCCTCGGCATTGCCCTGATGGGTGGCGCTTCGCTATCCCAATACCTCGGAGGCTGGTCGCTGGGAATGGATCTCTGGCTGTTTCCCGAAGCCGTCATCCGGGAAAACCTTCCCCACCCCGGCCGCATGACTCCGGCAGCCAGCCTCAACTTCCTGCTGCTCGGAATCTCGCTGCTGTTGATCGATTTCGAGCCGCGGCGCGGGCTGCGTCCCTCGCAGGTGATGGCTCTGGCCGTCTCCCTGATCGGCATGACCGGGCTGCTGGGTTACGGATACGGATCCGTCTCGCTCTATGAAACCTTCGCCTACTCCTCAATGGCCGTGCATACCGCCCTGCTGTTCACTCTCTACGGTCCGGCGCTCATGCTGGCCCGGGCCGACCGGGGACTCGTCTCGGTGCTGACCAGTCCCCACGGTGGCGGTGTCATGGCCCGCCGCATACTCCCGCCGCTCATCATTCTCCCCTTCGTCGTCGGCTGGCTGCGTCTCCAGGGACAGGCCCTCGGCTGGTACGGCACGGGGTTCGGGCTCGCATTGTTTGCCACGGCCAATATCTTCATTCTCACGATACTGCTCTGGGCCGCGGCACGCAAGGTGAACCACATGGACCGCGAACGGGAGCGAAACCTGGAATTCGCCCGCGAAACGGCACGGCAACTCGGGCAATCCAACTCCCTCCTCAAGGCGGAGATCGTGGAACACGACCGCACCCGGGACGCGCGCGACCGTGCCGAAACGGAGCTGCGACAGGCACAGAAGATGGAAGCGCTGGGCACCCTGGCCGCCGGCATCGCGCACGACTTCAATAACATCCTGACCGCCATCCTGCTGAACGCGGATCGCGGCCTGCGAAACCTCCCCTCCGACCATCCCGCGCGCAAGCACTTCGCGGATATCCGGAACTCCGGGGACCGGGCGGCGGAGCTGGTGCGCCAGATCATGACCTTCACGCGGCAGATCGGTTCCGAGAGAGTCCCCCTTCAACTTGATGAACTGCTCCGGGAAACCCTGAAGGCGATGCTTCCCGAAGCCCCCCCCCATCTCCGCATCGAGACGGTGGTCGAAACCGACTTGCCACCCGTTCTGGCCGACCCGTCCCAAATGAAGCAGACGATCTTCAACCTCGTGCAAAACTCGGTGCAAGCCATCGGCAAGGAAGTCGGCCTCGTGGAAATCGCGCTGCACACTACCAATGACGGAGGAGCATCGCGGGAAGTCGTCATGACCGTGCGCGACACCGGACCCGGAATCGGGGCCGACGTCCTGCCGCGCATCTTCGACCCGTTCTTCACCACGAAGCCGACCGGCGAAGGCACGGGGCTCGGCCTGCCCGTGGTGCACGGAATCGTCAAGGCCCATCGGGGAAAGGTCACCGTCGAAAGCTTACCTGGCGAGGGGACAAGCGTGCGCGTCTCCCTGCCCGCTGCGATCGCGGCCACCGAAGGGGGCAAGGACCGACCCCTGCGGTTGCAGCGAGATTCCTGAAAACGGAAAAGGCGGAGAAGTCTCCGCCTTTGATGGTGATTCCGGCCCGCCGTTAAGGGCAGACGTTGTCCCACTTCGAGAAGTCGAGCCAGCGGGTTCCAGGAAGCAGCACCTCGTCCGCGACCTTCGGGGAGTTCTCCCCGGCGGCATAGTTCGGAAACGCCTTGCCGGCGGGACTCGCGGCCCACTGCTTGAGCAGGGCGTCGAGAAACTTCCATGACAGCTCGGTCTCATCGGAGCGAACGAACAGGGTCGGGTCGCCCAGCACCGCGTCGAGCAACAAGCGT